>CAVVLG010000002.1:0-518058 GCA_963749085.1 Candidatus Adlerbacteria bacterium | reverse complement strand
AACAAGTACATCCGCGAGGAAGACTCATTGAGGAGCTGCTCCATATCATAGACAAGGTGAACATCAACGAGCTTGGGGTGCGCCACAAAATGGAGGACGAGATACGCCGATTCAACAAGCTGCAGAAAATCGTCAACGGTAGGAGCGGCATCTCTCCAGTGGAGGAGGACGAGGTAAACATTCGTCAGTACGCAAAGTACCTGCTCAAGGAAGGGAGCGTGTCGGACAAACGGGAGTTGTTAGCGAATCTACGCAGCAGAGTGATCTACAAAGACAAAAAAGTTACGCTGATCGAAGAGTAGCGAGAACAGTGGCGTATTTTGCGCTGCTTTTTCGTCTCAGTTTCCCAGAAAAGCCTTTGCGGGTCACACCAAACCGTCGGCATTGCGGGAACACGCCGATACAAAGTTGTCAATGCGGGCGGGAGCAGCTCGAACCGTACGGGTCGTCCTGCCTCCATGATTACCCTTTGGTAGCTTCGCAAAAGTGGTAAAAGGATTGACAATCGGATGTAATCGTATATAATCACATGTATTGATTGTATATGGATAAACGATTTAACGAAAGGATATGGGTGTCGCCGGAGATTCTCAAGAAAATCGCTCTCATTGATGAGTTGAAGGGGCTTTGGCGTGGCAGTGCCAAGCTTAACCCACACGTCCTCAGTCAACTCAAAGCCTCGGTGATTATAACCTCGACCGGTGCATTCGACCCGCATTGAAGGCTCCGCATGAGTGATGAGGATGTCGCTCGGCTCATTCGTGGGCTGAAAACAAAACCGCCAAAAGGGCGCGACGCAGAAGAGGTTGCCGGTTACGCAGACTTGCTTGGTAGAATTTTCGATAACTACAAAACGCTGAAGCTCACCGAAGGACAAATTCTGCAATTCCATGAAATCTTGCTCCACTTCTCTTCTAAAGACCAACGAGAAAAAGGAAAGTATAAATCCTCCGACAATGTTGTGGTTGCGAGAGGCAACAAGGGCGAGGAGGTTGTGCTCTTCCGGCCGACTCCGCCGTTTTTGGTTGCCAAAGAAATGACCGAGATACTTGAGTGGACAAATAAAGCGCTGCAAATAAAAGATGTGCACCCCATTCTCGTCATTACGAACTTTATTTTCGAATTCCTGGCCATACATCCGTTCCATGATGGTAATGGACGGCTTTCCCGCGCGCTTACCAATTTGCTTTTACTACAAGTGGGGTATGCATATGTGCCCTACGTATCGCTCGAAGAAATAATTGAAGACCGCAAAGGAAACTATTACCTCTCGCTACGCGGAGCGCAGCGGCATCACAAGTCCGAACATGAGGATATTACGACGTGGGTTCTATTCCTGCTTGACGCACTACTCAAACAAGCTGAGAGTTCCCGCAGTCTCTTGGAGAGAGACAAACCGGAGCAGATGCTTTCCGAAAAGCAGATAGAAATATTCCGGCTCTTCGACGAGAATAAAGAGCTTTCGCCCAGAAATGTATCCGAGCTTCTTAAACAAATTCCGCTCCCTACCATCAAACAAGTACTTGCCCGACTTGTGAAACTCGGTCTTATCAAACGCATAGGGCTCGGCCGTGCAACGCGATATAGAAAATCATAACTTTATGAATGAGAAAGATGGCGATGAGTTTTCGGATGACGGTGTGTTTATCGAGTCGCCTCTTGGAATGGTGGAGGATAAATTTCCCAGATACTATGTCGTTTTAAGTACACAAAGTGTGTTTTCTAAGAACCAGCAAAAACGGCTTCTTGATGCAATTCACGAAATCGAAAAAGGTGATCTGTGCATTTTAGAACACATAAAATATGAGGATTTTTATGTGCTTGTATCTATCGGTGTCTCATTCGATGTTGCACCCCAAAGCATAATTGACGATATAGTCATTGCCGCAAACGGAGCCGATCCCTTTCTTCAGTTTCACTTCTTTGCGACTAATACACACAAACCGACCGAAAAAGAAATTTCCGAATATTTAGCAAGTATTTCGTGATGTAAATTTTCCACATGGCAACCTCGGAACAAGTCGACCTCTTCGCTTCGTTGTTTCGCGGCCGTTCGGACGCATTCGCCCGCTACTGGGAAAAGGACGGACGCTCCGGCTACAGTCCGGCCTACTCGTTCGAGTGGAACGAGTTCATGGCGCATAAGCGTGCGGGCGGCTCGATTAAGACATTCCAAAATAAGACGCTTATACCGTTCGACAAGGATATTTTACGGAAACACCTCAATGGGCAGCTGCTTGCCGGAGTATATCCAATACTCCCAGATGGGACATCATACTTCCTCGCGGCAGACTTTGACGGTGAGCATTGGCTTGAAGATGCGAAAGCATATTTGGAGGCTGCGGATAAAACAGGCCTCACAGGCTATCTTGAAAAGTCAAAATCGGGAACGGGTGGACACGTATGGATATTTTTTGACCAGCCGTACCCGTGCCATAAAAGCCGCCGCATCGGCCTTGAGCTAATGCGGCGCGTGTTGCACGTTTCGCCGTTTGAGAAAGAAGTGAGTTTTGACCGTCTCTTCCCGAATCAAGATTCGGTTCCCAAAGACGGATTTGGCAATCTCATCGCACTCCCGCTGCAGGGAAATTTTGTCCACAAAGGCACGATGGTTTTTGTTGATATTCAGAATGGGAAACCGCTAGTCGACCAATGGAGCTATCTGGCTCAATGCAAGAAACATTCCATGACAAAACTCGATGCGGTGCTTGCTGCCCTTGAAGCTTTACCGACTGACCCCGCGTCAACACGAAAAGGCGGAGAAAAGCTACAGATTATTGTCAAAAATAAAATCGAGCTTGATCGGTCGCACGTAAGCATGAACACTGTTCGGTTTCTGAAAGACAATCTTAATTTTTTAAGTACCGAATACCTGACGAGAAAACGGTTAGGTAAATCGGTACATGGCGTGCAAAAATATTATAAGCTCATCGACGAAGTCGGCGACAGCGTATTTTTACCACGCGGCTTTTTGCAGCATCTCCTCGTTTTTTTGGATAGCCAAGGTTTGCCGTATGAAATAGCGTGCGAGCACACCTCTCTTGAACCGCATAAATTTTCCAGTTCTATACAATTAACACCGTCGCAAGAACATATAGTCGGGCAGGCGCTACAGCATGAACAGGGCGTCATTGTCGCACCGCCCGGCAGCGGCAAGACCATGATGGGCATGGAGATTGTTGCCCGACGGCAGCTGCCGGCGCTGGTACTTGTGCATCGCAAAGAATTGCTGGAGCAATGGGTCGAGCACATCCAAACATTTTTCAATATTCCAAAAGTGAAAATTGGACGATACTCTGGTGTTAAGAAAAAGATCGGGAATGAAATCACAGTCGGTCTTTTGCAGAGCTTTTCCCGGGCAGCAAACAAAACTGATTTTAAGGACAAATTTGGCACGATTATCATTGACGAATGTCACCATATTCCAGCAGTGACGTTCCGCGAGGTGATACAAAATCTCAACCCGACCTATGTCTATGGTCTGACCGCGACCCCGAAACGCAAGCATAACGACGAAAAACTCATTTACGCGTACATCGGCGACATAGTTGCAACCATGTCGTCCGCTGAAAATGGCCCCTCCACTAAGGCGCTAACGAGCAAAACACCCAGTATTGTCATTCGGGAAACCAAGCTCGAAATACCATTCGAGTGGAAAACAGACCGATTTCAGCTGCTTTCAAAAATTGTCTCGTTCGACACCGCGCGAAATCGCATAGTTGCCGACGATGTTATTGAACAGGTAACAAAAGGCGAGCGTGTACTTGTGTTGTCCGAGCGTAAAGAGCATCTTGATATTTTGCGTTTGTGCCTCAAAGGACGCTGTGAGATGATTATGATCACGGGGGAAGATACTTCGGTCCAGCGCTTTACCAAGCTTAAGCGCATCAAGAAAGGCGCGTACCAGGTCATACTGTCGACAGGCCAATTTTTTGGAGAGGGTTTGGACGTGAATAACATCTCTGTCCTCGTATTGGCGTTTCCATTTTCATTCGAGGGAAAACTTATTCAATATATCGGGCGCTTACTGCACGGTAGCAATCCGAAATTGGTGATGGACTATCGCGACAAGAACGTGGAATTTTTGGAACGGCAGTATAAGCAACGGCAGAGGTATTACAATAAACTAAAATCAGAACAACAGTAGCGAGCTTTGCGGGTCGCAACAAAACCTCGACATTGCGGGAACACGCCGATACAAAGTTGTCAATGCGGTGGGGAGAGGATTCGAACCTCTGATACCTTGCGGTATGCTAGTTTTCAAGACTAGTGCTTTAGACCACTCAGCCACCCCACCAATTTCAAAACAGTACACTTTTTCTTCAGAGTTCGCTATGCTGGCAGGGTGAAATATCTCGGCATTGATTACGGTACCAAGCGCATCGGCCTTGCGGTTTCCGACGAAGGCGGCTCGCTGGCATTTCCGCTTACCACTGTCGTCGCAGGCGCCGATGCGCTTGGTAAAATTTTAGAAATAATAAACAGGGAATGGGTGGAGAAAATAGTGCTAGGGGAGTCTCGCGATCTCAAAGGAGAGCTCAATCCGGTCATGGAGGATATCGAACAATTTAAAAAAGACTTAGCCGAGCTGACCCAATTGCCGGTCGAGTATGAGCAAGAGTTCTTTTCCTCCGCAGCAGCGGCCAGGCAATTTGCCCCACAGAACAAGTCCCGCAAAGACAATCCGTCGCACGAAAAACTGGATGCGGCAGCCGCAGCCCTTATTCTCCAAAGCTATCTCGACCGTATCCGCAAGATAGAATAATCACATGCCAATCTCAATCGATGATTTCAAAAAGGTGGAAATAACGGTCGGCGAGATAGCAAGCGCCGAGCCCGTAGAAGGGAGCGACAAACTCCTAAAATTGAAAGTGAATTTCGGCTCGGAGGAGAGACAAGTGCTCTCAGGCATCGCCAAATATTTTCCCGATCCCCAAGCCCTCGTAGGCAAGCGCTGCCCGTTCGTTACCAATCTCGTTCCTCGAATGATGATGGGGCTTGAAAGCCACGCTATGGTCCTCGCCACCGGTGGCGAAGAAGAAAATCCTTTTTTGCTGTTTGAAACGAATGCGGTTCCGGGCTCGCGCGTCAGATAGGTTTGTTTCTGTGCATCCACCACTCCCGCGCAAGCGGCATGCATGAGATAACGACGATGAGAATGATCAGGGGAGTGAGATAATTCTCGACTGCGGGAAACGTGCGTCCCAAAAAATATCCCAAGAGCAGCACTAATGTGCTCCAAAGTATTGCGCCGATAACATTGTAGGTCAAAAAGTCCCGATATTTCATCGAGCCGATGCCAGCCACGATGGGCACGAAGGTGCGGACTGCCGGGATAAAGCGGGCGAGGACAAGCGCGCGAGCACCATACATCTCATAGAAGCGTTTTGAGCGTTCGATATGTTTGTGGTCGAAAAAGAACGAATCTTCCCGGGTAAAAAGCCTTGGCCCTACCAATGTGCCGAACCAATAGCCCGTATTGTCACCGAACACCGCCGCAAGCACCACCAGCGGCATCAGAATCATGATATTGAGTAATCCCTGCGCGGCAAGAAGGCCAGCAGTGAAGAGCAAACTGTCGCCCGGCAGGAAGAATCCGAAGAACAATCCCGATTCGGCGAAGATAATGCAAAAAAGGCCGGCGTAGCCGGTCGCAAGCAGCAGAGACTGAATATCAAGATGCAGCATCATGAAGCAGTTTGTGTTTTTGGTAGGCGTACTCGTTCCAAGTGAGAATAATAAAACAGAAGTCGAAGACGCTCACGGCAAGCAAAATGCCGGAGTGCGTGTGGAGCAGCCGATAGATTTGATACAGGAGAAAGAGCGAAACAAAAGCGATCATCGCCGGGTAGGCCCATAAGCGATTACGGAAAAGATTAAGGGCCAGAAAGGCGTTCACAATGCCGTGGAACAGCAGGTACACGCCTACGAAGACGCGGGTATTTACCAGCAGCAAATGCGCGAGTTGCAGATTTACGAAGTGAAAGACAAGATCGCCTCGGCCGCCGAGGAGCTCGTTGCGACCGAAAAAGACCACAACATGCGGGAGTGCTCCGCGTGCGAGCGTCAACAAAAATATGCCAGCAAGTATCTCCCAAACGCTGTTGAGGGCTTTGAGGAATACCCCTGCCTCAAACAGCTCATGCCAATATTTTTGTTTGAGCATCTTCATGAGTAACACTATAGTACCGTATTATGATAGGGTGCAGGTGCGCTTTTGCCCTCGTAGTTAAATGGATATAACTGCGGACTTCTAAGCCGCTATTCGAGGTTCGATTCCTCGCGAGGGCACATGTTAGTGAGACCTACCGAGCTGGCTCAACAGAGCGGTATTTTCGACGTGTCCAGAGTACTAGCTGGGTACCCCGATAAAAAATCGAACGATAGTTGAAAATTACTCCAGCGAAATCTTTTTATCTTTGAGCACCAGCCTGCTTTGAAGGCATGAGAGCAGTTCGCGCTTCTCGCTGATTGTGCCTTCTTTTAGGAGGAACTTAGCGAAGTTGCGCACGTCGACTGCGGCGGTGCGCTCCTTCGTCGTCACCTTGAGCACGCCTCTGCGGAATTTGTTGTACCGTGCTACCTCGTTCTCTATCTTTGAGCGCATCCCAATCTCATCCATGTCGATAGTATCTAGCAACCCGCTCAACTCCTCGATAATACCCTCCTCATTAATAGGCCGGTTCTTACAGTCAGTATCCTTCGCCCGCGTACACATATAGTAGACATGGCGATTCACGCTACCGTCTTTGAGTTTTTTGAACTTCTCGTCTGCTGTTATCCCACTCTCGCAGTAGCCGCATTTAATGAGCCTTGTGAAGGCAAATTCTTTGGTATCCGTCTTGGGTATGAATTGATCTTGTATCGTAGCCTGCACGCGGTCGAACAGCTCCTTGGTGATAATCGGGTCATGTTTGCCTTGATACCAGTTGCCGCTCCCGACCGGGTACTCAAACTCGCCGTAGTAAAAAGTATTCCGTAAGATTAGGTAGATGTTCGCGAGCGACAGCTTTTTGCCGTACTGTGTTTTGAATCCAGTTTTACTCAGCCACTTATACGCCTGTCTGCCGCTCCATCCCTCATTGCCCACTTTCTCGAAAAGCTGACGTATAAGGACAGAGCGCTTTGGGTCCGGCCGCACTTGGCACTTTTTGTCGACGTGCTTTTCGCTCAGGTAGCCGGTCGGCGGCGTACTTGGCCGCCAGCCCATCTCGCAGCGAGCACGCAACCCGCGCTTGATGTTAATCATCTTGTTGTCGTTCTCCAGTTTTGCTTGGCTACCTAGTATCATGAGCATGAATTTCTCGTTCGGATTGTTGGTGAACTTCTGCGTATAGGTGCGGATTTCTATAAGTTTTTTCTGATCCATCAAATCCACCACCGCGCCCAAGTCGCCTGCATTGCGGCTCAATCTATCCGGAGCCCACGTTAAGATGGCGTTAAATTTGCCCTCGCGTATTTCTTGCAGCAATTGGTTATATACCGCACGCTGGCCGACCTCTTTAGAGGAATGCGACTCGCGTTTTATTTCTGTTACATTGAGCCCCTCACGCTCGGCGAGAGTGGTCATCTCCTTGACCTGTGACTCTATCGACAGAGCCTGTTTGTCTTCCTCTTCGGTGCTCTTGCGAGCGTAGAGGCAATATTTAACTGGTACTGCTACTACTGGTAATGTGGTCCGAACCCTTGTTATTGCTGATGTCTCCATACCTCAATGGATGACGCAACGGTTAGGGGTGTCTAGAGCGCCCGAGCGGCCTCGGAGTTGGTAAGAAAATGTCAAAAAAGGCCTTAAAATTTGGTATATTACATGCATGGTCTGGAAACCCGAAAGCCCCCAAATACCCACACAAGAAAAAGAAACTCACTTTGAGCAAGTGGTTGAAAAAGGAGTTTCCGAGGCCCTCTCAAAAATACGTGAGCGATATGAGAACCCAACCGACCCCGATAAGGCACTTCCATATCACTCCGAGCTACATACTAAAACAGTGCTCTCACGAGCCGAGCGCATAGCGAAAGCGCTTGAGCTTGATAAAGATGAGAGGCTGTATGGATTGGTAAGAATTGCTGCCGCCAACCACGATATCTTCCAAGATTATCAGGAAGAGCTGCCCCAAGAGGATATTGGTGGTTTGCATCGCAGACATCGGACATATCCCAACAACGAAGAAAAAAGCGCCGAAGAAGCGGTCGAGTGGATGAAAGAGCAAAAAGTGTTTACTGATGCAGAATGCGAGCTAGTAAGGAAGGCAATATTGGTAACAGTGCCCGGACATATTTTTAGCCTTACTCAAAAAAAGCAGGTTTTATACCAGCCAAATCTAAAACCGGAATCGAGTCTTGTAGAACGTAGTGTGGCGCTTGCAGACCTTAACACCTCGGGCATGGATGGAGTGGTATTTACGCGCGAAGCCGACGCACTCTTTAGAGAGTTTCAAATTGATATGACAAGGAAAATGCGGGGCCTAAAGACTCGCGAGGAACTTGACCCTCAGATGCAAGAAATGTTCAGAAAGAAAATGCTCGGTTGGATAGAGCGACAGGCCGAGTACGCCCGTGAGAGACAAGGTCAAATCGAGACTGAACTTGAAGGCTTAGATGAGAAACAAAAGAAGGCTGTCCGTGCTCTTTTCACTACTTATGACGAGGCAGTGGCAGAGTGTCAAAAGGTGCTTATTGAGAGGAAGAAAATGGATTTTTGGGAACTGGCTGAGGCTGTGGGTTATCCCGTACCTCCTGTAGAATAAAATCTATGTAAAGTAAAAACCCCCACACCAAATTGTGTGGGGTTCCCGTTTGAGAGGCTATTCGATGCCTTCATTCAAAGGCTCAATTTTCAAAGTAAAACCCCACGCCGAATTGCGTGGGGTTGCGAACAGATTGCATCAGTCGTTAGCGAGATGGAGTCCGTAGCCGGCGAGCACTTCCTTAATGACGCCGACATACTTTTTGCCGAAAAATGGAATACGAAACAGTTCTCTTTCCGAAAGCTTGACAAGATCTCCGATAGTGAGAATTTGATCAAGAGCAAGACGGTCCGAGATTACACGACGGCCATTCTTAATCCCCTGCTTCATAACGACTTCTGACGTAAAAACGTCCTTAATTAACTTGTCCAGAATGGACGTATCGGTGCAATGAGACCACGGGTTCTCCTTACGGAGAAACCACTGGAGCGCATTGAGCCATTCCTGACCGTTGTCTCCAGAGAGGTTGACGAGCAGTTGCGAGAACGGGCCGCGAATGTCGCGGACCATCAGCTGAGCATGTTCTGACATGGTCAGTTCCTTTCGGACTACGCTAGCGGGCTAACACGGTATTGCGTTTCGCCATAGCGCACAAATGCCTATCAATAAGCATCTCTACGCTATGGCGATTACAAGTAGGTTATAAAGGAACTTTGTTGGCAATTATATACCCAAAAAACGGTTTTGTCAAGCCATCAAGGTCCTGCGATTAAGGCATATTTTGGAGCCTCCTGAAAATGGGGCACTCCTCAAATACCCTCAAATAGTGTCTCATTTGTCTCATTTTTATATGGCTGAGCCATTTTCTAGAGGCGAATAAGACACCTGTCTCTCAAAATGGGACACTTCAAAATCATGCAAAAAGTGTCCCATTCGTCCCATTTCTGAACAAAAAGCGAACACTCAAACACCCTGTTTCCGTGTTCGGTTTGTTCGGTTTTGCCCCAGACCGAGCGGCCTCGCTCTGCTATACTGGAATCCCCTAAAGAAGCCTTACAGGGTCTCACCCACACAGGGTCGAGACCGAGCAGGGGCACCGCAGTCAGAGACCTAATTAACGTCCGTGAGGCATCGTAAAAAGTGCGATACCGTGCAGGGTGTTTGCCCGTAAAAGCCGGAGATTCGCTCCGGCTTTTGCGTTAGCTCTCGAGTGCGATTTGTCGGTCTTTCAGCACAAGTCGGTTCCGCAAGTGCTCAAGCAATTCTCGTTGCTCAGTTGGACTCCCGTTCTTGAGAAGATACTTCGCATACTTTCTGAAGTCCATTTCATTGGCTTTAAGGGTTTCCGGCACACCCTCCACCTCCGCACGCAGCGTGTTGTATCTCGCAACCTCACGTTCAATCAGTGAGCGTGCCCCAATCTCGTCGATACTGATTTGGTCGATGATACCGAGAAGTTGTGTGACAAGGTAGTCCTCACGTACAAATGGGTTCTTGCAGGATTTGTCTCGGCTCTTGGTGCAGGAGTAATAGATGTACCAGTTGGTCGAACCGTCCTTGAGCGCTTTCGATTTCTCCTGAGCCGTGATGCCGGAGCCGCAGAGACCGCAGGTCATGAGCTTGGTGAAGGTGAAGTCGTTGCGGGCGGTTTTCTTGCGCGTTTCCTCGGCGAGCTTTTCTTGGACTGCTTGGAACAGCTCCTGTGAGATGAGCGACTGATGCTTGCCGGTATACCAGCTCCCACTGCCTCTTGGATACTCGAACACGCCGCAGAAGAAGGGATTGCGAAGCAAGTTGTATACATTGCTCAAGCTCAAGGCCTTGCCGCTCTTGCTCGTAAATCGAGCATCGTTCTTGAGCCACAAGTAGGTCTTTCTCCCGCTCCACCGTTCCTGACCAACCTTCTCGAACATCTGCTTCATCAAGGGCGCGCGAATCGGATCGATGACAATCTCGCAGCGATGGTCACTTCGGTTGTCGTTGAAGTATCCCGTCGGCGCGGTGCACGGGAACAACCCCATCTCCGCTCTCGCCTTCAATCCGCGCTTTACGTTAATGCGCTTGTTGTCGTTCTCGAGCTTCGCTTGGCTCCCGAGAATCATCAGAAGAAACTTCTCATTCGGATTGTTGCCGAAGCGCTGGCCATAGGTGCGGATGTCGACGAGGTGCTTACTATCCATCAAGTCCACTATGCGTCCCAAGTCTCCGGCATTGCGTGATATACGATCGGGTGCCCACGTTAATATCCCGTTGAACTTCCCAGTGCGTATCTCGTCCACAATCTCGTTGAAGACCGGACGCGCTCCGGCTTCTTTGGCGGAATGGCTTTCGCGCTTGATCTCTACGATCTCTAACTTCTCTTTCTCAGCTAAGGCTAGCATCTCCTTTATCTGGCTATCGATGCTCAACACCTGCTGTTCTTCCGATTCCGTGCTTTTTCTCGCGTACAGACAGTACTTAAGAGACACGGCCTCTGCGGGAGCGACTGCCGCCCCAAAACCACCTTGAATCGTTGCTGTTTCCATATATTGCCGTTAATTGTTAACGGTCTAATGGATGACGCAGACCCTCCTGGGAGTCCAGGAGGGTCTGGAGACATCAAAAACACGGAAATGAGTTATAATATTGAAAGTCCATCTTGCTTTATAAACTCTAACCGAACGAGCCATGTCAGCTGAAAATCCTTTTAATTCGCCACCCAAGAAAAAACCTGAAGTCGCTCCAGATCAAGACTTGGAAAGCAGTCCTGAGGATTCTCGGGAAATTCAAGTGCTTAAGTCAAGAATGGCTCATGCTCGCAAGACCTTGCGAGGGGAGCGTATGTTTGGAGATACCGTGTGGGAAGATCTTCAGAAAAATTTAACCTCCGCTGAAGAGGCGGGAGTAGACGTGTCTGCTTTTAATGATGAGGCGCGCGAAATGATTGCTCAACTCCCGAGTGCTGAAATCTCTAACGTGCTTGCGCGAGCTGACGGTTTTTTCGCGACACAAGATATCGCTTCAGCAAAATCTTGGCACGCTGACGCGCAAACAAGGCTCCGTGATTGGAAAAAAAAAGGAGGAATTCCTCCTGATAAGTTTCTGGAATTTCAGAACAGAATGAATCTTCTTGGATCTTCGCTTTACGGTGAAGTCCATCCGGCAGAAACGGGACAGGAAGAAGGCGGCGTTAGTCGAGAAAATAATGTCGTAGATTTTTTAGCAGTTCGAGCAAATCAACCACGGTCATTTAGTCAGGAAGAACTCGATTCTTTGGAAGAAGGCAAGGAAAAGTTGTCGACAGACATTAAGCGTATCTTTGGCGAGCTCAAGGAGCGTTACGAGACTCAAACGACCGAAGCGATACAACTTCAGGAAAAAGTCGACTCGTTGCTCGGGACAAAGAAAGCAGAGAAAATGAGACAAGGCTCAAAGGAACTACCTTGGGCTCCTTATGAAGCGCATATGCTAAATATGGTTGAAAGTGCTTCTTCGGAGCAGGATTTAAGACTTATCGAGATGGCCTTTGCTGAGTCGTCTGGAAATATCAACGAGGACATGGATGCTCAAGAGAAAGCCCTAGCTTCCTTAAGACGTACTTTGTCGCTAAAGAAATAACTACACCTAGCGATTTCTCACGATCGGCGTTTTTAGCGTTTAAGAAAGGGCACACTCTCCCCGAACAGTGTGCTATGCCATTTTCGTTAAACGAGCAAGGGTCTGCCTTGAGTCGGGCAGTAGAAAGGGGTGAAAATCATACGTTCGGCACACACCGTATCTGTGTGCCAAAGTGTGCCATTTCGACTGTCGCATTCGTGGCATTTTGATCCCGAAAAGTTACAGCTGAACGTATCGTTCTCGTGTCACTTTTGTAGCATTTTGAACCCTGACCCCCTGTCAGATTTGTAAGATTCTGGTGCGATACCGTGCGGCGCGCTCGAAAAGCTCCTGAGACAGCACCTAAATCCTCGAATCCCCTTATTCTGCTTGCCGGAATGCCGTAAATGAGACAGTTACAGATATGCGCGAGTAGTGTCTCATTATGTCTCATTTACAACCCTACCGTGAGGCATCGAATCAAGAGGTCGCTGATGGGCCAAACGGCCCTTGCGTTGCCTCGCTTGGTACGGTGCGATACCGTGGAGGGGCACGCACGCTTAGCTCAGTTGGTAGAGCAACCCCTTTACACGGGGAAGGTCGCAGGTTCGAGTCCTGCAGCGTGCACAGCAGTCAGCGGCCCATCTAGCCGTCCACTAGGCCTCGAAATATCTCGAGGTTGGTTCGCAACCTAGAGGGGTCAACGAACAAAACTTTTTGGTCTTACACTTACACAGTGTGAACTTTGACAAGGCGATTTACATCTTAAGCACCGTTCTCTCCAAAAAGAATCCTAAGTCGTTCTCCGGCACTTGGGTATATCAGCACGCTCCCCGAGCATACCGATTCATCCGACTCAATCTCAGAACACCAACGGGCAATATTGATTGGGATGCGGTCACTAGCGTTCTTGATCGATCGCTTCAACCTAAATGGAATGGCCGCAGACGTAGAGCAAAGAAACCGTATGAGAATCAAGGTGAGGTTGATCTGGTACTCACTAAATATCGTGACAAAATCTATACTTTGATTACTGCGTTGGATGACCAAGACCGCCGGACGCGGGATCGCATACTTGTCGCCTTCGTACGAGTCGCTCAAAAGGGCAATGTGCTTGCACGGCAAGAGGCCGTGACACTCATCAGATATGCAGTCGACGACTGGGTTGAGAAATATTATGTACTTCAGCGCTGGGGTGGCTTTGGCGACATTCTAGAAGAACAAATTGCCGCATGTATTCGTCGCTATCGATTCACGGGTTCCTTTTTGGGATACGTTTTCAAAACACTCGAGTATGCGGGTCGTGGTCTTGCCCCACTGTATTCACTGGATAAGCCGCTTTCTCCTTTAGGAGGCAGAACATGGGCTGAAAACGTCATACAAGATCCTGAGACCGGTGAGGTGCGTATGTGTGAAAAAGGCAACTAATCTGATATGGATATTTTCCTGTCCTTCATCACAATCCTGTTTCTGAGGTGTTCAAGCAGTTCGCGTTTCTCCTGAGGCGTCCCATGCTGAAGGAGATACTTAGCATATTTTCTGGTGTCCATATCCTTCGCCGTGTCTTTGTCGGTATAACCCATAGCGGTTCTGAGTTTGTTGTACCGCGCCACCTCTCGCTCGATGAGATGGCGTGCCCCTATCTCATCTATGGATACTTGGTTCAATATCTCTAGGAGGAGGGATATGAGATTGTCCTCCCTGATATATGGATTCTTGCAGTGGTGATCTTTGTGCTTGTTGCAGCTGTAGTAAATGTACCAACGCACCGAGCCGTCTTTGAGGTTCTTGGCCTTCTCCTGGGCTGTGATACCTGACCCGCAATACCCGCAGGTCATGAGACGGGTGAAGGTGAAGTCCTGGAACTTCTTCCGTGGCCTATTCTCCTCCGCCAGTTTCTCCTGCGCCAACTGGAACAGCTCCTTGGTGATGAGGGGCGTGTGTTTGCCGGTGTACCACTGTCCCGACCTGCGGGGGAACTCGTACATGCCGCAGTAGAAGGGATTTCTCAGCATATTGTAGATGTTGCTCAAACTCAGCGGTTTGCCATACCGTGTGGTGAAGCGGACATCACCCCGCAACCACGCATAGACTTTTCTTCCGCTCAACCTGTCGCGTCCGACCTTCTCGAATATTTGCTTCACCACTGAGGAACGCAGGGGGTCCACCAGCACTTCGCACTTGTGGTCACTCCTCTTGTCATTGAGGTAGCCCGTAGGCGCTATGCCAGGCCACAGCCCCATCTCGGCGCGAGCTTTGAGCCCGCGTTTTATGTTCAGGCTCTTGTTGTCGTTCTCGAGTTTAGCCTGGCTACCCAATATCATGAGCAGAAATTTCTCATTGGGGTTATTGGTGAACTTCTGCGTGTACGTCCGTATCTCTGCCAAACACTTCTGATCCATGAGATCGACTACTACGCCAAGATCGCCGCCGTTGCGCGACAACCTGTCGGGTGCCCAGGTGAGTATGCCGTTAAATACACCTGTCCTCAGATCAGCGAGCAGCTGCCGAAACACCGGACGCTGCCCAGCGGCCTTGGCGGAGTGTTTTTCCGACCGCACTTCGACTACGTCTAATTTCTCTCTCACCGCCAGCGTGGTCATCTCCTTGATTTGACTATCAATGGAGAGCGCTTGATGCTCATCGTCCTCGGTGCTCTTTCGAGCATAGAGGCAATATTTAATTTGCACTGCTGCTTTCTCCTGCGGAGCGGCTACGCCCATCTGCTCCAAACCTTCTGCTATATGTGCTTCCATATGTCTAGGCCTGTTATGTGTCTGCTAATTTCGACAGGTCAATGGATGACGCCAACCCTCCTAAGAGTCCAGTAGGGGTGAGTTGGCAAGCTGTTGGTAACTGAGTTTTGAAAAACCTCTTAAATGTTAGAGTTTTAGCTATGGATATCCAATACATTCATCAGGCTGAATATGGCCATGCGGGCGGGGAGCACTCACTCCGGCCTCAGTATGAGCTGCGGGGAGGTCAGGTGTATGCGACCCGCTTCAATCGCGAGGCTCCCGCCGACAAGCCGCTCTACACCGTGCGCGACGGCAAGTGGTACGCGACGGAATTCCATCCAGGAGGAAAATCGCCGCATGCGCTTTACGAGATGCGGGGCGATAAAATCCACACAACTACCTTTCATCCCGATTACAATCCGACCCAGCACTCATTTGAAGTGAGGGCAAATCTGCACTAATGGATAAATTTTTTCTCATCCTGCTGGTGTTCGTGCCCGTCGCCATCGCAGCGCAGGCTCTTGGCATATCGCCCACTATTATATTTTTTCTCTGCGCGCTCGCCATAGTGCCGCTCGCCAAATTCATCGGGGAATCAACTGAGGAACTGGCGACACGTACATCGCCCGCCGTAGGCGGGCTTCTTTCAGCGACGTTCGGTAACGCGACTGAGCTTATTATCGGTTTTTTTGCCCTGCGCGCAGGGCTTATAGAAGTGGTCAAGGCATCGATTACTGGCTCCATTATCGGTAATTTGCTTTTGGTGCTCGGGCTCTCAATGCTCGCAGGCGGTTGGTCGCGCGAGAAGCAGACGTTCAACAAAACCGCCGTGCTTGCCAGCGGTTCAACCCTTTTTATCGCCGCTATAGCACTTGTGATGCCAGCCATTTTGTCGCAGACCGCTCCGCTTCTCACGGGCGGCATTGTCGAAGACATGAGTCTGTGGGTATCAGTAGCGCTCCTCGTGCTCTACGGCGCCACCCTCTTTTTCTCTTTGCATACCCACAAGCATCTATATCTGGAAGAAGCGGGAAAGTATGAACCGCGCTGGAGCGTCTCACGCAGTCTTCTTACTTTGTGTGCCGCGACGCTCGTAGTCGCATGGGTAAGCGAATTATTGGTTAATTCCATTCAACCGCTGGTTGCCACACTGGGATGGTCTGAGCTGTTCGTCGGCGTTATTTTCTTGGCCATCATCGGCAATGCCGCGGAGAATCTCTCTGCAGTTATCGTAGCGCGTAAAAATCGCATGGATCTCTCGCTCCAAATCGCCATGGGCTCTGCAACACAGATAGCGATGGTCGTGGCGCCGGTGTTGGTGCTCGCGGGATTGGTAATCCACCAGCCGATGAACCTTATATTCAATATCTTCGAACTCGTTTCGATCGTTCTCTCCGTGCTTATCGTCAACCTCATAATCGCCGACGGCGAGAGCAATTGGCTTGAAGGCGTGCAGCTCCTCGGCTCCTACGCGATCATCGGCATCGCCTTCTTTTTTCATCCCTAAACATGCGCACGTCAATGGCTGATTTTTTGTGGAGGCGTAAGGACTCGGATGTAAGCGCGGTATATATTGCCAATCTGTTCGTCTCTTTTCACTACTTCCTAATCATCTACATAAACTCCTCTTTTTTAAGCCAGTATCTCAGCGACAGCGGAATCAGCATACTTTACATCATAGGCTCGCTTATAAGTCTCCTTTTCTTTGCGTATTTCTCCCGCATCTTAAAAAGGATCGGAAATTACAGGCTGATATCATTTTTCATCCTGCTCGAAGCCCTATCGCTTGTGGGTCTCGCGTTCGCGCACGGCTCTATGGCGGTATTGTTTTTCTTCACTGTCTTTCTCGCTATCTCGCCGGTGATTTACCTCAACCTCGACATTTTTCTCGAGAAATTCATAAAGGATGAGCGAGTCACTGGCGGGATGCGCGGGCTTTTTCTCACCATGATCAATATCGCGCAGGTAGTATGTCCGCTCATAGCTGGACTGCTACTCGATTCTACCGATGCGTTTTGGAAAGTATACCTCGTGTCAGTGGCCTTTTTACTGATAGGACTGGCGGTCATTGTTTCGCGGCTGCGAACATTCCATGATGCTTCGTACAATCACCGTTCCTTGCGGGAATCCCTCGCATACGTTTTTAAGCGTCCCAATCTATATAACGTATTCGCGGCGCAATTCCTTCTACGCTTTTTCTACGCGTGGATGGTCATCTATACACCGCTCTATTTATTCCGCTACGTTGGGTTTACGTGGGCGCAGATAGGGATAATGTTTGCCATCATGCTTCTGCCGTTCCTACTGCTTGAGCTGCCGCTTGGCAGAATTGCGGATATGCGATACGACGAAAAAGAAATAATGATAGTCGGCTTTGTGCTCATGGCGCTTATGGTTGCTCTCATGCCGTTTCTTACGACACCTGTATTTCTCTTCTGGACTGTGGTCTTGTTTGTCAGCCGCGTTGGAGCAAGCTGCACTGAGATAGCAACGGAGAGCTATTTCTTCAAACACGTCGACAGCTCCTTCTCCGACACCATCAGCCTTTTCCGTGTCGCACGTCCTGCAACGTATGTCGCCGCGGCCGTAGTCGCATCGATCTCGCTCCAACTGTTCTCACTACAATGGAGTTTTTTGGTACTGGCGGTTGTGATGGCGCTCGGACTTAAGTATTCTTTCGCGCTACAGGATATCCGATAAAAATACAAGCTATTTTTTCCCAAGCTCGGCCGCATCTTTTTCTTCGACAATACGCATAACATCGTGCGCCGAATCCATTCCAGCGCTGTCTCCAAAAAGCGTCAGATTATCGAGCTGATGCAATAATATGATCGAAATGAAGACGGCAGTACCAAAACATATTTTCAAAATAGTGACGAGCCAAGACGTTGATGGAACAAAATTAAAGGAGACCACCAACAGGGCAGCCAGTATGTAAACGATGGACCATTGGAACGGCACCAATTTTTCTCCATATAGATTAAGTATTTTTTTGCGAGTTATCTGCAAGTCAGAAATAACCTCAAAAGTAAAAGGCCACGCCTCTCCCGCAGCTGGATTACCACTCTCTTCTTCTGTGATGCTTCCCAAAGCTTTTGTCATTCTTGTAAGTGTGTTGGAGGGGTGCGTGACATGATATGCGAGATTCTTACTCTCGATGATTTTTGAGTAATGATCCTTGAGAATATCCCGCACCTCACCTTGGATGCGCGGCACAAGACCGCTAATGCGATATAGATACGAGAACCAGCCATCGTTGGAAGTGAGCTGGTCAGAGATTTCTGAGTATCGATCATTTTGACGCCCAATAAAGTAACCGATAAACAACGTGAAAAAGAAGGTCGTGCCGACGATGATATCCGAGTAATCGCTGACCGTTGATGAGACCTTTATGACAAAAATCGAGTACACCACCACGAACCCTATAACCCATAGTAAGGAATTTCTTGTGCTGTTGCTCATGGCAATAGTGTTAATTGGAATCGCGCTTATTGTATAAAAAAGGTTGCTGACCCTCTTTAGGATAGTATACCCTGCAATTTTTAGTTGGAAGGCAATTGTTGATTATGGTACACCACGCGCAGGGTATATAATGGCGACATATGAAATGTCCTGTTTGCGATCTCTCAATGGAAATTAAGCGGTCGGATAGTAGTCATAATTCTGATAATGGGAAGACATATGCTCGCACGGTTTATGTTTGCAAGGCGGACGACGCGTGGGTAACTACAGAGTTGCCTCAGTCCAGAGATAATGCTGAGCAGAAAATTAGATAGCTCCCAAATGAAGCCCTATTTTGGAGTCTCATTCGGTATCATTGGCCCCGGGCTGCAGGGGTAAAGGGCTTGAAATTACACATATGACACGTCATTCCGTGTCCCATTCGGTATAAAATCGCTGGAGCGGCAAATGCCAAAATGTCGACCTTCTTAAGCACAACTCACCCAATTTTTAGGCATTTCTTGGCATTTCACTGCCCGCTGTGGTAGGACGTTCTCCATTGGACGATTTTGTGTCCAATCCATCCGTCCAATGGATTTTTGCTACAGTGGTACAGCCCTCCGAATAGTGTTATGCACCTCCTTCAGTAGAATGTTCTTTTCCTTAGGCGTATTCTGCAACCGCCTCATTTTTTGTACCCTTAGAAAAGTGTAACAGTTTGTAACACTATGCTGAAAAATTGGACATCCAAATACCCCGGTTTTTTCGTCCAATTCGTCCATTTTTGGTTCGCAACCACGAGGCTCCAAGCGAACGGTGCTTTTTGAGCCTTCCATCCAGCGAATACCCTTGGGGTGCTTGCTGGAACGCCAAAAAACGAACAAAAACCGAACACTTCAAACTATGCCTTTTGGTGTTCGGTTTGTTCGGTTTTGCCGCTGACCATGAGACCTCGTGACAATACGATCAATGGTGCCCGAAGAACCCTTACGTTGCTTCACTTGGACTGGTGCGCTACCGTGAGGGTGCACATGGAACCGAAGATTATTTTTGAGGACGACTCTGTCGTAGTCATCGATAAACCGAGCGGGATGATCGTGTATCCGGACGGCAAGCATGACTACCCGGCGCTTGATGCGTGGCTTGGGAAGAAATATTCGGAGTTTCATTTCGTACATCGAATCGACAGAGAAACTTCTGGTATCTTACTGATTGCAAAAACCGAGAAAGCCTACGAATTTTTAAAAAGGCAATTTCAAGACCGAGAAATAAAAAAGACCTACCGTGCCTTCGTATACGGCATATTAAAAGATGACCGCGGCATAATTGAGAGGCCTATCGGCTCTGCACGCGGGGGCTTAGGGCCTCGCTCAGCCACGCGTCCGCACGGCACTCGGCGCCAAGCCGAAACTCTCTATCGGGTAATACAGAGAGGTGCTGGCGTTTCCTACGTGGAAGCGTTTCCAAAAACCGGCCGCACGCACCAAATCAGAGTGCACTTCTCGGCGATACAACACCCTATCGTGTGCGATCAACTCTATGCGCCCACTCGTCCGCCGCTTCTCGGATTCAACCGCCTCGCACTCCATGCTCACTCACTTACCTTTATTCATCCGAATGGAAAGGAGATGATGTTTCAAGCCCCGCTGCCGGAAGATTTTGTAAGAGCAGAAAATGAATTGCGCAAAGAGTAGCTCTGTGATAAAGTCCTTGCACACAAGTCATGAAATCTGGAGTCAAAATCTCCCCCGTAAATATGAAGGAGCGAGCGGACCTGGGACTGCGTGCTGGGGACACGGTGCGTGTCTGGCAAAACATCGTCGAGCTTAAAAAAGGCAAAGCAGCCAATAAAAAAGAAGTAACGACCAAGAACGTCCGCAAACAGGCATTTGAAGGTCTGGTACTTGCGGTCAAGCATGGCACGGAGCCGGGTGCCATGTTCACGGTGCGCCGCGTGGCAAGCGGAGTAGGGGTTGAAAAAATATTTCCACTTTATTCTCCGATGATCCAGGAGATAGAGGTGCTGCGCCGCACGCGTACTCGTCGCGCAAAACTTTACTTTATCCGCCGCAAGGCCGCGCACGACGTCAAGCGCGCTATGCGAAAGCAGCTTGCCTTTACGCCGCAGTCTTCTCAAGAAGGATCGCGTGCTCCCGAAGAAACTACTCCTCAAAAAGAGGAAGCTGCTGTAAAGTAGACGAACGCCCAGGTGGCGAAACTGGTAGACGTACTACCTTGAGGTGGTAGCGCCCGCAAGGGCATGGAGGTTCGAGTCCTCTCCTGGGCACCTGCCTAAAAACCGTTATTTTTCAAGGCTTTGTTGAGCCAGGTTTTTGGCGGTTAGAACCTCTGGTTTTGAGTAGATTTATAAAATAGACCTAAGAATAAGGATTTGGTAAGGTTCGAGCCATTCTCCTAATCTGTCATTAAAAGTTCGATTTCTAATCTTCCCAGCTAAGCCAACAAAAAGCTCCACCGAAGTGGAGCTACTCTTGAGTAGAAAGTGTTAGTTGGTCCAACAATAGATATATGGGCCTTGGAGCCTAAGCTTTTTACGCAACACGTCCGCATAAGTTTCCCAACGACCGTTGCGCAAAATGTGAGTCGTTTGGCTTATGTTGAAATTTCCAACGAGCCGACCATCTTTGTCTTGTATCCCGAACAGATACATAATTCTGCCAACTAATGCAATCGCCTTTTCGCAGAATTGCTCGCCCGGCGACAATTTCATGGTAATGACGATGTGGTCGTGCACTGCTTCGGCTCTCTCTTCTTGAAAATTCTGGAAGTACAGAGCCCTCGTAACCACCGAGGCGGCGTTTTGAAGATCTTTTGGGTTAGGCCATTTCTCTTTGCCTTCAGGCTTAAGAGATATGTAGATCCTCATTTGATGTGAAAGATCTGATTGAGCGGTGATAGATACGCAACGAAGAAAAGCTACTTCTTCCGAAACGGATACCCTTAGATTAGAACCAGTCTCAAAAATAATGTTTGAGTAATAGCATGATGCACGCGAGCTTCACGAAGGCGGCAAAGTTCTGCAGTTTGTATTCGTAGCGAGTCACGAGCTTTCTCCAGTTGTGCATCCACGCGAACAGCCGCTCAATCTTCCACCGGCGCTTGTAGGAGCGCAGCGCCCTGCCGTCCTGTGTTGCTCTGCGCACCCGGCCTCTGCGATGCGGTGAAATGAGTTTGATGCGGTATTTGTTCAGGAGCGTTCCATCCAGCGGATCGGAATCATATGCTCGGTCAGCCGTGAGGCGAAGCGGATTCTGTCGGGTAAATCGCCGGGCAAGCGTGTCTTCAACCAACCGGACTTCGCTCGGAGAAGCAGAGGCCACATAGACGGCGACTGGAAGAGAGCCTTCGTCCGCAATCGCCATGATCTTGGTGCCTTTCCCACGCTTCGTGGGTCCCACGCCAAGACCCCCTTTTTTGCCCCCGCGAAGGTGGCATCGAGAAAGCAGCTCCTGAGCTTGATGCGCCCCCGGTATTCCATGTCCATGGCCAGGGCTTCGACGATGCGGTCAAAGGCGCCGCTCTCCACCCACTGCTGGAACCTGCGATGGCAGGTCTGGTAGGGCGGGTAGTCTTTCGGCAGGTGCTTCCACTGGGCGCCGGTCTTCAGTGCCCAGAGGATACCTTCCAGTATCTTGCGGTCGTCCTGCCGGGGACGGCCGCGGGTTTCCAAACGCTTGAGGGGTGTGACAAACGGAGCGATGACGCTCCACTGCTCGTTGGTGAGAGGCATGGGCAGGCAAATTACGGGTAACGCCCTGTGCCTTTAGTCTACAACGGTATTTTTGAGATTGGTTCTAGTCTTTTCTCCATATCCGATGTCGTTGTATCCGTCTACGTGATAGCTCCACATGGGCCATACAATGGTCGTCTGGTTCCATCTTTTCACTTTGTTCTCCTGGAGTGCCTACAGAACCCGAGTCTATCGGGTGCACGGCATATAACCGAGCTTTTCAAGCAACTCCGAATGGTATCTTAGTATGAATGGTCGGACGGAGCAATAAGGTTTTTATTGAGCAAAGTTCCAATATCGTCCCACGCTCCCAGCTAATGACTTCTGAATAAATACGCTGTAATATCCATTCCGGATAACTTTTGAGGACCACGTGCCATGGGTGCAACAGCAGACGCTAGACTTGCCATGCGAGGCGAGACAGCAGGTAAGAAAAGTTCAAGCGTAAAACCTCGGCGTAATGCGTACGGGAACGAAGTCCGCCCGGCACCCGATGACATCGCTCAAGCTGACATCGATGTTGACCGGATAAGGTTAATCAATAAGGCGGGTGAAATCTATACTCTGGCAGAAATCGAGCTGAAAATCATTCGCTTCGCAATCAGGTTCTATGAGGGCAAAATGACCAAAGTCGCCCGAAGACTTGGCATAGGGCGATCGACGCTATATCGGAAACTTGCCCAACTAGATGAACTTGATTCCAGTCCCGATTCTTAGGCCGCCTCTAAAAAGACGGCCTCTTCTTTTGCGAGAGGTATACTGCCCGTATGCGGAGTTCTGACTCCGCCGTATGTTCCGCACCGGCAGAAAAGTCATTATTTTTTTGAAGGCTTCACTGAGTCGGACGTTTTGAAAATAAACAACCATGGGCACGTCTCAGGTTGTTTATTTCGCTATGTGTCAACAAAATTAAGACTAGAACCAGTCTCAAAAATAATGTTTGAGTAATAGCATGATGCACGCGAGCTTCACGAAGGCGGCAAAGTTCTGCAGTTTGTATTCGTAGCGAGTCACGAGCTTTCTCCAGTTGTGCATCCACGCGAACAGCCGCTCAATCTTCCACCGGCGCTTGTAGGAGCGCAGCGCCCTGCCGTCCTGTGTTGCTCTGCGCACCCGGCCTCTGCGATGCGGTGAAATGAGTTTGATGCGGTATTTGTTCAGGAGCGTTCCATCCAGCGGATCGGAATCATATGCTCGGTCAGCCGTGAGGCGAAGCGGATTCTGTCGGGTAAATCGCCGGGCAAGCGTGTCTTCAACCAACCGGACTTCGCTCGGAGAAGCAGAGGCCACATAGACGGCGACTGGAAGAGAGCCTTCGTCCGCAATCGCCATGATCTTGGTGCCTTTCCCACGCTTCGTGGGTCCCACGCCAAGACCCCCTTTTTTGCCCCCGCGAAGGTGGCATCGAGAAAGCAGCTCCTGAGCTTGATGCGCCCCCGGTATTCCATGTCCATGGCCAGGGCTTCGACGATGCGGTCAAAGGCGCCGCTCTCCACCCACTGCTGGAACCTGCGATGGCAGGTCTGGTAGGGCGGGTAGTCTTTCGGCAGGTGCTTCCACTGGGCGCCGGTCTTCAGTGCCCAGAGGATACCTTCCAGTATCTTGCGGTCGTCCTGCCGGGGACGGCCGCGGGTTTCCAAACGCTTGAGGGGTGTGACAAACGGAGCGATGACGCTCCACTGCTCGTTGGTGAGAGGCATGGGCAGGCAAATTACGGGTAACGCCCTGTGCCTTTAGTCTACAACGGTATTTTTGAGATTGGTTCTACTTCAAATCTTCACTTGCTTTTCATGAAGAGAGTCGTAAGCTACGTGCGTTAGTTTGATGAAGATTTAAATAATATATATATGAAAAATAATACATGGGTTTGGGTAGTAGTCATCGTACTTGTCCTCGTCGTAATCGCGGGCATCTGGTGGTGGATTGACCAGTCAAATACATCCGCACCAACCCAGGCGACTACTGAGACAACCACGACTACCGGCGCCACTGACCAAGTGACCGTTGTGAATCAAACCTCCAGCAGCATAGCAGAGGTTTTGGCAAGCCTTCCCGGTGTCTCGACGTATACGAGTTTGTTCAACAGCACGGGTGTGGGCGCCACCCTCGGCGCTCGCGGTCCTTATACAGTGTTCGTTTCAACCGACGCAGGATATGCACTTTTGAAGCCGGGTACTATCAGCAATATGACCGCCGCCGAGCAAAAACGGCTGATCCAGTACAGCATTGTTTCCGGCAAGGCACTTGATATCGATGCCACCAACAATGGCTCGGTTAAGGCGCTCTCCGGTGACGAGCTCAACTTTAAGGTCCAGCCCAACGGCTTAGTCGAGGTCAATAGCTCGTTTGCACTGGAGGAATACAAAGCGAGCAACGGTATCATCTATGTACTCAACCAACCGCTTCTGCCGCCGACTCCTGGCAATATATTGACCCCGTAATCCCCCAAAAAAGTTCAGAGCTTGCTTCCAATTTTTGTCGCGATTTATCCAGCTATTCTGCGTCGTTTTCTATTGGGGACAAGTTCCAGCCCCGCTTTGTACCGTCCATGTGTGGGGTTCTAACCCCGCAGTGTGATCCATACTATTATTTGGGTGTAAAATATGGACAATGGATACCCAGTATATTCATCAGGCTCACTATGGTCATGCGGGTGAAGTTCACTCTATGCGGCCGCAGTATGAACTGAGGGGAGGTCAGGTCTATGCGACTCGCTTCAACCACACCGCTTCTGCCGACAAGCCGCTCTACAGCGTGCATGACGGCAAGTGGTATGCGACTGAATTTCATCCCGAAGGTAAAAGTGCCCATCCGCTTTATGAAATGCGAGGCGATAAAATTCACACCACAGTCTTTCATGCCGAACACAACCCAACCCAACACGTATTTGAAATGCACTCAAACCTGAACTAATGGATAAATTTTTTCTCATCCTGCTTATTTTCGTGCCAGTCGCCATTGTGGCGCAGGTGCTTGGTGTATCGCCAACCATTGTGTTTTTTCTCTGTGCGCTCGCCATCGTGCCGCTTGCCAAATTCATCGGCGAATCGACTGAGGAACTCGCAACACGCACGTCGCCTGCCGTAGGCGAACTTCTCTCAGCAACCTTTGGCAATGCGACAGAACTTATTATCGGTTTTTTTGCGCTACGCGCCGGACTCATTGAAGTGGTCAAAGCGTCCATCACCGGTTCGATCATCGGCAATTTGCTTTTGGTACTCGGACTCTCGATGCTCGCGGGAGGATGGTCGCGCGAGAAGCAGATGTTCAACAAGACTGCCGTACTTATTGGTGGCTCGACGCTTTTTATCGCCGTCATAGCGCTCGTCATGCCTGCGATTTTATCGCAAAGCGTGCCTCTACTTAGCAATAGCGTCGTTGAATATCTGAGCGTGTGGGTGTCGTTCGCACTTTTAGCACTCTATGCTGCCAGCCTCTTTTTTTCCCTCCACACGCACAAGCACCTCTATATGGAGGAGGCAGGAAAGTTTGAACCACGTTGGAGTATCTCGCGCAGTCTGCTTACATTGTGTGTCGCAACGCTCGTAGTCGCATGGATAAGCGAGTTATTGGTGAATTCCATACAGCCTTTGGTTGCCACGCTCGGATGGTCAGAGCTTTTTGTAGGCGTTATCTTCCTGGCTATTATTGGTAATGCCGCTGAGAATCTATCGGCGGTCATTGTAGCGCGAAAAAATCGTATGGATCTTTCACTTCAGATTGCTATCGGCTCGGCAACACAAATAGCAATGGTCGTAGCGCCCGTCTTGGTGCTCGCGGGATTGGTGTTGCATCAACCAATGAACCTTATTTTTAACACCTTCGAACTTGTTTCAATCGTCCTGTCCGTGCTCATACTAAATCTTATTATCGCCGACGGCGAGAGCAACTGGCTTGAAGGCGTACAACTCCTCGGCGCCTACGCCATCATCGGTTTCGCCTTCTTTTTTCACCCCTAAAATGCTATAACGTGCGAGTCAGTGTATGGCGGCTATGGTGTAACGGTTAACACTGGAGCTTGTGGAGCTCTCGATCAGGGTTCGATTCCCTGTAGCCGCCCAGGTTTTTGGACTTTATTTTTCAAGGGTGATTTTACTACCCTAGTGAAAATTAGAACTGGGCGCCGCTCTCAAGAAGTAAGATATAATTTCAAGCAATGAAATCGGGATTCGATATCAACAGGATTCAAGAAGACGGCTATCTCATTTTACCCCTTTCCATGAGCCGTTTAGCAAAAGGCCAGACACCCCAGTTTTGTTATGAAGTGTTGAGCAAGTTTCTACAAAAGATAGAAACGTTCTCCAATGATGTGGTCTTTCTGTACACCAATGGTCTCTATTTCAACTCCGATGAAGTATCTTCTGAAAACAGGAAGAAAACCAATCAGCAGATACTCAATCACGTCTCCGCCTTACGTCATCTGATTGAAAGCAGGAAACAGTTCATCCCCAACGCCATTCACTATCTACCCATAGACTATGTGATGGTAAACTCCCCTCAATTCAAGGAATGCTTCGACCTCTTAAAAAAGCTTGAGGCAGAGGACGCGACATTTAAGGATAGTCTATCCAAAGACGCTGACGGGAGAGAGCCCACTGAGGCAAATGCTAATTTCCTGGTAGAAGAAATAGCAGTGGCTCACATCTTAAGACAGAAGCTGGTCGAGCTACCGAGAACGCTTGTCCGCACGGATGCTTGGCGTCTCATCGCTTACCCAGGGGAGCCTCTTCTCTCAGACATCTACCAATGGAAAAAGAAAATCCTACCTCAAAAAGAAGATGCAAATCTTTACGGCGGGGCTCAATACAATTTGGACACCAGTACGCTCGTGGTATTTGATGAGTGAGATTCGAACACAGGAATGTAAATCGTCGTATCATTCTTCCTCTCAAACACAGTTCTAACGTCCTCGACTACGGCGCCCAGCGATACTTTTAGTTAAAAATCCTTTACCATGTAAGGGCTTTTCAGTTCGAACTTGGTATACTTTTCAATATGGCAAAAATCGATTACATAAAATCACGTCCGAAAAAGCTCATAGGTTCCGCAGCCATATTCTTCAATGATAAGAAAGAACTGTTAATTGTTAAGCCGAGCTATCAAAGCGGTTGGCTTGTGCCTGGTGGTTCAATAGAAGCCCTTGAATCTCCATTGGAAGGCTGTGTTCGTGAAATCAAAGAAGAAATAGGGCTTGATATACCTGAATTGAAGTTCTTGGGTATCCAGTACAATCGTAATCTTTCTGATGAAGGCGAATTATATGATTCCATCCAGTGCACCTTCTATGGCGGTATTCTGACAGAAGGGCAGACTTCAAAAATTATTTTGCAGAAGGAAGAACTTGAGGAGTATAAATTTTGTTCAATAGAAGAAGCACTCAAGCTTTTACGACCTCGATTGAGTTACCGTATTCGCGCATCCCTAGACGCTATTACTAAAAGTATCCCTGTATATACGGAGCAAATAGAAAAATAATGAAATTGGACCTGACAAGCGAGTTAACCTTTTAGCTTAATAAGCTGTTGTAGTCTCAAGATGAACGCAACTTCACGCGGCAAATTCAGGAGCTTCGAAATGGAAGAATTCCAACGTTGGGCTGGCAGTTCTTTGTGGGATGAGGAGAAAAGCAGAAATAAATATGCCTATCCTCTCTCGATAGAACCGGTCAAAGCAAAAAAAGAAGGTTGGCGGCTCGCCACAGGAAATCCTATCGATGAGACATATGAGCTGGATTGTTTCGTCTGCGCAAAGAGTCCACAGTCGCACCTCGGCCCATTCCGCTGGGCAATCGACTTCCTCGTGCCCGATGGAACTCCTGTGCTCGCCGCTCTAGACGGAAAAGTTGTTGAGGTACAGGAGCATTCCACTCAGTGGGGGCCAACGAGCGAATATCGTGACATGCTGAACTACACCACTATTGCACATGTGAACGGCGAATTCAGTCAGTACTGTCATCTTGCTTCACAGTCAGTAAAAGAGAGCGGGATTGCGGTGGGGAGTTTAGTGAAATGCGGCCAGCAAATCGCCATTGTTGGTAAGACCGGGTGGACTGACCGTGACCATCTTCATTTCGTCGTTTTCAGAGGAGCAAAGAACGAGAGTCCATTCACTTTCAAAAGCCCAAGAATACAGTTCAACTAGCCGCCCTCCAAGGCGGCATTATCTTAGATTTAGTGAGTCATGGGATAGGTAGGAACGCAGGAATATAAATCGTCGTATCATTCCTCCTCTCAAACACGGTTCTAACGTCCTCGACTACGGCGCCCAGATTTTTCGAGCCTTTGTTTAAGGCGTCGTTTTGACGATGGGGTGACGGGAATCGAACCTTGAAGCAATTTACTTTTTGCCTTCCCATATGATTTCAAATATTTCGCGCATGGCTTTAGCAACTTTCGGGTTTTCAATTATAGTCGCCTGCTGTTCTTGAAACATGAGAATACGTACGAAGTTATCCGTTATGTCTATAGATACCTCCGATGTATACATTGAGGCAGGAAGGATTTTAGGCAAAAAACCATAGGCCAAATCTTTCTCTCTAAATTCTTTCAAGCTCTTATTATCTGGTACGAGCGATTTAACTTTAGTACCCTGCTTGGCAAGCTTTTCATTCCATTCATGGAACAGAGCAACAAGCTCGGGGCTTGCCTCCTCCGCGCTGCCGTAGAAAGCAGTTATTTCTTTATCCTTGAGTGTTTCGATGCGATACCACAATGCCTCCCGCATACCCGCCAAGCCTTCGAAGTGAATCGTGCGAACATGCGGTGTGTTGCTGCTATATGCGTTCATCAACTCCGGCAGGGCATGTTCAGCCTCAGCTACATTTTTCTTCATTTCATAGACGAGCTCCTCTGGCGAACGAGCGCTAAACATCTGTTTTTTAGAACCGGGCATTTTCAATACCAGTCCCCGCTTACGGAGATCTTCAAGGACGACATAAGTAGTAGGGCGTTTTAGCCCTGCGGCACGCGCTATGGCATTGGCTGACCCTTGGCCAAGGGTGAGAATCCCCAGGTAAACCCGGCTTTCTTTATCGCTCAAACCTAGCTTTTGAAGGGTATTTGCTTGATTAGGCATAGCTCCAGTATAGGGCCAAACTCTATTTCTGTCAATAGTTTTGACAACAAACTATTTATAATCTTTATAAGCCTACAAATAAGGCTTTTTATTACTCAGTATAGACAGGATTTTGGACTACTCTTGCTAAATCACTCATAATATTGCGCAGTTATTCTGTACCTTGTAAACCCCCTCAACCCAACCCCAGGAGGCTGCCATGACAGCAAGGGCCAAGCTACCCGCCGACGCGGCGGCAATCGACTCCTGGCGGAGTCACGCGATTCTTGGAGAGGACAGGAGCGAGAAAATCCCTCTGCTATTGCAGCGGGAAATTCCACCCCTACTTTCCTGGATCGTACGCGGTGGTTGCGCGGTGCAGTGCCAACACTGCATCTTCCCGTTCGAGGGGCCGAAAGGCCAACTCGAACAGCCAAGTGTGGAGACAATGCTCTCCATGCTTCGGCAGCTCACAGGAGGTGCGAAGGCGCGGACGCGCTTTCAGCAACTCTGTGGACCTCGGACCTTGGTGCACGAGGGCAGGCAACTGCTCAAGTCCCAAGTGCCAGTCCTCGCAGCGATCAAGCAGGCAGGGTTTGGTGTATCTCTCATTAACAATGGGACTTACACTCAGCCAGCCTTGCTATCGCTCTGTGAGCGGGAAGGTCTTGCGGTCGATGCACTTGATGTATCGGTCGACGGGACACCCGCAATCCACAATGCACAGCGTTCAAGCAAACAAGCTTGGACGTGGGCGATGGACGGAATGAAGCATGCGCGACGGATTTTAACTCCGACGGGCAAGCTGACCTCCCTCTATACGCTCACCTCGCTCAACTACTCATGTGTGCGGGAGACGGCTGAAACCGTCATGCCCCTCGTCGATGAATGGCATCTCACGACTATGTCGTTGAGGCCAGGACTCGAGCATATGCGAGCAAGTAAGCGAGCGCTCGACTCTGCATTGGAACAACTCTTGTCGGTTCGGAAGGAGAAGCCCGTATTCTTGCGGACTTACTCCACACCGGACTTCGTTTGGCTGCTTGAGATTCTCGGAAAGGAGACAGCGCGGAAAGCTCTGATGAAGGCACGGGTGACGTACAACGCCATCGTGCTCGATATCGGAGTCCCGCTCTACTTCTATCCGAAGTCTCTGCAAGTCAACGAAACATTGGCAGTCGATGCTGATAGTTGGTGGCGTCTGCCTTTCTGTATCCATCACAGGCTGGATGAACTCCAAGCCGGTGTGGATCAGATGGGACAAGACATCTCCCACTTCAACGTCGCGCCAGTGTCACAGGAGTTGGACGTTTCTTCTCGATATGTCGAAGCCGCTAAGACGTGGTGGAAGGCTATCGGGAGAGACTGTCTCAACGCCGAGCGTGCGACTGTGCAGCGGTTCTTAACCGGCAAACTTAATGGTCGGAAAGAACGGAGCCAGGGGAATGAAAAAGCGGTTGCATAGTCCTAAAGATCACAACGCGATATGCGGAAGTGACAGGACACAGCTGCGGATTCGGAGTTGGCTGATATCCAACTTGGCAACAGAAATAAAAACAAAATCTATCTCCGTTTGGTTTGTCGGACGGAATATAAAAGTGACAAGCCGCCGGAACTTCTTTCCGGCACACTATGGGATTCCTAGAACGGTTTGGGAGTCCCTTGTGTGAAGATCTTTGTGAAAGGAAACCTCATGTCTGGAGCGAACACGGGCTCTGTTGGCGCCCATGCCACTGGAGCAAATACAGGTTCGGCAGGTGCAACCACACCACGCCGTCCCAAGGATTCCGCAACTCAACCCAGAAAGGAGGTGAGAAACATGGCCGGTGCAAACACTGGCTCGACGGGCGCTACCAAGCCCCGTCCGCCGAAGAAGGGCTAAGCCCCTTCGGCGTCTGGTGGGAGACCGCAAGGTCGTTACGAACCACCCGGGTTAGCGCACCTCGGAACAGAACGCGCAAACTAAAAGCCGCTCTTTAATGGGCGGCTTCTGTATTTGAAAGGGTGGTAATAAGTGTCAACTTCTCTTTAATCCCCGCCATGTACTCAGGATCTGATAGGATAATTTGGCATTATGTTCAACCATATAGTTGAATAATATACAAAGCAGTATGAGATGTCAATGAAGGTGGGAGATACCACCTCCGTTACGCCGCCCCGCTTTACATGTGTGCTTCCGCAACCTCAGACTCTAGTTGTGCGCCACGCTTTGCCAGTTCCCGTGCCATCGCCAGTCCTATACCTCCGGATGCACCCGTTACCACCGCCACCTTATCTTTTATCTGCATACGAAAAAGAGTAACCTATCTACATAGGAAGATTAGAAGTTGAAAAATTGTATAACAGGACGTACAGTACGTGTATGAAAGGGTTTAGAGATTTCATTTTGCGAGGCAATGTTGTCGACCTAGCGGTCGGCGTGATGGTCGGTGCGGCATTTGGGACGGTGGTCACCTCATTAGTTAAGGATCTAATGACGCCGTTTATTGCTGCGCTGATAAAGCAGCCCAATTTTTCGGCGCTCACCTTTACTATCAACGGGAGTCAGTTTCTGTATGGCGATTTTTTCAATGCGTTCATTGCATTTTTAATTGTTTCGGTCACCATCTATTTCTTCGTCGTCCTTCCGGTTAACAAACTCATGGAGCGCTTCAAGGGTCCCCCCGCAACCCCCGTGCAAGCCGCCGAAGAGCGCCTCCTTGAAGAAATCCGCGATCTCTTGAAAGGAAGAAAGTCTTAAGCTAGTGGGATGCGTGCTCGAACGTATGGAGCCCTTCCTTTTTTGAGCACCTGCATGGTACTCTTCAGCTATGTCCGAGGAAAAAATACCTTTTAAGATAGAACTTACGCCTTCGGTCTCCATCCTTATCGCTGGTGTCCTTATCGCTGGCGCTATTGTCTTTGTGAACCGTTATCCCGCCGCACAGCCTGCGGCCCTTGCAGCGGCAGGAAGTACCACTGCGAGCGCTAACGTACCCGCGCCTTCCTTAAGCGATCACATCACGGGCTCTCCAACCGCTCCTATCGTCATCGTCGAGTACTCCGACTTTGAATGCCCCTTTTGCCAACTTATTTACCCTGAACTCAAAGACATTGTTGCCAAAAGTAACGGGCAAATAGCATGGGTGATGCGCAACTTCCCGCTCTATCAAATCCATCCACAAGCACTGCCCGCGGCAAACGCCGCCGAGTGCATCGCGGCGCAGCTAGGCAACGCCGGCTGGTGGCAATTTGCTGACGATGATTTTGCCAACCAAAGCGACATCGGCTCCGCTTTTTATAGCGCAGAGGCGCAAAAATTAGGTGTCAATATGACCGAATATAATGCGTGCGTCTCCGCGAGCACCTATCAAACAAAAATCGAGCAGCAGATAGCTGATGCTGAAACCAGCGGGGGAACCGGCACGCCCTTTACCGTCATCGTAAACACCAAAACCGGCAAGCAATATCCCATTGCCGGCGCTCTGCCTGAGGCACAGATAGAGGCCATCATAAGCCAGGCGCAGAGCGGACAATAGGCATTTGTCTAGATTGTAATACAATATACCCATGGCTTTTCTTGAAGGACCGGAGAATAGGCAGATGCGTTGTGCGGCTGTCGTGGCACTATGGCTTCTCGTTGCGTTTCTGGCAGTCCAGGTTGTCTCGGGTCTTGAGGGGCTACGGTACATCGGCACCGGTGTTGCGGCGGCGAATACCATAGAAGTTACCGGCCACGGACAAGTGCTCGCGGTACCTAATATTGCTACCTTCACTTTTAGTGTGGTAGCCGATAATGCAACTGTCGCTGGTGCGCAAGCAAAGGCAACGGCAGAAATAAACACGATAACCAACTACCTCACGGGCCAGGGAATAAGTGCCGCTGATATTCAAACGACCGATTATTCCATAGAGCCGCAGTATGAGTACCAGCAAGCATGTCCCATGCTAGAAACGAGTAGCGGCGCTCCGTACCCGTGTCCATCGGGTAAACAGATGCTTACCGGATATGAAGTAAGTCAAACGACCACAGTCAAGGTGGAAGACACTTCCAAGGCGGGGGCGCTACTTTCAGGTGTGGGCAGCAATGGCGCTACCCAAGTGAGCGGGCTTACCTTTACCTTTGCCGATCCGAATGCGCCTCAGGATCAGGCGCGTGCCATGGCGATTGCCGACGCAAAACAAAAAGCGCAGGTGCTCGCAAGCGAACTCGGAGTCTCGCTGGTGCAGGTGGTCTCCTTCAACGAAAACACCGGCGGTATAGAGCCCCTGCCGCTCTATGCCACGGCCTCGGGTGCAAGTATCTCTAGTGCTCCTGCAGCGCCCACCATCTCCGCTGGTCAAAATACAGTCACTGACGATGTGACCATTACGTACGAAATTAAGTAGTTGACTTTCTACCAACGGTAAGATAAGATGCTCAACGACGGCCCGCGAGGGCTTTTAAAATTGCCAAAATTACCATATAGTATGTGGAACTATTTTAAAGAAGTGCGGGCGGAGATGAAGCATGTGTCCTGGCCCACACGCCAGCAGACTATTATCTATACCATTGTCGTGGTGGCAGTCTCGCTCGCGACCGCTATCTATCTCGGAGCGTGGGACTACATACTCTCGGCACTTATTCAAAAAATTATCTAATAGTATGGCAAAACAAGACACAAGCGTCGGACGGGCCTGGTACGCCATACATACCTATGCGGGATACGAGAACGCGGTCGCGCGCAATTTAAAGCAGCGCATTGAGTCGCTCGGTCTCGGCGACAAAATATTCAACGTGGTAGTGCCGACGGAGCGTACCGTCAAGATAAAAGGCGGCCGTCGTGTGGAGGAGGAGGAAAAAGTTTATCCGGGCTATGTGCTCGTTGATATGGTAGTCGACGATCAGTCATGGTTTGTGGTGCGCAATACGCCGCGAGTCACCGGATTCGTTGGCTCCGGCGTCAACCCAGTGCCGCTTCAGCAGCACGAAGTTGACACGCTGCTTGGCCGCATGCAGGCAACTGAGGGTATCGTCAAACATGCGATAGATCTCTCCATAGGCGATTCGGTAGTCATTGTAGATGGGCCCTTCAAAGAACTCGACGGCAAAATCGGCGAAGTCGATGAAAGTCGCGGCAAGGTGAAGGTCCTGGTGGCCATGTTCGGCCGCGAGACTCCCGTCGAACTCGACTTTCTCCAGGTGAAGCGCATCTAGCAAAAATATACAAATTGCGGTATTCTCCTCAATCTCTATGGCAAAAAAGATAGTAAAAAAAATAAAGATAATCGCCAACGGCGGCGCGGCCGCGATGACTCCTGCTATGGGCCAGGTGCTGGGCCCCGCCGGCATCAACATTGGCGAGTTTCTCAAGAAGTTCAACGACGCGAGCAAAGACATGCGCGGCGACATGGTGCCCGCTGAAATTTCAGTGTACGAAGACCGCTCCTACTCTTTCATCCTCAAAACTCCCCCGGCCTCCTCCCTGATTCTCAAAACCCTTGGCAAGGAGAAAGGAAGCGGTAAGCCCAACACCAGTAAAATCGGAGTTCTCTCTAAAGCGCAGTTGAGGGAAATTGCCGAAAAGAAGATGCCGGACCTCAATGCGCACACGATAGACGAGGCGATGAAAATCGTCGCTGGCTCGGCACGGAGCATGGGCGTGGACGTTAAATAAAGGAACTCCCGCGAAAGCGGGGTTTTTAAATTGTTATGGATTACATACACATCGACAGCCTGTTTTTCAAGGGCAAACATGGAGCCTACGCCGCTGAGCGCAAGGTGGAACAGGAATTTTCAATTGAGGTGCGACTTGGCGTTGACCTTTCCCGAGCCGGCAAAAGCAATAAGCTTGCCGACACGGTGGATTATGCGGAGGTGAAGGATAAAATTCAGCAGGTTATTGAAGGATCAAGCCGCTATCTCATAGAGACGTTGGCAGAAGATATCGCGCAGAAAATTCTCGAAGACAAAAGAATTACGTCTGCAGAAATAACTATCAAAAAGGCAGAAGTCTGGGATAACGGCGTTCCTGGTATCACTATTCTCCGCACTCATTGATTACCTTTCAAAATCCACCCATGTGTAGCGCAGCCCTTCGTGCTCGCGGTGCTCGTGACGGATCATCCTGGTAAAGAGGGATTCATACGGAGGAAAGTAGGAATCCCCTTCTTTTTCGTCGTCGATGAGCGTGAGATATAAACGATCAACAAGAGGGAGCGCCTGCTCATAAATTTGTGAGCCCCCACCGATGAATATCTCCTCACTATCAATATCGCTCGCTTTTTTTATTGCTTCTTCAAGCGAATGGGCAATAAGCGCTCCTTTATGCGACCAGTGTTTGTCCCGGCTTATGACCACATTCGTCCGGTCAGGAAGAGGTTTGCCAAGCCTTCCAACGATAGATTGGAAAGTCTTGCGCCCCATAATGACAGGATGCCCAAGGGTCAATTGCTTAAACCGCCTCAAATCATCGGGTATGGGCCACAAAAGCTCGTTAGTCTTGCCGATGACTCGATTGTGTTTGCGGTCTCGGCCCATGGCAACGACTATGCTAATACGAGGTTTTTTTGGCATGTAGTTTTACATTTGTAGTATCTCATACTGTAGATATCATGTGGATAGAATGGGGATTATCATCTGCGGTAGTATAAAGCGATGCAATACGAAGTCGAAGTAAAGTCGCTCTTGGGAAGCGAAGAAAGTGCTCAAAATCTGCGCGAGCGAATGAAACAAGTTGACTCGAACTCTAAGCTCACTTCCCGCAACAAACAGCTCAATCACTATTTTACCGGCGGCGATTTCTCCAAACTTAAAGGACTGATTGCGCCGCACCTCTCACCTCAAGCACTCAAGAAATTCCAGGATATGGTTGCCCAGGGCAAAGAATTTTCCATTCGTACCCGCGATAAAGACAGCAGCGTGCTTTTGGTGATGAAAGCGTCCGTAGGCGACGATACCAGCGCCAATGGTGTTGCGCGCATGGAATTTGAGGAGGAAGTCGATCTATCGCTCGATGATCTCGACCAGCTTCTTATCTCCTCCGGCTTTCAATACCAAGCCAAGTGGTCGCGCGAGCGCGAAGAGTATCTGTGCAGTGGCATTTCAATCTGCCTTGACCGCAACGCAGGCTACGGCTGGCTCGCTGAATTCGAGAAGGTAGTATCGGACGAAACGCAAGTTGAGAATGCGCGCCAAGACATCCGCGCGCTTATGGAGCAATGCGGGGTACAAGAGCTTCAGCAGGACAGATTGGAGCGGATGTTTGCGTTTTACAATGCGCACTGGAGCGAATATTATGGAACCGACAAAATGTTTACAGTCGCTTGAATACGTATGTTTCTCTCTGATGTTGATATAAAAAAAGCGGTTGAGAAAGGGGAGATAGTCCTTCGTCCTTTCGATGAGTCGCGCCTACAGCCCGCGAGCTACGATATTTTGCTCGGCAACACCTTCTTTGTCACTGATGCGCACTCCTCCACTTTCATCGATCCGGTCAAAAAGATTTATCCGAAGATGAACGAGATAACGATCAGCGAAGACGACGTGTTTGTGCTTCACCCTGGCGTCTCCATTCTCGGTTATTCAAAGGATTATTTTGGCTCCGACACGCACCTTATTGAGGTCAATGGAAAGAGTTCACTCGCGCGCATAGGTCTTCTCGTGCATAACTCGGCCGCCCTCATCAATCCCGGACATTTTCTAAATGTAGCACTTGAGCTATGTAATCTCAATTCCGTGCCAATTCTCTTGCGACCCAATATGGCAATTGCGCAGCTTACGTTCTCAAGACTTTCGAGTTCGCCACGACAAAACTACAAGGAAGTCGGCCGTTATTCCAAAGATAATTTCAAAAGCATCATTCCCGCGAAGCGCCGTAAAATCGCCAAGCGATAGAGACATATGAATAAAAAACATCCTGAATATCAGTATTTGGATTTAATGAGCGAACTCTTACAGAAGGGAGACCAGCAGGTTGATGCGGGTCATGGTAAGACGACCGTCGGTCTTTTTGGCAAGCAAATCCGGTTTGATCTTTCAGAAGGATTTCCTCTCCTCACTACCAAGCGGGTTTATTGGAAGGGTGTACTGCATGAACTCTATTGGTTTTTATCTGGGCAGAATAATATCAAATACTTAGTCGATAACGACGTTCATATTTGGGATGACTATCCATATCGGACGTACATGGAATATGCAAAGCAAGGGGAATGGCCTGAAATGACTAAGGAAGAATTTATTGAAAAAATAAAGACTAACGGCACATTTTCGAGAGAACACGGTACACTCCCGAACATTTATGGTGACATGTGGCGACATTGGCCAGCAAAAGATGGCCGAAGTATAGATCAGCTTGCTTGGGCGGTAAACGAGCTCATTACCGATCCTTCTTGTCATAACGCGATTGTGACTTCATGGAATCCGGAGTATCTCTATTCAATGGCAAAACCGGAGGAGGTTAGTCATTTTCCTATTTGTCACAACATGTATCAATTCAATATCAAACATGGCAAGCTCTCTCTCCACCTTTATCAGCGTAGTGCCGATATTTTTCTTGGGGTACCATTTAATATCGCGAGCTATGCACTTTTATGTCTGGTGGTAGCAAAAATAATTGGACGGGATGCGGGAGAGTTTATACATACCTTTGGTGACGTACATTTTTACGAAGATCATGTCGATGCCATTAAAGAACAACTCACTCGCGAACCGAAGCCATTTCCTAAAGTCTCTATCAATGATGTAGTTACAAATCTTGAGACTTTCCGCCCCGCGTATGTGACCCGAGAGGGCTATGAGCCGCATGATACGATTAAAGCCGAGTTTACCGTCGCCGGTTTTCGTAGTCTCGATAATAAACCAAGTGGGAAAATTAAAGTATAGTAGGAGTTAAAAAGTATGATCTAGCGATTCACATGGCCGATTATTTAGGTAATGGAAACTGCCATGAATCTCTACGAATCTATAAAAAAACAAGACACAGAAGTTTTTGAAACGCTTGAAGGTGAGGAGACTCGAGAACGCGAAGGACTGGAACTCATTCCCTCCGAAAATTACGTTTCGAAAGCTGTGCGTGAGGCGCAGGGCTCCATACTCACCAATAAATATTCCGAAGGATACCCCGGCAGACGCTACTACGGAGGTCAGACCTATACCGACGAGGCGGAGGTGCTGGCGATAAACCGCGCGAAAAAGTTATTCGGCGCCCAGTTCGCCAACGTACAGCCGCACTCTGGAGCGAACGCCAATATCGCGATGTACTTCGCGTTGCTTGAACCCCACGACACCGTGTTGGGTATGGATTTAAGCCACGGCGGACACTTAACGCATGGCCATCCGGTCACCTATATCACCAAGTTTTTCAACTTCGTTCGCTATAAGATGAAGAACGTTGAGACAGGAGAGATAGACTACGAGGAGATGCGGGAGGTCGCTAAGAGAGAAAAACCCAAGATAATTTTGGCCGGCTTTTCTGCCTATTCCCGCGAGCTTGATTATGCGAAATTCGTCTCCATCGCCAAAGAAGTCGGCGCATACTCGGTTATAGACGTTGCGCACATCGCAGGGCTCATTGCCGGTCATGTAGCCAAAAACCCTTTTGATTTCGGATTTGATGTGATGACCTCGACCACGCACAAGACCCTGCGCGGACCGCGCGGGGGGCTCATTCTCACCCGTGACAATGAAGAAATCGCGAAAAAAATAGACAAAGCGGTCTTCCCGGGCCTGCAAGGGGGTCCCTTGATGCATGTCATCGCGGCTAAGGCGGTGGCTTTCGGCGAAGCTTTGCATCCTTTGTTCAAAGTGTATGCCGCAAAAATTCTCAAGAACGCGAAAGCAATGGAGAAAGTGTTCAGTGCACATGACGTGCGCATGATAGCCGGCGGCACAAGTAACCACCTTATTTTGGCTGATGTGTTTGGCTCGCTTGGGATAGCGGGAAAGGAGGCCGAAGAAGTGCTTGATCGCGTCGGCATTACACTCAACAAAAATGCCATAGCTGACGATACCCGAAAGCCGATGGATCCCTCGGGCATCCGTTTTGGCACACCGGCAATAACTACTCGCGGGTTTACGGAAAGAGAATGTGAGCGTGTCGCCGAGCTTATGATAGAGGCGCTGAAGAATCGCTCTGATGAGGCAAGGCTCGACGCTATTCATCAGGAAATAAAAAAGTTATGTGCCGCTTTTCCCATTCCGGAATCATTCACATAATGCTTGTACAATAAGGTCATGAAACCGCTTTTCTCCCGCGCGGTCAGTTTTTGGAAGCGCTACGAGCATTGGCTCGGCGTGGGCGCGTTGTGTACGGGTTTTATTTTTGATCTATTTCTCGCAAAGACGCCTAACAATATCATCGATAACATTCTTCTATGCACGTATCTTCTGACATCTGGAACCATAATTATTCTCTTCAATGTGCGCAGCAGACGGGAGCTCGTGGGAGGTCATCCCGTCGAGCCGCTCGCTCTCCTTCTCATACTGCAATTTTGTTTCGGCGGTCTTGCGAGCAATTTACTGGTGCTCTATGGCAAAAGCGGTACGCCAGCAGGCGATCTCATATTCGTCGGTTTGCTCCTATGCATGGTTTTCGGGAACGAGTACATGCGATCGCGCTATGCACAATTGCGCTTCAATATCGCAATCTATTACACTCTTCTTTTTTCCTACCTCACTATCTCCATCCCAACTTTTATATTGCACGCGATAGGTCCGGAAGTTTTTTTAATCACTGGCGGTATAAGCCTGGTGTTGATGATCCCGTTTTTCATCATGCTGCGTATTGCCGTGTCGCGAGGTAAACGCGAGAGAAGACTTCTCTGGGAAGCGTACATCATAGTTATATCAATCTTTGTATTTTTTAACGTCCTTTATTTTTTGAACATCATTCCACCCGTACCGCTCTCGCTTAAGGATATAGGCGTCTACCACTCGCTTTCTCGCGACGTAGCAGGTAATTACACCGCCACGTATGAACCGCCTCCATGGTACGAATTTTGGCAGGACACTAGCACAACCTATACCTACGGAGAGGGACAAACCGCGTACTGTTTCTCGGCGGTATATGCGCCTCCTAACTTCGATACCCCCATCTATCACCGTTGGGAACAGTATGACGATGCGACAAAAACCTGGAACACCGTCTTTCGCGTATCCTTTTCGCTCGTAGGAGGCCGTGCGGGGGGCTATCGCGGCTATAGCTACGTGGTGATGACGCCAGGGCAGTGGCGTTGTGACGTCGAAACGGCAGACGGCCAGCTTATCGGTCGCATTTCGTTTACTGCGGTTTTGAGCTCAACCACGCCGCAATTTAAGACAACGACACTTTAATATCGTCATGTTACAGTAACTCAATGCATGGAAAGTTTCTCGTCATTGAGGGTGGGGATGGTGCCGGGAAGGACACGCAGATCAAACTACTAAAAAAAGATTTTTCTGGACCACAGTTCGTTTATACGCGCGAAACAGGCGGTACGCCGCTTGGACAATATATTCGCCAAGCACTTTTTCATGAGGCTGCGGGATCGGTTTCAATCCCCGCGGAATTTTTTTTAGTTTTGGCCGATCGCGCCCAACATATTGAAGAAGTCGTTCGTCCTGCCCTCCAAAGCGGCAAAAACGTAATCTCCAACCGTTCGTGGCTCTCTACCTATGCATACCAACTCTATGGTAGGCAATATTTGGAACTCACTTCTTTGATGCAGGAGTGCCTCGATTTTATCTATCGCGGGTGTCCACTTGATCTTGCGATCGTGCTTGACGTTCCGGTGGAGGTCGGCCAACAACGGCAAAAGTTGGCGGGGAAAGTACTCGACACTATGGAGAAGATGCCCCTTGAGCTTCATGAGCGTGTTCGGCAAGGTTTTTTAGAAGTCGCGAAAACTCTCCCGCAGGCTAAGGTAATAGATGCCAATCGTACAATCGAGGAAGTGTATAAGGACGTAAAAAAAATGGTTGAAGATATTTTGCAATCATGATCAGAGACGACATACATGCAGCGATAAAGGAGGAACTTATTTCGCTCGGTGCCCCCGAAGTGTCATTTAGTGTTGATCGCCCTGATTCATTGGAGCACGGTGACTACGCGACAAATGCGGCGTTTTCTGCCGCTCAACTTTTAAAGAAGAATCCTGATCATCTTGCTCAAGAGTTAGTGGGGTACCTAAGGGGGAAAATTGTCGGGGTAGATAACATGGTTCCAATGGGAGGCTTTGTTAATTTTTTTCTTTCGAGAGAAATAACTATAGAGGGGATACAAGCTGCAGCGAGTAATAAAGCCTGGGGAGATTCTGACATATATGAAGGAAAAATCGTGTTAGTCGAATACACAAGTCCTAATCTTTTCAAACCACTGCATATAGGCAACCTTATAGGTAATATTTTGGGCGAGTCTATCACCCGAGTTCTTGAACATGCGGGGGCAGGAGTGAAACGATTGAATTACCCTTCTGATATCGGTCTGACGGTTGCAAAAGGCGTCTGGGGCTTGTGGAAAAATAATCTCGATCCCGCGGATATTGTACAACTCGGTCAGGCCTATGTCGCTGGCAACGAAGCCTATGAAACCAATGTATCGCAAAAAAAGGAAATCGAGGAAATAAACGAAGCGCTCTACATAAATAAAAATGCGGTTTGGTCTGGGTTGCGTAAGAAAGGTGTGGAGACGTCGCGCAGACATCTCGATGCATTGTGCGAGCGGTTAGGCACAAAGTTTGATGCGGAGTTTTTTGAAAGTGATTCCGGACCGTTGGGCAAAGACATAGTGCAAAAACATACCGGAAGCGTGTTCGAAGAGAGCGAAGGAGCGGTTGTGTATCGTGGCGAACAGGAGGGACTCCACACCCGGGTGTTTCTCAACTCGCAAGGTCTCCCCGCATACGAAGCCAAAGAAATAGGCCTTTTTGAGCTCAAAAGCGAAAAGTTCCCGTACTTCGAAACTTCGATAACGGTGACCGGGCTTGAACAAGAAGCCTTCTTTAAGGTAGTGTTTGCTGCTGTCAAGAAAGTCTTTCCCGAAAAAACTGACGGAAGAACGCTCCGGCATATCGCACACGGGTTTCTGCGGCTGACCACTGGAAGAATGTCTTCTCGTAAGGGTAATGTTATAAGCGGCGAGTCTCTTTTGATGGATTTGAGGGAGGTGGCGAAAGGTAAAATGTCTTTGCGCGAGTTAAAACGTCCGGATTTGATTGCCGAGCAAGTGGCGGTTGGCGCGATTAAATACGCGGTCCTCAAGCAGGGAAGAGGAAAGGATATTATATTTGATCCTGAAAAATCACTTTCGCTTGAGGGAGACTCAGGACCGTATCTGCAATACGCACACACACGGGCTCACTCGCTGGTACAGGCCGCCAAAGCAGCAGGAATTAGAATTTCCATTGCCGATGCACCGAATACTCCCACTATACCTGAGCGCATGCTCGTGCACTATCCGGAAGTGCTCGCCCGCGCGGCGCGGGAACTTGATCCTCACTACGTTACCACCTATCTTACGGAACTTGCCTCGGCATTTAATAGTTGGTATGCAAGCGAACGCGTCATTGGTGGAGCACATCCGTCTTACGGTCTTTTGCTTGCAAGCGCGGTTGAGCACACGTTGTCAAAAGGTTTGCAAGTACTCGGCATCCCCGCTCCTGAGGAGATGTAGTATAGTTTTTAAATATGGTTGATGACCTCAAACAGGGTGGGGAGGAGCGGGATGTACCTCCGTACTTGGCCAAATCCCCAGCAGCACATCGAGAGGAGGAAATTCTTGAATTTTGGAATCGCGAGAAAATCTTTGAGAAATCGCTTGATAAGCCTTCACCACAAGGCGACTATATCTTTTATGATGGACCGCCGTTCGCAACAGGACTGCCCCATTATGGACATTTGCTCCAGAGTGCTCTTAAAGATGCAATACCGCGTTATCAAACCATGCGGGGCTTTCACGTTGAACGCCGCTGGGGGTGGGACTGTCACGGGTTGCCCTTGGAGAACCAGATAGAGCAGGAACTTGGCATCAAGACCAAGCGCGATATCGAGAAGTTCGGGATAGAGAAGTTTAATGCCGCGGCGAGGAATGCTGTTTTGCGCTATGCGGATGATTGGAGAAGGATCATTCCGCGTTTCGGGCGCTGGATTGATATGGAAAATGACTACCGCACCATGGATGCGAGCTATACCGAGTCAGTATGGTGGGCTTTCAAGAATCTCTACGACCGCGGGTTCATCTACGAGGGGTTCAAGTCCATGCAACTGTGTCCGCGCTGCGGGACGACCCTCTCGAATTTCGAGGTGGCGCAAGGGTATAAGGATATCGATGATATTGCCGTCACTGTGAGGTTGCCGCTTGTGGATGAGCCGCAAACCGCTCTTCTTATATGGACAACCACGCCGTGGACTCTTCCAGGCAACACTGCCGTCGCAGTAAACGCTGATGCCAACTATGTGAAAGTAAAGGCAGGGGATGCATATGTCATCGTCGCCAAGGACCTTCTAGAAAAGATTCCCGCTCTTTCTTCTCCAGATATAGTCGAAGAGTTCAAAGGCAAAGAGTTGGTAGGCAAGCGCTATGAGCCGCCGTTTGCTTACTTTAAAGATGAACTCCACAAACACAAGACGCACGCATGGCGGGTCTATGCCGCACCGTTCGTAACGCTCACCGAAGGCACCGGTATAGTGCACATTGCTCCGGTGTTTGGAGAGGATGATCTTACACTCGCGCAAAAGGAAAAAATACCGCTCATTCATCACGTGACCGATGAAGGTAAATTCATCGCGACCGTCACCGACTTCGCACACCTTCCAGTCAAACCGAAAGGCAACCCGAAGGAGACCGATCAAAAAATTGCCGAGTGGTTACGTGTGCATGGGCTCCTGTTTACAGAGGAAAAAATAAAACACGCATACCCGCATTGCTGGCGCTGCGAGACCCCACTTCTCAATTGGGCGGCCAATTCGTGGTTCGTCAGTGTACAAAAAATAAAAAACAAACTTATTTCAGAGAACGAAAAAATTCGCTGGGTACCCCGATATGTTGGAGCGGGACGATTCCGCAAAGGGCTTGAGACCGCGCCCGATTGGGCGATTTCGCGCAGTCGTTTTTGGGGAGCTCCTCTGCCAGTGTGGCACCACAGTAAAACGAAAGAACAAAAAATAGTCAGCTCAGTCAATGAATTGCTCTCGATGGTTCGCCGAAGCGGGAACACATACTTTATATTACGGCACGGAGAGGCGCGCAGTAACATCGAGAATTTTGTAAGTTCAGACAATGTCATCGAGAATCATTTAACCGAAAAAGGAAAAATTGACATTAAAAGAAGTGTTGAGCAACTGAAGAGGGAAGTAAACATTGACGTCATAGTTGTTTCTCCCCTCGCTCGCGCCCAGGAAACTGCTGCTATTGCACAAGCTACCTTCGGGCTCCCTCCCTCAGTAGTAATGACCGATGAGCGTCTAGGGGAACGTCGATTGGGGACCTTCAGTGGAGCATCTCTAGAGAAATGGCATGACGAATTTCCTTCTTTTAGTGATCACTTTGTGAAGTCTCCGGGAGGCGCAGAGACACTTATGCAACTGCGTAGTCGGGTTGCAGAATTTCTTTTCGATATAGAGCGACGTTATACTAATAAAAATATTCTCATGGTGACCCATGGAGACCCTGCCTGGTGTTTGGCTCGTGTTGCGGATAGGACTTCACTTCCCGATTTAAAACATCTGAGGAAACAAGATAATTACCTCGACAAAGGTCAGTATATGAGGCTTCATTTTGTTCCCTTTCCGCACAATGCTAACTACGAACTTGATTTGCACCGCCCGTACATCGATGATATCGCGCTTGGCGATTCAATAAACGGTATATGGCAACGGGTGCCTGATGTGTTTGACTGTTGGTTTGAGTCCGGCTCGATGCCTTTTGCGAGTAATCATTATCCATTCAACGACAAGCACTCATTTAATCCCAAGCGTCTTTTGGGTCTATTTCCTAAAGGATATCCAGCGGATTTTATTGCCGAAAGCATCGACCAGACCCGCGGGTGGTTCTACTCGCTCATTGTCCTTGGGGTAGGGTTGTTTGGAAGGAGCCCTTATAAGGCGGTGGTAACCAACGGGCTCGTGCTCGCCGAGGATGGCCGGAAGATGTCCAAAAAGCTGAAGAATTATCCCGATCCTATGGAGCTGGTCGAGCGGTTCAGCGCTGACGCCCTCCGTTATTACCTCCTTTCCTCTTCAGTCATACGCGGAGAGGACTTGCGCTTCTCAGCGCGCGGGGTGGAGGAGGTATCGAAAAAATTGTTGATGCGTTTAAGTAACGTTCGTAGTTTTTATGAGCTGTATGATTCTAAAAAACCAAGTCTAGAAATCTCCGCTTCATCAGTTCATATTCTGGATCGTTGGATACTTTCCAGACTCGGCGAGTTGATACAGAAGACGACCGAAGGATTCGAGCGCTATGAACTGGATGCTGCGACGCGGCCGCTTGCGGATTTTATCGACGATCTCTCGACCTGGTATCTGCGCCGCTCGCGCGATCGGTTTAAGACCAAACAGGTAGATAAAGATGATGCCCTAAAGACGCTTCGATTCGTGCTTTATACGCTATCTAAAGTAATGGCACCGGTCATGCCGTTTTTTGCTGAGGAGCTATTTAGGGCCATGAGAAGCGCAGATGATAAAGAAAGCGTTCATCTGTGCGACTGGCCGGACATTCTTCCTATTGATCTGCCTCTGGTGGCTGACATGCGCGAAACTAGAACTATTGCCTCTGAGGCACTACATATGCGCGAGAAAGCAGGCATCAAGATCCGTCAGCCGCTCGCCACCCTTAAAGTTCGCATGCTGGCGATACGTCCTGAACTCCAGCAACTTATTGTCGAGGAGGTAAACGTCAAATCTATCGTTGAAGACACGGTGCTTGAGGAGAAAGTATGGCTCGATACCGCGCTTACCCTGGAGTTAAAAGAAGAAGGTCTGGTACGCGACATCGTCCGTCGCATACAAGAGTGGCGCAAAGAGCAAAAGATGCAGATAATTGACAGGCCGACCTATACACTGAAAGTATTTGCTGTAGAGGAAGCACGCATAGCGGAGAAATTTAGGGCTGAAATCATCGAGCAGGCTGGCCTTGGCTCACTTGAGGTCGAATCGCAAACGAGTGATGCATAAAATTTATATTACCGAAGGACTGGTGTTGGGGAAGCGCGCCACGGGCGAGGCCAGCAGTCTCCTCACCGTGCTCACCGTGGAGTTTGGTCTGCTAAAAGCATCGGCCAAAAGCACCCGGCTTGAGCGCTCAAAATTGCGCTACGGTCTTGAACCGCTGACTCGTGGACGATTCAGTTTCGTACGCGGCAAACACGAATGGAAGCTTACCGGTGCTGAAACTGTTTCCAGAGAATGCATACCGCTTTCGGCGCCACGTCGCAGACGCGCCGGCCAAGTGCTGAAATTACTCCTCCGTCTTCTCCAAGGGGAGGAACCTACGGCGAATCTTTATCGAAGTGTCACGGAAGGCCTCATGTCTTTGGCTCAGGCTCTCAATGATGCCGATGCCGAAGCTATAGAGTGCGTGATCGTTCTGCGCATTCTCTCACATTTAGGATATCTGCCCAAGCGTCCCGAACTCGAGCCATTCATATCAGAGAGCTTTTTTTCTCTAGAATTGGCCGCCGCCGCGGCGCGTTCACGGAGTCTTTTGGTGCGCACCATTAACGAATCTCTCGGCGCCACGGGCCTCTAAAGTGCTATACTTTTGTGCATGCCTTCGGAGGATAAGGATGATATAGAAGAGCTCAAACGTAAGCTCTATTCACGACAAAAAGAGGGGAACCCCATGAACGACATACGCACACCGCTCTCAAGCGAGCGGCCCGAAGCGCCTGTGTCGTGGCAGGAGGAAGAAAAGGCCAAACCTTCTGGCCCAAAAAGACCGCCGCTTGCGCAGTTTGAGCCTAAAAAGAAGATGTCACTTGCCGGGAAATTCCTTATTTGGTCACTGCTGTTCTTTGTGTGCGCGACCGGCGTCGCCGCATACGTATTCTTTATTGGTAACAATCTCATCTCTCCACAAAATATCGACCTGCAAGTGGTCATACCCTCTCTCGTCGATAGCGGCAAAGACACTTCGTTCCAAATCGTAATAGACAATCGCAACACTTCCTCGCTCAATCTGGTCAATCTCCTCATCACGTATCCCGCTGGCACGCGCGATCCCTCTGATCCCACGCAAACGCTTTCGAACAATCAGCAATCCGTCGGCACTATAAATGCAGGGCAGTCCGTTACACAAACTGCGGACGCGCTCTTTTATGGTCAGGAAGGCGCCCAGGAGACCGTCAGTGTGACGTTGGAGTATAGTCTCACCGGCTCCAACGCTATTTTCGAAAAACAGGCCCAAGCGCAATTCGTCATCGGTTCCTCCCCGATTTCGCTTTCCATAAACGCACCGACCCAGGCCATTGTGGGCCAGCAGTTCCCGATAGCGATAACGGTCGAAAATAATGCGACCACGCCGCTTGATGGTGTCGTTGTACAGGGGGAGTACCCGTTCGGCTATTCATTCGCAAGTTCCAATCCTGCGGCACAAGCGGGCGGGACGTTCTGGAACTTGGGTACTTTGGCGCCCGGCGCATCCCAGGTTATTAATCTTCTGGGTTCGATAGCGGGCCAAAACGGCCAATCGCTCGTCTTTACATTTCTTTCGGGTTCAAATGCCGATCCGACCGACACCACGGTCGACGTGCCACTCCTCAGCGTCCCGGTGACCGTGACGCTCAGTCAGCCGTTTATCACCGGTACCATTTCAGTTAACGGACAGGCTGGTCCAAACATATCGGTTACTTCTGGAGCGTCTTTGCAAGGTGCCATCACCTGGCAGAACAATCTGCCGACTGCGGTATCGAACGCTCAGTTCAGCCTATCGTTGTCGGGGCCGGCGCTCGATCCCACTTCCATTTCCTCGCAAACAGGTTTCTACCAATCGCAGGATAACACTATTACGTGGGGAAGCAGCCAAGATCCGTCGCTTGCCACCATACAACCAGGACAGACAGGAACCCTCGAGTTTAGCTTCAACACACTGCCGGCCGGCTCTGGAAGCGTCTTGGTCACGAATCCTACTATTACGCTTAACCTTAGTGTTACTGGCAACGAAGTGGGCGGCTCGGGGACGTCCCAGCAAGTGACTTCTGCCGCTTCGGCCACTGTCTCGCTGGCGTCGGTCGTATCGCTCACTGCGCAAGCGCTCCACTTTACGGGGCCCATAACTAACACGGGGCCGATGCCCCCGGTGCCCGGACAAAATACCTCCTACACCATAGCCTGGACGGTGACCAACTCTTCAAATCCTCTCGCCAATACCACGGTGTCTACTGTACTACCACCATACGTGACCTACGCCTCCACCGGAGCAAGCGGTATAAGTTATGATGACGGCAACCGGACGGTGACCTGGAACCTCGGCAACGTCAGTCCCGGCGTGGGGTATAGTTCACCTGCACAAACAGCCAACTTTCAGGTAGTGTTGACCCCGAGCACCAGCCAGGTTGGCTCGGTGCCTGAGCTTACCGGAGATACTGAGTTGTCAGGCCAGGATCGTTTTGCACAAGTCAGTGTAAATGCCACTGCACAGGCACCCACGATCGATCTCACCAGTGATACCGGGTTTCAGAGCGCGATGGGGGTAGTCGCACCGAATTAACTATATGGAAAAAAATGACTTAATGGAAAAAATTGTGTCACTGTGCAAGCGGCGCGGGTTCATCTATCAAGGCTCTGAAATTTATGGCGGTCTTGCGGGTACCTGGGATTACGGGCCACTTGGCACTTCGCTCAAAAAAAATATAGAGCAACTATGGTGGCGAAACTTTGTCGAAAGCCGTGATGATATGTACGGACTCGATTCTAGCGTCGTCATGCCTGAGGCAGTGTGGGCGGCCAGCGGGCACCTCGAAGGTTTTGCAGATCCTATGGTTGAATGTAAAAAATGTAAACGACGTTTTCGTGCCGATCATATAGAAGGACACGCGTGTCCTGAATGTGGAGGAACCTTGGGCGAACCGAAAATGTTCAACTTACTGTTCCCAATTGACATGGGGAGCACTGCAGGCAGCTCGCGCGGCTATTTGCGTGGGGAGATAGCGCAAGGTATGTTCGTCAATTTTAAAAACATTATCGATTCCTTCCATCCCAAGCTCCCCTTTGGCATTGCGCAAAGCGGGAGAGCGTTTCGCAATGAAATCGCGCCGCGCGACTTCATTTTTCGAGTGAGGGAATTTGATCTCATGGAGTTTGAATATTTTGTTAAAGAGTCGGAGTGGCAGAAATGGTTTGAGTATTGGAGAGTTGAGATGTGGGCATGGCTGGAATCAATAGGTATTTACAAAGAACAAGTGCACGAGCTTGAAGTACCTGATGGAGAACGGGCCCACTACAGCAAACGCACGATTGATTTTGAGTTCGACTTTCCTTTTGGACGCAAAGAACTTTACGGTCTTGCCTACCGTACGGATTTTGATCTTTCTCAACACACAGAAAAATCAGGAGTTGACCTTGCCTATGTTGATGAAGATGGTGCGAAATTTATTCCCCATGTTATCGAGCCGACCTTTGGTTTGGGCCGCACCGTGCTTGCAGTGCTTGCCTCTGCATATACCGAAGATGAACTCGGCGGAGAGCCCCGTGTGTATCTGAAATTTAAGCCTGTGGTTGCCCCGATCAAAGCGGCCGTATTTCCGTTGCTCAAAAATAAACCTGAGCTTGTTGCTAAGGCACGCGACATTTACGAATCGCTTAAAAAAGAAATCCCACACATTATGTGGGACGATAACGGTAATATCGGCAAACGCTATCGTCGGCAAGATGAGATAGGAACGCCCTTTTGCATCACTATAGACTTCGACACGCTCGGCGAGAAACCCGAACTTAAAGACACCGTAACCTTGCGCTATCGCGATTCAGGGCAACAGGAACGCGTCGCCACAGCCGATCTCGAGGCTTTGCTCAAGGAAAAAATAGCATAAAACTATATGTACGTTACAGTACTTTTATTGGGCGGGGGAGTATTGCTCACACTTGGCGACATCGTTTTTAAATATTATGCAGGGCATTACAATCCGTATCTCTATGGGCTTGGTATGCTTCTGTATATAGGGGGACTCATTCCGCTTATTGAAAGCTATAAGTTTGAGAATATTGAGGTCGCCTCGGCACTTCTGGTACTTTTTAATATTACGATTCTGGCTATCGTCGGCTGGCTCTTTTTTAAGGAGCGAATCGGATTTGTGGAAATACTCGGACTTATCGCGGCCGGTATCGCCATAGTACTTCTCGAAATTGGCGGTTGAGGCATTGTGCTATCATGTGCGTATGGCCGATCGAAACATCTCGGTAACTGTAACGCCGGGTACCATAATCACTGCGGTACTTTTTGTGCTACTGGTGGGATTGTTGTGGTATTTGCGCGACATTGTATTGGTCCTCCTCACGGGGGTGGTCATTGCGTCGGCGATGGAGCCAGCAATTCGTTTTTTTACGAAACAGCGTATACCACGGCTCGTATCAGTAATACTGGTCTATCTTATAGTTGCGATTGTATTTTTTGCCGTACTGTTTTTCTTTATACCGCCGGTGCTTAACGATGCAGCCACGTTCCTCCAGCAGCTTCCCCAAACTCTTTCCTCGCTCAATATATCCGATACCACGCACGGTCTCTTGCCGTGGGGCACGGTAGCTCAGACCTTCAACTCGGCGGACTTATTGCAAAATATTTCAACCACCCTCACTAATTCAACTGGCGGGGTTTTCACCACGGTGGCCGCCTTTTTCGGTGGCATCGTATCCTTCGTGCTGGTAGTCGTTTTTTCTTTTTATTTTTCGGTCCAGGAGACGGGGGTCGATGATTTTCTTCGTCTGGTCACTCCTATCAAGGAGCAGGCATATGTGCTCCATTTGTGGAAGCGCTCTCAGGTGAAAATAGGCAAGTGGATGCAAGGACAGATTGTGCTTGCGGTCATCGTTGGTGTGCTGCTCTACCTCGGTCTCGTTATTCTAGGTGTTAAATATGCCCTCCTTTTGGCCGTTTTGGCAGCGGTCTTTGAGCTTATCCCCGTTTTCGGACAGTTTCTTGCCGCAATACCTGCCATTGCCGTCGCGCTTGCGAATGCCGGACTCACCGAAGCACTTTTGGTTGCAGGGCTTTTCATTATTGTTCAGCAATTTGAAGCCAATCTTATTTATCCCGTGGTCGTCAAAAAAGTGGTCGGCGTACCGCCGCTTCTCGTTATTCTTGCCCTCCTGGTTGGTTTCCAACTAGTGGGATTTTTGGGCGTTCTTTTGTCAGTGCCTATCGCAGGTGCTATTCAAGAATTTGTCTCCGATATCGACAAGGAAAAGACGCGCGCGCTTGCTCGCCAAGGGCTTGCACCCGACGGCGAAGCCAAGTAGTTTCAATGCATGTCCGATAACAAAACTTTTTATCTCACCACGCCGATTTTTTATCCCAATGCTAAGTTGCATTTGGGGCATGCCTATACCACAACCTTAAGCGACATTCTTGTTCGCTATCATCGTCTAACGCGCAAGACGTATTTTTTGACCGGTTCGGATGAGAATACACAAAAAATGGTAGATGCCGCAAAAAAAGAAAAAAAAGATCCGCTCGTATTTCTTGACGAGATAGTCAATAATTTTTCTGATTTGTACACGGCCCTTAACATTTCCTACGACCAATTTGTTCGTACAACCGACCGCGCCATACACTGGCCTGGTGCAATTGCTCTGTGGAAAAAACTCGATGCAGCGGGCGATATTTATAAAAAGGAGTATGAAGGACTCTATTGTGTCGGTCATGAGTCGTTTATTACCGAGAAAGAATTAGTTGACGGTAAATGTCCTGAGCACGGCACCGTTCCCGAGCGAATAAAAGAAGAGAATTATTTTTTCCGCCTCTCAAAATACTCCGACGTTATAAGAGAAAAAATAGAAACAGACGAACTTCTCATTGCTCCCGCAACTCGCAGGCACGAAATTTTGTCCTTTATTTCGGAGGGTCTGGAGGACGTGAGTTTTTCGCGGCCGCGGAAACGCGATTGGCCTGCCGGTTTGGGCGTTCCGGTTCCTGGCGATGACTCGCAGATTATGTATGTATGGTGTGATGCACTGGCAAATTATATTACCGCGCTCGGTTTCGGTAGATCGGACGATCAACTGTATAAGGAGTTTTGGGAAGGTGCTGAAATGAGGATGCACGTCATCGGCAAAGATATTTTGCGTTTTCATGCCGCGATTTGGCCGGGGATGCTGCTCTCGGCTAGGCTGCCGCTGCCTAAATCCCTTTTGGTTCATGGTTTTATTACCTCGGGGGGCAAAAAAATGAGCAAAACGTTAGGGAATGTCATTGATCCCTTTGATCTCTTGGGGGAGTATGGTAGCGATGCAGTGCGCTACTACCTCGCACGACATATCTCGCCATTTGAAGATGGCGATATCACGCGCGAAGGGTTTAAGAAGATTTATAACGGGGAACTCGCCAATGGTTTAGGTAATGTCGTGAGTCGCGTCATGAAAATGGCCGAAGGCAATCTTACCGGGCCGGTTGACGTGAGTGGCAACGTATATCCGCGTATAGACTATCACCGAGAGATGGAGACGTTTGATATACCGGGGGTGATGAACATTTTGTGGTCGTACATACAAAAGATCGATCAAACCATACAGCTTCACCAGCCCTTCAAACTCGTGAAAGAAGACAAGAAAAAAGGCATTCTACTCATAACGGATTTAGTCAAAGAAGTGTATTTGCTGGCGAATGAGCTTCAAGTGTTCATGCCTGAGACTTCAGAAAAAATTAGACAGGCGGTTATTAAAAATAAAAAACCGGATAACCTTTTCCCCCGCAAAGAATGAGGCTGAAATCCTTTGACTCGCACTGTCATTTGCAGTTGCCGCAGTTTAACGTTGATCAGGCGGCGGTACTCCTGCGAATGCAGGAAAGGGAGGTTGGAGGCATTGTTGTCGGGACGGATATAGACACCAGCATGGCGGGGCTTGAACTCGCAAAACAACACGATTTTTTATGGGCCTCAGTTGGTTTGCACCCCAATGATAATAAAAAAGAGCATTTTGATATAGCAAAGTACGAGAAGCTTGCAGGCGAGCGCCACGTTGTCGCAATAGGGGAGTGTGGCCTCGACTATTTTCGCTCTGGCAGCACTGATGAAGAAAAAATTGTACAGAAGCAGCACTTTATATTGCAAATCAAACTTTCTTTGAAAGTAAAGAAACCACTCATCATTCATTGTAGAAATGCACACGATGACATGCTTGAGATTTTAGGAAGTTATAAAAAAGAATATAATACATTACAAGCCGTCATACATTTTTTTACGGGTTCTGCCGATCTTGCTCAAAAATATCTCGACCTCGGTTTCTTTCTTTCCTTTCCCGGGCCGATAACTTACACCAATATGTATGATGCATCTATACGGATTACCCCGCTCGATAAAATATTAAGTGAAACTGACTCGCCCTTTGCCGCACCTGTGCCGTTTAGGGGGAAGCGCAACGAGCCGATTTATGTGGAAGAAGTAGTAAAAAAAATGGCCGCGATCAAACATATGTCAGTTGAAGAACTAAGTCACCAAATCGTCCTTAATTCACAACGAATTTTCAAGTTGCAATAAAAAGCCTGCTCTGCTATAGTGCCACGCATGGCAGAGTCGCCGCAGGTCACTCAGACCTCATCTCAAGCGGAGCACAGCAAACAGCCGGTCTATGAGATCGGTTTTCATATCGTGCCCACCGTTGGAGAAGAGGGTATTCTTGGTATTGTCGAAAAACTGCGTGCTGAGCTTCTGAAGCATAACGCTGAGATCATCAAAGAAGATTTTCCGCGCAAACTAGTGCTCGCCTACACCATTGAGCGTGCGGCCGCAGGCAAGCACGAGAAATACGTCAACGCATATTTTGGAGCGATAAAATTTGCACTTGAGCGGGAGGACATCTCGGCCATTGACTCGTATCTGCGCGGAAGCAAAGATACGTTGCGTTATCTGCTTATTGAGACCGTGCGTGAAGAGGTTCAAAGTCCCCGTCGTCTCATCTTCACCTCTGACCGACTTGAGGGCGAAACGATACAAAAACCCGTTTCAACGAAAGAGCAAAGTAGCGAAGTCTCCGAAGAGGAACTCAATAAATCAATAGACGCATTGGTAAACTAGATATTATGTATCTCAACAAGGCAATGGTGTTCGGTAACCTCACCCGCGACCCGGAGATTCGCGCGCTTCCAAGTGGCGGCCAAGTTTGTTCGTTTGGCATTGCAACAAACCGCGTATACAAAAAAGCTGATGGCAGCAAAGCCGAGCAGGTTGAGTTTCACAATATTGTCGTCTTTGGCCGCCAAGCCGAGACCTGTGCTCAGTATCTTAAAAAAGGCAGTTCCGCGTATGTCGAAGGGAGACTTCAAACTCGCAGTTGGGAAGGAGAGAAAGGCAAACAGTACAAGACTGAGATAGTTGCCGAACGCGTGCAGTTCGGCCCTCGCTCAAGCGGCGCGGGTGCTTACTCGGGAGCTCCCTCAAGCGCTGAGGCTCCACCAAAAGCGTCCAAAGAAGATGCTATAGAGTATCCGGAGGAGGATATTAACCCTGATGATATTCCTTTCTAATTATGAAAAAAGATTTTTACGGCCCACAATTCCAGCGGATTGATTATAAAGATATTGAGACTCTCAAGAAGTTTCTAAATCCGCATGGCAAAATCATGGCACGCCGCCGCACGGGCCTCTCGTCTGCCAACCAGCGGGCACTGGCCGAAGCCGTTAAGCGCGCGCGTTTTATGGCACTTCTGCCGTATATCGTCCGATAGTTATTTTTTTTACATCATACAGCCCAAGAAGTTCCCTAGACTGAGAGTAGGATCGTACGAACTTTTGTTTTATAACGTCCATATCCGCAGGTATAAGATTTGGAGTATCTTCTGAAGCAATAACCTCGTTGGTACTACAAATAGCCAAGACAGAAATGATAATTCCAAAAGCCACTAAGACCCACGTGAACGACGCACTTAGGCTTAAAAGCCTATAAAAGGCAAGGATCACTACCGCTAGTCCTAGCATCGCATTTGTCCATTGTTTCCACATACTATGTTCGAGCATCAAGCTCGTTATCTTGTCGGTTAAATTTTCGACTCGCCCAAACGTATCAGAAGAAATATGGAACTATGATGAAGTTCGTCTTATTTCTTATCAACCCGCTCGACGTACGTGCCGAGCTCCGTGTTGACGCGAACCACGTCACCCCCGTTGACGAAAAGGGGAGCCTGCACCATAGCACCGGTCTCAAGCACTATTTGCTTGGTACCTCCTTGTACCGTATTTCCCTTTACTGCAGGCGGCGCTTCTTTCACGAGCAGGTCTACTTTAATGGGTATACGCAGCGAAATAATCTTGTCGTTAAACAGATTTGCGTCCAGTACTGAATTTGGTTTGAGAAACTGACTTCCGGGGCCCACGGTCTCAGCAGAAAGTTTGAAGCGCTCAGCGGGATTCTCCGGCGAGGCAAACCACCATTCACTGCGGTTAGTATAGAGATACTTTATAGGCTTGAGGCTCAGATCGGCTTCTTCGGCCTTTTCCGATTGATGGAACGCCTGCTCCGTCACCTTACCGGTGATGAGATGGCGCAACTTGGTCTGGTTCACGGGCTTTCTCATCTGTTTGCGAAAGACATGAGCGTCGAGAACCTCGTACGGCTCGCCTTCGAGAAGTATCACTTTTTTAGGAAGAATTTCATTATATTCGAGCATATATAAAATCGCCCTCAGGCGATTAGATGCATTGTACATAAAAACATAGGTCATGCAACCTTTCGGCAAGCTCGGTAGTTGTAAACGACGGCTCTTATGATATATCCTGTAGGCATGGCGTACCTATCATTAGAAGAGGAAAGGGCTGAAAGAAGCGACGAAGAGCTGCTCGCGGCTTCTTTAGCGCATCCGTCACTGTTCGCGCTTCTGGTGCGCAAGTACGAGGAACCTTTTTTGCGCAAGGCGCATGGCATAGTGCGTGAGCGGGAAGAGGCCGAGGATATCGTGCAGGAGACCTTCACTAAGATCTATCTCAACGCGGCGAAATTTAAAAAACAGGAAGGCGCTAGTTTCTCCTCTTGGGGCTATCGAATCCTCATCAATACCGCGCTCACGCACTATCAAAAGAAGAAGAAAGCAGGGGCCATGACCGCTGAGCTTGATGATGAAATTTGGGCGCTCATTCCAGATAAAAATCTCAGGCAGTTTGAGAAAAAAGAACTAAGGGACGAGGTAGCGTCGGTGCTCTCACGTATGCCGTACATGTTTGCTCAGGCACTCTCGTCATTTTTTATAGACGGGAAAACCCAAGAGGAGATGGCGAGAGAAGAGGGGGTGAGCGTCGGTGCTATAAAAACGCGAGTGCACCGCGCCAAAAAGGAGTTCAGAAAGATTTACGAAACCATTAGTGTTAGACAATAGTTTAAAGCCGTATGAAAACGACTATCGAACGACAAGTAATGGCAGGTGTGGCGGTCATTTATACCGTGCGCAAGCTCCTTTCGCGCACAGCGCTTGAGTTCTATGTGCTTATTCTGGCTGCGGTAGCCCTGTGGCGGCTGGTCAGTGTCACCCACGTGCTCCAAAATTTTCTTGCGGTGGAGCGTGGCGGTCTCAATGCCACGAGCGGTTATCTCTTGTTTGCAGTTGAACACACCAACAGTGCGGTCCAATTCACGCTACTGATAGCCATATGCGCCTTTACGGCACTCGTAATAGATATCGTTAAATCGCTTACGTCTCAGCACCAAATGGCATTTTAAAGAGGGAGTCTACCCCTCACCAGATTCCTCACCGGTTATTTTGCCGCCGGCTATGCCCACCTCTGAGAGTCGTGTACGAATTTCCTTGAGGATATCATTAGCAAGCTTTTTATTTTCGTGCAGCGTAGTGCGTGATGCGTCGTATCCACGACCCAGCTTCTCCTCGCCAAACGAATACGCGGAACCCGATTTGTGGATAATGCCGAGGCTCTCGCCGAGCGCAAGCAGTTCGCCTTCGCGAGATATGCCCTCGTTATAGAGTAGATCGAATTCGGTTTTGCGGAACGGCGCCGCAATTTTATTTTTCACTACTTTGACGCGATGACGCCCTCCTACGACTTCTTCACCCTTTTTGATTTGGGCGATGCGGCGTATGTCGAGTCTGACGCTGGTATAAAATTTTAATGCCTTTCCACCGGTGGTCGTTTCAGGATTGCCGAACATCATGCCAATTTGCATGCGGATCTGGTTGATAAAGATGATGAGGGTCTTTGATTTAGAGGTAATGGCGGTCAGCTTCCTCAGCGCCTGGCTCATGAGCCGTGCTTGTTTGCCCATCTGCTGGCTGCCCATATCGCCTTCTATTTCATCCTTTGGGGTCAGCGCCGCCACGGAGTCAACCACAATGATGTCTATTTTCCCCGAGCGCACCAACGATTCAACTATTTCAAGCGCCTGTTCGCCCGTGTCGGGTTGCGACACGAGTAGGTCGTCTATTTTAACGCCTATTCTCTTGGCGTACTCTGGATCAAGCGCGTGTTCGGCGTCAATGAATGCACATACGCCTCCTTTTTTTTGCGCTTCAGCAATAGCATGGAGGGCGAGCGTTGTCTTGCCGGACGATTCTGGCCCGTATATTTCGATAATACGGCCGCGCGGATACCCGCCAATGCCGAGCGCCCAATCAAGGCCGATGGAGCCCGACGGTATGACGTCGACATCCACCTTGGGTGAATCACCGAGCTTCATAATAGCCTCGTCGCCGAATTTCGTTTTTATCTCGCGAATAGCGGCATCTATCGCGGTACTGTCTTTTCTTGCCGCACTTTTATTTTTTCCTTTGGCCATACAATAGTTATGCATTAGTAATAGTACAATAATCAAGAACGTTTATTGAGACCGACTTTGATACTCTTCGCCCAAACCGGTCTATCGCGGCAACGGTCAATATGGTAAATCCCGCTGGCAGAGATAGCAACTCGGAAAAGTGCCCCTGCTCATCGGTATAGGCAGGCGCGTCATTGATGGTCAAAAACGAGATGTTCTCCGCTTCGCCGGAGATAACGACTGCGGTACTCGACGTTGCGCTCCCGTCTGTAGGCGATTGTATGATCACCACTGGTCCCTCAATAAGCTTGCGCGCCTCAAATAACCCGTAGCCGATAATTACTATGGCAACAAGAGCGATAAGCCACCGTGTCATGGGAGGATTTTAGCACAAAGATAGGTACCTCCAAATCTATTCCTCCCGGCCTTCCGGCGCCATGTCCATGCCTTTTTCCAGTATGTCGCGTGGCTTGGACCCATCTTGGGCGCCGATGACGCCGCGCTCCTCCAGCATGTCCATGATGCGTGCAGCGCGCGAATATCCAATGCGCAGCTTGCGCTGGATGTAGGACGTTGAGGCCTTACCAGCCTCAATAACCGCTTGACGTGCCGCTTCGTATACCTCATCATCCACGTCCTCCTCATCGCTAAATCCACCGCCCGTGCCCATGCCGCTTGTGGTGGGCAATGGAGTACCAATATCAATCGGGATTTCTGCTTCGTTATGTTTCGCGATGAATGACGCGACCTTTTTTACTTCTCCTTCACTGATGAACGCGCTTTGAAGGCGGATTGGTTTACCCATGTCGCCGGAGAGCCATAACATATCACCTGCTCCAAGGAGCTTCTCAGCCCCTCCTTGATCAAGGATAGTGCGGGAATCTATTTGGGAGGCTACTTGGAGCGCCACGCGCGCGGGTATATTTGCCTTGATGAGCCCGGTAATGACGTTAACGCTCGGCCGCTGAGTTGAGAGTATGAGGTGTATGCCGACCGCGCGGCTCATTTGGGCCAAGCGCACCACCACGGCCTCAAGCTCGCGGGGATAGGCCTGCATGATATCGGCGAGCTCGTCAATGATAATGACGATATACGGCATCAATTCTGGAATTTTCTCACCTTCTTCAACCCCGCCGCGCTTGCGTATTTTTTCAAGCTCCGGAGTCAAAATATTTTGATGGTACGACTCGATATCGCGAACGTGCTCTGCCTCAAGCACGTTGTAGCGCCGTTCCATCTCTTTGCCCGCCCAGCGCAGGGCGGTAATGGTGCGTTTGGCATCGGTAATGACTGGGGTCAGCAAATGAGGGATCTGGTTATACATAGTGAGCTCAACACGCTTGGGATCTATCATCAAGAAGCGCAATTGCTGCGGGCCGCAGCGGTACAAAAGCGAGTTGATTATTGCGTGTATGGCGACGCTCTTTCCGGATCCTGTTGCACCCGCAATGAGCATGTGGGGCATCTTCCCGAGGTTGCCGAAAATGGACGCTCCTGCGATATTGCGTCCGAGCGCAACCAACAATGGTTTTCCTGACTCGGTATATTCCGGCGACTCCAACATAGTGCCAAGGCCCACGGTTACTTTCGAAGAATTAGGAACTTCAATCCCGACCAACGACTTACCCGGTATAGGCGCCTCGATGCGCACTGGATGCGCGGCAAGTGCGAGCTCAAGGTTCGTCTGCAGGGAAACTATTTTTTGTAAACGCACGCCCTCGGCTGGTTTTATCGCATAGCGCGTGACCGACGGACCGATAGAGATTTCATCCAACTCAACCGTGATGCCGAAGTTTGCAAGCGTTCGTTTAATAATATTGGCGTTACCTTTAATATCTCCGACTCCTGGTCGGCCTCGATCACGCTCAAGCAAGGACAACGGCGGAGGATTGTACGTTCCGAGCAAGGATTTCAGCGTGTCCGCTGCCCGCTTCGCTTTCACGGCGTGTGATGGAGCCTCGACCACCGCGCGAAGCTCCTCCTCATCTACTTCGTATGCTTCTTCATATACCGGCTCTTCCACCTCCTCATCTACTTCAAGCCCGGTCATTGTTGGTTCCCCAGTCTTTTTCATGCGTGCGAAGAGTCGCATCAGCAGATTTTTCAAAGCCCAGAAAGGTTGCAAGGAAATCCTTCCTTCAAGGAGAATGAGGAGGGACATAAGGGAGACACTCCCCAGTATAAGGAGGGCGGCATAGATGTCGAAGTAATGCACTGCAGGGTTTGCAATAAGCGTCCCCACGAGTCCGCCACTATTTGCTACCAGCGCCAAAAACCCTAGTCCTGAGAGCACAAAGATACCTCCCGCGGTAATTTTCAAAGGCGTAAAGCCGGTCGAATCTTCACGCAGAGCATTGCCCGCGAGCATAAAGAAAAGGAGCGGCAAGAGAAAGTACCCAATAGCCCCAAGCAAAGAGCCAAAAAGGCCATAGATGTCCGTGCCGCCGGTACCAGCGACGCCAAACCCTGCAAGCACCAACAAAAGACCTATTAGGATAAGGAGAACGGCTCCTATGGCCCGTTTTGTCTCCTGGGGAATGTTCACTATGCTAGATTGCCTGCCATTTTTCTTGCCGTTCTTGGAATATCTTGCAACCATGTCAACATCATACCACTGCTTGCATCAATCAACTCTTACGGTTACGCTAAGGACAGTAGTCCCATACTGAATGTCCGATAAAATAAGCTAAATTATTAAAGACATATAAGAGACAAAACGTGTCTGATATACCGAAAAAATTTCATGAATTCGCTTTAAAATCAATCCTTTTTAAAGGACGAGCAGATTGGTATTTTTGTTATTTAAAAGCTGAAAAAATTGCGCATGTGCTCGCTGTACTTGCGGAGCGTTCGCGCTCATCGGACATTCAGACCTTTAGAAATTTGGTTCATTCAGCTATACAATTGCCTCAAACCATGCTTCATTTTGTAGCAGGGGAAATGGATCTCGCCGTAGTGCTTGCCGATATTTTAGGATTGCTTTCAGCGGTGAGATTGAGTACCACGCAAGGTCTGATAAGTAATGAAAATAGCCTTATTCTTATTCAAGAATATGAACAGATAGCAGAGAAAATGGCCGGTGCAGGTCAGCTTTCCCCTTTTATTACCCGGGAAGATTTTTCTGTCCCTTCTGTTCAAGTTGATGTCGAGTCCCCGATGCTCTCCCCGGACGCCACCCGCTCTTTGGGCGCAGGCACTAGTCTAAAGGACATTGATAAAAGACATTATAAAGGACACTCAAATAACAAAAAAGGACACTCTGCGGTTGCTGAAGAAAGGGTGTCCGTTATTCTTAATTTATTGAAACGCAACGATAATCTATCTATAAAGGATATATCTGCAGTTGTCAAGAATTGCAGCGAGAAGACCATACAGCGCGAGCTTGCCAGTCTTATTAAGAAGGGTCTTGTTCGTAAGGAGGGGGAAAGACGCTGGAGCGTGTACCGGTTGGCCTAGACTTTGCGTATACTGCTATGGACTTATAGGCTTTATAGCCCGGTTGACCCCCGACTGGGGGAGATGTATGCTCGATCTTAGGCCTTTATCCACAAAGCCTTATCCACAAGGCCTTTTTGCAGCCTTGCCGATAAGCATCTATACTGGGTGCTAGGCTCTGGTAGAGAGCAGTTCGTTGACAATTGAATAGTCAACGTTCGAAGACGCTGTGAGCACTCGCTGCTTAGGGCGTCATTAGAGTTGTGTGATACCGAACTCCTTGTCCCACCACGGCTGCACCGGTTGAAACTCAAAATCCCCTCTTGCTACCCAGTTTTTCTTCCCCATCAGTTTCTTGCTTCTTTATAAGATGCGGAGAAACGAAAGGAGAAGAAAATAGGTAGGTTATTTCTGTTCAGTTCGCGTTCTTTTTATTCGTAGTTTTAAAAGTAATTATTAACGTTCGAATTATAAAGTATGACTATTACTCACAGTTCTACACGTATCACTGCACTGACGCTCGGCGTCGCAGCGATCGTGGCAATTGCGCTCAGTATGGCGATGGCCGGCTCGGCGCAGGCTGCGGTGTGCCCTGGCACGACGTTCTCGGTGAACCTTAGACACGGTTCGTCCGGCCCGGCTGTCTTGGCACTCCAGCAATTCTTGAACATGGATCCGGACACAATGGTTGCATCGTCCGGCGCCGGTTCTCCAGGAAATGAGACTGAATATTTCGGTAATCTCACCGAAGCAGCGGTCAACAATTTCCAGCAAAAGTATGCTGCGCAGATCTTGACTCCTCTCGGTCTTTCGAGCCCGACGGGCAATTTCTTCTCGGCATCTCGAGCTGAGGCTAATGCGCTTTGCAGCGGCACCGCTCAGACGACCACGACCACTACGACCACAACCACTGGCACTGTCGCTGGTACTGCAGTCGTTACTGCAAGTACGCAGCCGGCAAACACAGTCGCTCCGGCAGGTGCGGCGCGCGTTCCGTTTACGGCTTTCACCGTTATCGGCAAATGGCGCTCCGGTAACAATCAACAGTGTCGAAGTCGTGCGCCAGGGTCCGTCGGTTGATACCGACATTGCAGGCGTTGAACTTATCAATGCTTCGACCGGTATCCAGCTCGGCATTTCGCACATACTTGACGCCAACCACACTGCAGCTATCGGCAATCCGATAACCATCCCAGCAGGCACGTCCGTGACCTTCTGGGTTGCGGCAAACGTTGCTGCAGCAGGCTCCGTCAATTCCGGAGACATCGCGTCGTTTGCGGTGACGGCAGTCAACACTGCTTCCACGGTATCGGGCTCGCTCCCGATAACCGGTGCAAGCAACACCTTCAACAACACCGCGCTCATCGGCTCGGCAACGATATACACGTCATCGTATGACCCGAACTCAGCTTCCAGCCAACCTATCGGCACTACGGGCTACCGCTTCTCGGCTATCCGCATCCAGGCAGGTTCGCAGGAGAACCTGAGCTTCAAGTCGATAACGTGGTATCAGTCCGGCTCGGCTTCAGGTCTTGCCAATGTCGTGACCGTTGTCAACGGTACTTCGTACCCGACGACACTTGACTCGACCGGCCGCTACTACACGACTGTCTTCCCGATCCCGATCGTCATACAGGAAGGCCAGTCGGTTGACGTCTACGTGCAGGGTGACCTTGAGTGCAAGCGTAACGGCCAACACCTACGCAGAGTTCGACATCTACCGAAACACCGACATCTACCTTGTCGGCAACACCTATGGCTACGGCATAACGCCGACCACAGGCGCTGGTACTGCGAGCTACAGCAGCACCTCTTCGCCACGCGTCGATCTTCGTCTCCGGTACGAACTCGACTCCGTAGATCCAGGGCTCGACGGTTACGGTCACCGCGGGTACGTTCTCGACCATCCAGAATGCAACATCTGTTGGTGCGCAGAACATTGCGATTAACGTCCCCAATCAGCCTCTCGGCGGATTCCAGACGAATCTCACCGGTGAGGCTATCCAGGTGCAGTCACTCATCGTGCACTTCACGATCGAGCACTACCGCTCTGTCCGCTCACGAACGTCTCGCTTGTCAACCAGAACGGCCAAGTTATTTCTGGTCCGTACAACGCGGATTGTGCTTCTAGTGCAACTGCCACTACGAACAATGGTCACAACGCTCGGCACTTCTCTGTGGCACTGGCGCTATCAGTTTGTGACCTTCTCGGGTGCGACAACGTTCCCGACAGGAACCAACACCTACACCATTGAGGGTCAGATTGGTGCGCAAACTGGCATCAACGGCGCAACCATCGTCGCATCCACCAATCCGTCTTCCGACTGGACAAACATTACCGGTGTAACGACTGGCAATAACATCTCGCCGGGCGTGACGGACCTTCTCGATGAATACGATGACGGTTAAGGCCGCAACGCTCACTGTCGGCAACTCGACGTCACCGACCTCGCAGACGATTGTCGCAGGCGGCAGCAATATCGTCTTCGCTGGCATCCAGCTTGATGCATCGCAATCGGGTGAGAATGTCCGTCTCTCATCTATTCCGCTCACTCTCGTCGACCGCAGGAGCGGTACTGAGGCTGACCTGAGTGCTTGCCAGCTGTGGAACGGTTCGACCGCTCTTAACACCGGTACTCGCGTGTTCAACGGCAGCAGCGGTCCTGCTGGCACCGCAGCACCGTCTCGATAACGGCAGCAACGCACTTCGATAACCAGCGGCATGAACTTGCCCTTACCTTCAGCCTCGACAATTCGCTGACAATACCGAAAGGCACCGTCACGACGCTCAATCTTGAGTGCAACCTGTCGTCCTCTGCGGCTGCAGGCGCTCTCTACCAGTTCTCAGCGGCCTCTGCCTCTCAGCTACGGGTGCAACCTCCGGCAGCACAGTTACTGTGACGCTTGCTGGCGGCACTGGTCCTAGCATGACGGCTTCTAGCGGCGCGACTCTCGTGGCCTCGCTTGACCCGTCATCACCGTCCTACTTCCTTGTCGCAGGCGGTACGACCGGTGTTACAGCAAACGTGATCAAGTTCCGCGCTACGAACGAGCCGGTCAATCTTCAGAAGGTTGGCCTCACGCTCACCAACGCGGCATCTTCGTCACCGTCTGACTTGACGCAGGTCTACCTCTACGCAGGTAGTAACATCTTCACGACTACTGGCACGGCAATAAGCCCGGGCACGCTGCTCGGTACGGCATCCTTCACGGGTAATGCTACCGTCGCGACCTCGACGCTTACCAATCCGGTCCAGTTGCCGAATAACCAAGATGCGAACCTCGTTGTGAAGGCCGACATTGCTCAGATTGGCACCAGCCAGCCTGGCCAAGAAGGAGGCTTCATAGCGCTTGACTACCTCAACTCACAAGGAATCGGTGCAAACTCCGGCAAGACCATCAATGGCACCGGCAGCACTGCGTCCGCAGGCTTCCGCACCTTCAAGACTGTTCCGACTCTCGCAGCTGGTCCTGTCAGCGACGTCCAATCCGAATGGTTCGAATGCGGTGCTTAAGGAGTTCAGCATCACTGCTGGTTCCAACGGCTCGGTCGGTCTCTATCAGCTTGCTATCGCGATCGCGACTTCTTCGGCAAGCGTAAACAACCTTCAGCTTCATGCGTACACCCCGTCTTATGACACGGGTCTTGCAAATGTTCCTGGTTCTACAACGGTCAGTTCGGTGTAACTGACGGTGATACCGCCAGCGGTGGAGGCACGGCCTACACCACGGCTACGCTCACCGGAAACCCGACCTTGTACTTCAACCAGGGTACGAACTCTCCGCTTGAAATTGGTGCAGGTACGACCATGTACTTCATCCTCACCGGCAATGTTTCGCCGAACGCTACTGCGAACAACTGGACCATCACCTCGACAGCTCCAGGGCGACGCTGCCTATCCGACGGGCATAGGTCCTCATGGGTACGCGGCTCAAGTTGCAGCCAGTCTCGGTTCAACAGCCGATAACTTCATCTGGTCTCCTAACGCAACCACTTCGGCTGCTGTAGACAGGCAACGACTGGACGAACGGTTACGGTGTCTCTGGTCTCCCGTCGACTGGTTTCTAGTCGAATGCTAACCTCTGGTCTGATTCCTCGGAGTCTTGATCGAGCTTAGACACCAAAGTCCTCCCGCCAATACAGGCAGCAGGCAACAAAAGCCCCCTCGAAAGAGGGGGCTTTTGTGTTTCTTATTTTTTCAGTACACTACTTATATATGCAGAACAACTATATGTGGGTGGGAGTTGGCGTTGTTGTCGCCCTCCTCTTATAGGCGGTATACTCTTTTTGCGACCGCACACGGCAGTGGCTCCGGCATCAAATATATCTACAAGCACTAACGCACTAGCTCCACTACCACCGTATACCTCGGTAACGGTATCACAGCGACCCTTCCTGCGGGTGCCACGATAACCGCTGTTATCACAACGCCTCCGCCGTCGCTTAGTGGCCCAATACAGATTTCCTCCTCACTTCCTGCCGATGCGCAGGCCGCGCTACGCACGCAGGAGGAGACACTTATCTCACAACTAAGCAAACGCCAACCCGCGTTGATCTGTGGCTACAGTTGGGCGTCGACCGAAAGATAGGCGGCGACTACGCGGGAGCTATAGCGGCGTGGAATTATGTGGCGCAAACAGGACCTTCTTCCATAAACTATATTGCCTATGGCAATCTGGGTGACCTCTATCAAAACTTTGACACCAATTACGCAAAAGCCGTGACTAGCTATCAAGCGGCAATAGCTATAAATCCGAATGTCCCGGATTACTACCTCGATCTCTATAACCTCTATCGCTATGACGATAACAATCCTGCGGCTGCTACCGCGATACTACAAGCCGGACTAAAAGCAAACCCAAATAGTTCAGAACTCCTGCAACTGCAATCAAACGGTACACAATAAAAGGGATGAAAAACCTTGTACTACTAGTGGCAGTGGCAGTCGTCATCGGTGCGGCTGGATTTGGAGCGGGATGGTTTATAAAAGGAGCACGCGACTATACTGTACCTGCGCAGTCACTTCGACTCAGCGGATACAAGTTTATTGATCCGCTTCTTGCGTGCAATATCAATAACTCAAATGTATATACCGAAAATACGCTTCTCGGCAAAGAGATCCAGAGTATCATCGATACTCACACAAACGATGGAGACATCAGCAAAGCTTCCGTTTATTTTACGGATCTTACCACCGGCGCTTGGGCAAGCGTATACGGAAATGAACTATTTTACCCCTCAAGCCTCGGGAAAATACCGATACTCATTGCCTATTATCAAGAGTCCGAAAATAATCCCAGTGTCTTAAACAAAGAACTTACCTATCCAGTAGGTAGCACTGATTTAAACCAGATGCAGGATATTCCGCCGCCGGAAGCCATTGTGCCAGGACGCACCTATACAGTGGAGCAGCTTCTTGGCTATATGATCAAATATTCCGACAACAACGCCACGGCTCTCTTGGACGCCAACATTGACCCGGATACGCTCAGCACGAGTGTACGGCGACCTCGGTATTCCTTCGGAAGATAACGTCACGTTGGCAAATGCCGACTTTATAACCGCTCACCAGATTTCAACCCTGTTCCGCGTACTGTATAACGCGACCTATCTCTCGCAGAGACGATTCTGAAAAAGCCCTTCAACTGATGAGCCAGGTTAGTTTTACGCAAGGAATTGTGGCGGGGGTTGCAAGCTCGACGCGTCGTCTCCCATAAGCTCGGTCTTGTCGGCATCGCGCCCAACGGCGTTACCACCGAGCACGAACTACACGACTGCGGCATTGTCTACGCAAACGACCCCTATCTTCTTGTGTGTCATGACGCGGGGCTCGGCACCCCTGCCGACGCTTGAGAGCATCATTGCGCAGATTTCAAAAGTCGTCTATCAGAATGTCCAAAGGGCAAATACGAGGGGATAACTGGTTGACATAAAATACCTTAGGTGGTAGAGTGGAGATGGTCTAGAAGACTAAGAAACAGGGTCGGGTTTCCCACAGAAAATATAAAAAAAGATGACAGGAACAATCAAAACGCTCGTCAAGGACAGGGGATTTGGATTCATCGCTCGCGAAGGCGAGACGAAGGACCTCTTCTTCCACTCCAAGGAGCTCAATGGCGTCATGTTTGACGAGTTAAAAGAAGGCGATACGCTTTCTTTTGACGTAGTCGAAGGGCCAAAAGGCCTCAGCGCCACTAACGTTACGCGCGCATAAGCCGCTCTCGCAGCAAAAACCGCTCCAAGAGAGATCGAGGGGCGGTTTTTGTATATGCGCTTCGGCTGCGACGTAATATATCTCTATGTTAAAATAATAGCATGGATCGGTTTTTTACCAAGACGTTTTTCAGATTCTTTTTTGCCTTTCTCGTCATTATAGGCGTCGCATTCGGTATCTTGCTGTTTACCGCCTCAAAAGTCTCACCAACCATTGACAACGTAGCCGCACCGCAGTAGCCTTTCCTCATAAGGGCCACAGATAGCAGGTAGCCACGAAGCGTTAATTGGAGCAATCCATCCTGCCGAGGTCGAACACAAGCCCTTTAAATGGGTATTTTTTGTACCCAACATATATGGCAATCACACAAAAGAAAAAAGAGGAAATTGTAGAAAAAGTGGGCGATATCGCTGCCAAGTCGAAGACCATCGTCTTTGCCAATTTCAAAGGACTTAACGTGTCTGCACAAAACGAAATGCGCAAAACACTTCGCGCACAGCATGTCGGTTACACCGTGGCAAAGAAATCCCTTCTTCGCCGGGCACTTGGAAGTGCGGGCTTCACGGGGGAAGCGCCTGTGCTTGAGGGGGAGATAGCAATAGCGTACGGAGCGGATGAACTCGCTCCCGCGCGGGAACTCGCAGCCTTCGTTAAGAAATTTCCCGGCATGCTTTCATTTGTGGGGGGTGTCTTTGGCGGCGCGTATGTCGACAAGGGAAAGATTATTTCCATCGCGACGATACCAGGACTTGAGGTGCTACGAGCGCAGTTCGCGCAAATTCTCAACAGTCCGTTGCAGCGCTTCGCGGTTGTGCTCAGTGAGCAAGCAAAAAAAGCAGACTAAATAAAAAATAACTATATGGCGGATACACACAAAGATATCATCGATCAGGTAGAGAAAATGTCGGTCTTGGAGCTTAACGAGCTCGTCAAAACTCTCGAGTCGCGCTGGGGCGTGAGCGCAGCGCCGGTTGCGGTCGCAACGCCCGGTGCCGCCGCTGGTGCCGCAGCAGGCGAGGAGAAGAGTGCCTTCAGCGCTCATCTCATTGACGCGGGCGCGCAGAAGGTACAGGTCATCAAGGCGGTCAAGGATGCCTTGGGGCTTGGCCTCAAAGAGGCTAAGGACCTTGTCGACGCGGCGCCTACGGTGCTTAAAGAAGGATTGAAGAAGGAAGATGCAGACAAGCTTAAAGTGGCTGTCGAGGCCGCGGGAGGCAAGGTTGAGCTGAAATAAATTCCACATGCAATAGGTCAACCAAAAACCCCGCAAAAGCGGGGTTTTTCGCGCACCCTGACACCTTGCTAACAGTCTAAGCAAGCACATACTTAATCGCAGAATGGACGCCTCATAGGGGAGTTTGCCATGCTTGGCTTGGAGATCTTATCTCGCCTTGGTTTCTGGATGGCGGAAGCATACTTGCCACTGCCGAGCAAAAACCCAGTCAAGGACTTTCATGGTGAGGATGAACGAGAAGTTTTTTCTCACCCAGAGAGAACGGAGGAGCCTCTTCTTCCTGCAAACGCAGCATAATTGTTCTTTCGAGCCTCCACCATCGGAGGCTCCTTTTTTGTAACCTTTTACATCATAGGGAGGTACTCATACATAGACGGACTGACAGCGTAGGTCTGTGGGTAAAACCAAAACGTTGGCGTTACACAAACTCCACATCACTTTTTGAGCCTCTGATTTTTATCACGCTCGTCCCTCTTATCCTCTCGCCCTTACTCTCTTGTTCCTTCCATTTCCATTCCGCTCATATCCCCACAGTTTTCCGTCTCCTACTTTCTCTATCCCGTTCCTTCTTCCTGTTTACAGCCAGCATCATCTGATGTCGGCTATTTTTATCCACCTTTGCACTGGTGGACACCTTCAACTAGAATGGCCGAGTAACGCTGAATTATCCTTGTATGACCGATGGATTACAGAAACTCTTCGGGAGCGCGGCGCGAGTGAAATTGCTTCGGCTTTTTCTTTTTAACCCCCAGGAATCTTTTAGTCTCCCCGAGGCTATGGAACATGCCCGCATCAGTGGCAAGGAAGCAAGGCGTGAATTGAACATTTTTTTGGATATACGGCTTATCAAACGCGTCCGCCGTTCAAAGACTCCTCGCTATGGACTTAACGAAGAATTCGTATATCTGCAAGCACTTCAGAATTTACTTCTTAATGCGCCGGAGCGGGGCAAGGATATCTATGAGCGCATTCGACGGACTGGGATATTGAAACTCCTGATACTATCAGGAATTTTTCTGGGTGAATGGGAAGGACGGCTCGATCTCTTTATTGTGGGGGATAAGGTTAACGAACGCGCATTACGGGGACGCATTCGCCGACTCGAAAGTGAAATCGGCAAAGAACTGCGCTACGCGCTTCTCACAAGCGAGGATTTTTTCTACCGCATCAATATGAACGACCATCTGCTGCGTGATGTGCTCGACTATCCGCACCGCATCGTGCTGGACAAGCTAAATATTGGCTTACAATAATGATTTTTTGACTCATGGGTGGCATAAGGGCTATCCACACACTCCTCAAAGAGGAGTTGTCCGCTTGCTACAATTAGGGTGTCGATTATAAACAAGTATTATTTGTCATTTATTTTCTATGTATCTACAGACATGGACTCAGGCGCTGCAGCAGTCGTTTTACACTCTGCTGTACGGGGTGGGAACGTTTCTCCCGAACTTCTTGGCCGCCGTTATTATTTTTATCATCGGTTGGGCCATAGGCGTTCTGCTCGATAACGTCATTGAGCAGGCGGTTAAGGCAATCCGCGTTGATCACGCGCTTAAAACTGCCGGTGTTGAATCAATAGTCAATCGCAGCGGCTATAACCTCAACTCGGGAAAATTCCTGGGAGTTTTGGTGAAGTGGTTTGTCATAGTTGTGTTCTTCATGTTTGCGCTCCAGATACTGGGGCTCTCCGAGGTGACATTTTTCCTCCAGCAGATAGTCCTCTCGTTCATACCGCAGGTTATTGTCGCCGTACTCATCGTATTGGTGGGTGCAGTGGTTGCTGAAGCGGCCTACGGTGTCGTTGTTGGCTCAGCCCGTGCGGCAGGTATTCGCTCTGCAGGATTTGCCGGCACTATCGCACGCTGGGCCATCTGGATCTTCGCCATTGTTGTTGCACTTTCGCAGCTTGGCATCGCGAGCGCGTACTTCCAGACGCTCTTCACCGGTATCGTTGTTGCGCTTTCGCTCGCGTTCGGTCTCGCATTTGGTTTAGGGGGCCAGGAGGCGGCCGCCCGTTTTATCGAACGCACCCGTGAGCAAATTCATAGCAAAATGTAATCATGTGCAAAAGTGTTTTCAAAAACGCCCTTCGTACGGGGCGTTTTTGTTTTATTCTTCTTAGAGAGGAAAACTCCGGACTTTAGTCCGAGACTTTGGTATGATGAGATGCATATGGGCGGCCAATATCGCCATACCTCGCACACCACCTACTCCTGCCTCTACCACATCGTCTGGATTTATAAAAAATGACCCCACGTTTTCGCAGGGTCCTGTGCAGGTCTTTGGCTGCTTAGCCTAAGTCGACACCTTCGATGAGACTGGTATCACCATCGAGACCGCTGGTTTCGGTTCCGAAGATTCTACCGTTATCTTCGATAATCGACTCGATCGGACTGATGAAGCCGTTATCGGTTTCGAAGTCGTTCATGACGAACCTTCCTTCCTGGCCTAGCAACCTAGGCGTATCCACATGCTAGCAAAGCAGCCTTATATTGCAAGAGTATTAATCCACTCTAGGCTTTATTTGACACCCACACCCCTCTCATATATACTCGTCAGTACAGATATGTTAACCACTAATCATCTTCATAAGCGGCGTCAGTAGGCGACTTTTTTGTTGCTCGTTGTCCCGCTCAGAGGCGGGATTTTTTAATGGTAAAAATCTGTCACAGGTGCCGGTGTTTTTTGACATACGAATTCCATCACGTAGCCACTTCCAATGTGGGTCTTTTTGTGGATGCGTAGGTGGGCAGGTAAAGAAATAAATGAAAGTTCGAAAACAACAACAAATTATTGCGGTTCTCAAGCTTCCTTTCTCTCTCACTAACGGGAGAAGGAACAAATAAGGGCGTATGGTGGATGCCTAGGCTTTAAAAGGCGATGAAGGACGCGGCGTGGCGGCGATACGCTCCGGGGAGGTGCCAAGCAACCTTCGATCCGGAGATGTCCGAATGAGGAAACTCATTGGAAAGAAATTTCCATTATCTTTCGCAAGAAAGAAGCAAACCCAGGGAAGTGAAACATCTCAGTACCTGGAGGAAAAGAGACTAATAAGTATTTCGTTAGTAGCGGCGAGCGAACGCGAAAAAGCCCAAACTCTAGAAACTAGGTTCTGTGCATGGCAGCAATGTCGTGTGTAGGATCTAGTACATCTAGGGGGTTGTAAGGCGGTTATAGTGCACTTGATGCACACGAAGTTACAAATTGTCAGTTAGCCGAAGCTGCTGGGAAGCAGCGCCCCAGAGGGTGAAAGCCCCGTAGGCGAAAACGAAACAACTTCTTAATTGTCCTTGAGTAACTCAAGACACGTATGGCTTGAGTGAATCTGCCGGAACTAACCGGTAAGGCTACATACTTTTAAAGACCGATAGTGAAATAGTACCGTGAGGGAAAGGTGAAAAGAACCCCGGCGAGGGGAGTGAAATAGATCTGAAACCATATGTCTACAAAGAGTTGAAGAGGTCCTTAAAAACCTCGACAGCGTGCCTATTGAAGAATGAGCCTGCGAGTTATTGTGTGCTGCGCATGACTAAGGCCGCGAGGCTGGAGTCGAAGGGAAACCGAGTGTGAATAGCGCGTTTGTAGCACGCAATAGACCCGAAGCAAGGTGAGCTACCCATGAGCAGGGTGAAGTTTGTCGAAAGACAGATGGAGGTCCGAACCGTTGAGCCGTTCAAAACTCTCGGACGACTTGTGGGTTGGAGTGAAAAGCTAATCGAACCTTGTAATAGCTGGTTCTCTCTGAAACAGCTTTTGGGCTGGCGTCGTATTGATTGAGTTCCGGGGGTAGAGCACTGGAAGGATTGGACAGGCCGCAAGGCCGCTAATCCTATCAAACTCCGAATACCGGAATTGTTATACGGCAGTTAGTACGTGGGGGCTAAGCTCCACCGTACAAAAGGAGAAGAGTCCTAGATCTCAAGTTAAGGTCCCAAAATTCATGTTAAGTACATCACAAGGAGGTGGAGTTTCACAGACAATGAGGATGTTGGCTTAGAAGCAGCCATCATTGAAAGAAAGCGTAACAGCTCACTCATCGAGAGATTCTGCGCCGAAGATAATCGGGGTTTAAACATGATACCGAAACTGAGGATGTGCATTCGCTTCGGTGAATGTACGTGGTAAGAGAGCGTTCCATTCGCGATGAAGCCAAAGGCGCGAGCCATGGTGGAGTGTATGGAAGTGAGAATGCAGGCACAAGTAACCGCAATGCGGGTGAGAGCCCCGCACGCCGAAAGATCAAGGTTTCCTACTCAATGGTGATCAGAGTAGGGTTAGTCGGGCCTAAGCCAATGGAGAAATCCGCAGGCGATGGACAGTAGGTTAATATTCCTACACCGGCGTAAGTGTGATGAAGGGACGGAGGATATATATTGACGCGTCTTATTGGATTGACGCCTGCGTTTGAAGATAGGTATGCCAGGAAAATCCGGTATGCTGATTTAATTCGACTATCGAAAACGTGGGGCACTCTGCGGCTTCGGCTGCGGAGGATGTCAGTGAAGAGCCTCCCAAGAAAAACTTCTAAACTTAACTTACGTACGTCCGTACCGCAAACCGACACAGGTGATCAGCTCGAGTAGAGCAAGGCGAACGAGTGAGAGTACTCCAAGGAACTCGGCAAAAAATCGGCCGTACCTTCGGAATAAGGCCTGCCCTTCTTTATTGAGGGGCCGCAGCGAAAGTATCCCTGGCGACTGTTTACCAAAAACACAGCTCCCTGCGAACTCGCAAGAGTATGTATAGGGGGTGACACCTGACCAATGCCAGAAGGTCAAATACGGTCGTTCTTGGTCTCGAAAGAGGTTAAGGGTGGCACTGTATAAGCCCTGGTGAATGTCGGCGATAACTATAATCGTCCTAAGGTAGCGAAATTCCTTGTCTGGTAAATGAAATTGCCAAATCCCGCAGCGATGCGGGAAGAAACCCGGCTCATAACGGTGAAGTCTTAACTGGAGCGCTTGTTCAAGGCAAGCGCGATGAAAGAAGATAATACCGTGGGAAGTCGACCTGAAAAGGTTTGACCCCGTAACGACTTGTGTCGCCACTAATCAGTGGCGCATAGATAGCCTAGATAGTACAATAAAGCATTGTATGAAGGGTTATAAGACGCCGGCTCTGCGAAGAGAGCTTGCAAATTACATCTCTGGTTATGTTGATGGAGAAGGTTGTTTCTCCGTTTCGTTTTCGAAACGTGAAAGACTCCTTATCGGTTGGGAAGTAAAGCCAAGCTTTTGTGTCGGTCAAAATTATGATCGACGCGAAGTGTTGGATATCATGTACGAGTGTTTCGGTTGCGGACACATACGTCGCGACTGGAGTGATAGAACGCTCAAGTATGAAGTTCGAAAATTGGATGATCTTCTAAACAAAGTAATTCCACATTTTGAAAAATTTCCACTAAAATCAGCAAAACAAAAAGATTTTCTGCGATTTGCAGAAATCTGTCAGCAGATGAAGAGTTTGGAGCATCAAAAAATACGCGGTTTGAGATTGATTCTCAGAAGCGCTTATGAGATGAATGGATCAGGGAGACGAAAACTCCCTTTATCGCAGATTCTCGAAACAATTCGCAGATGAAAGTATAGTCTACGCCTCTAGAAATAGAGGAACATATCGTGAAGTTCAGACGCGCACGAATGGTGTAACGACTGGGGAACTGTCTCGGAGTACCGCTCGGTGAAAATACAGTACCGGTGAAGATGCCGGTTACCTGCAGATAGACGAAAAGACCCCAGAAGCTTTACTGTAGCTTGATATTGCGTATACGACACGACTGCGTAGCATAGATGGGAGAGGTTGATGTTAGGGTTTTGGCTCTAGCGGACTCGTCAGTGAAATACCATTCTTTCTAGTTGTATGCGCTAACCGGTGCGGCAAAACCGCATCGAGACAGTATCTGGTGGGCAGTTTTAGTGGGGCGCTATCCTCCTAAAAAGTAACGGAGGAGTTCATTAAGGTACCCTAGGCGCGAATGGAAACCGTGCCGATAGTGTATTGGCAAAAGGGTGCTTGACTGCAAGTCGTGAGTGACGAGCAGGTGCGAAAGCAGGACAAAGTGAACCGACCATGGGTATTAGACGCCGTGGAAGATTATCTGACAAAAGCTACTCTGGGGATAACAGGCTAGTTCCGCCTAAGCGTCCATAGCGACGGCGGAGTTCGGCACCTCGATGTCGGCTCATCACATCCCGGGGGTGGAGAAGCTCCCAAGGGTTTGGCTGTTCGCCAATTAAAGTGATACGCGAGCTGGGTTCAGACCGTTCAGGTCCTCACGCATGTGGGGGATTGAACGATCTGAACCCTCGAGACAATGTTTGAAAGTTTTCGTTTAAGTTAAATAAAAAGATAGAACTAACCAATCACGGCGGTCGCAGCCAGAAATAGTTGCGAAGAAGCTAATTGATATCGGTAAAATCCTAGCCAGGACTATACCGAGGGAAGTCGCAAGACACCCGTAGAGACTGAACATTAGCCTTCTTGAAAGAGAAGAAGTTACAGTCCAATCCACTTGGTAACAAGTGATAAGGTGCGTGAGACAGGTTGGTCTCCTATCTACTGCAGGCGTCGATTATTGAAGAGATTTGCTCCTAGTACGAGAGGACCGGAGTGAACGGACCACTGGTGTGTCTGCTGTCGTGCCAACGGCACCGCAGAGTAGCTATGTCCGGATTTGGATAAGCGCTGAAAGCATCTAAGCGCGAAGCCGACTCTAAGATGAGTAATCATTAAGATCCGTAGGAGATGACTACGTTGATAGGCTTTAGGTGTACGCATCGTAAGGTGCTTAGCCGAGAAGTACTAATTGATCGAAGTTTCCTCCTCACGTAAGTGAGGGAGAGGAGCTTGAGCATCGCAATAATTTGTTGTTGGGATTCTTTATCTGTGCAATTTTGGATCTTGTACTCTGGTGGTTTAACGGCGGGGTCACACCCGTTCTCATTCCGAACACGGAAGTTAAGCTCGCTAGTGGCGATGGTACTTTGCTTTACCGCAAGGGAGAGTAGCTAACCGCCAGAGTAGAGGGTCTAAACACTGATAAAATAAGGCTCCTTTTGGAGCTTTTTTGCGTTACAATGTCTGCATGGCGCTTTCGTGGAGTGGACGAAGAAAATTACTTTATTACGGAGCTGCGTTAATCGTGGTGCTTATTTTGCTCTACGTCGGCTATGAAGCGTTTTTCACCACTCCACCGGAATGCTCGACCACCCAAACTCCGACTGGTGCCTATTGCGGCGGTAATTGCTCGCTTCTCTGTCCTGATCAAACGCATGATCCGGTAGTACTGTGGGCCCGCTCGTTTCAGACGTCCCCGAGTACCTACACTGCGGCAGCTTATATACAAAATAACAACGTCGGCGCGGGCGCTAAGCAAGTCGCGTACTCGTTCCAGCTTTTTGATACCAACAATAGTTTAGTCGTCGAGCGCGATGGCGTCACTGATCTCCCGCCGGTGCAGACCATTCCTATCATCGAACCAAATATTAACGTTGGTAACGCGACGGTAGTGCGCACTCTCTTTGCGTTTTCGAGCGACAATTTTGTATGGAGTAAAATTCCGGCCAGCCAAATTCCGACGCTTGAGATAAGCCAGCTTACACATAATGCCGATTACTCAAGTGTCTCAGCACTCCTCACCAATGAGTCACTCAGTGATGCACAGAATATTACGGTAGCGGCCGTGCTGTTTGACACCAATGGCGTTGCTCTCGCCGCCAGCAAGAGTCTTATCGCACATGTACCCGCCGGCTCCTCACAAACGGCAGTCTTTACCTGGTCAGGTGGGGTACCCAGCGCAGTCAGCATAGAGATTACTGTCCTCCCTTCCTTCTAACTTCCGTTCAATGACCCCTCAGCTCGCCACTAAAAAAAGCTCAATAGATTGGATAGCGTTCGGCGCGGCGCTCGCACTGTCCATTTTGGGACTCCTCACCATGGATTCCTTCAACGGACAGGACTCCTTCTTTGTGCGCCAGATGGTGTGGATCACCCTCGGCGTCGTTATTTTTTTTGCCGCAAGTTCCGTTGATTGGCGGTTTTTACGTCGCGACAACGTTGCGGCTACCATTTTCGCCGTGCTGATTATTCCCCTGTTTTTACTTCTTCTGCTTGGCCATACCGTCAACGGTGCCAAAAGTTGGCTCACTTTGGGCAGTATCGGTTTTGAGCCCGTCGAGTTCGTAAAACTCGCGCTCATCATCGCGCTCGCAAAATATTTTTCAAGGCGGCATATTGAAATACGAAACGTGCGACATATCTTAGTCTCCGGCGCGTATGCTGGCATCGTGTTTGTGCTGGTAGCGCTCCAGCCGGATTTCGGCGGTGCTATCATTATTTTCCTCATTTGGCTTGGCATGGTGCTTGTTTCAGGGCTCTCCCGCACTCATTTGCTTGCCGTCTTGGCCATCGGCGTGGTTGTGTTCGGTGGGTTGTGGCTATTTGGCTTCCATCAATATCAAAAAGAGCGGATCCTCAGCTTTATCAATCCAGCGGGCGATATCCAGGGGGCTGGCTACAATGCTTATCAGTCCATGGTGGCCGTGGGCTCCGGACAACTTCTCGGCAAGGGCATAGGCTACGGCACGCAATCGAAACTTAGATTCCTGCCCGAATATCAGACGGATTTCATGTTCGCGGCATTCGCCGAGGAGTGGGGATTCATTGGCATACTTATCGTGTTCGCCCTCTTCGGGATTCTGTTTTGGCGCATTCTGCGCTCGGCTGCACGGGGTGCCACCAATTTTGAAACGCTTTTTGCACTCGGCGTGCTCTTCTATTTTGCTGCCCACTTCGCGCTGCATGTAGGCATCAACATGGGGGTGCTGCCGGTTACGGGTACGACCATTCCGTTCATGAGCTACGGGGGCTCGCATCTTTTTGCTGAATTCTTAGCGCTCGGCATGCTCTCGGGTATGAACGCATACGGGCGCGCAGTGCACCGCGACGCGCTTGACCGAGAATTCGAGGGCAGTTACAGCAACGCCTAGAAAGGTACGTTATAGAGCTTCTGTATTTCCCCAAGCATACGCGGAAGAGAGAATTGGGCCTGCACTTTTTTGTGCAGAGTTTCAGCCAGTTTGTCTCGGAACTCCTTATTTTTGATGAGAAGCTCCAACTTCACGGCAAGCTGCGGCGCGTTTTTTGATTCAAAAAGAAGGCCCGAGATGCCCTCATCAACGATGTCAGTATTCCCCGGAATTTTACTTGCGACGACCGCTAGAGAGGCTTCAGCGGCCTCAAGCAGCACATACGGCAAACCTTCTTTGACGGAAGCCGACACATAGATATCGAATGCTTTGAGATACCGATAACCGTCAGGAAGAAAACCCACAAGCCGCACATGATCTTCCAATTGATGTTCTTGTATGGTTTTTTGAAGTTGGGATCGATCCTCGCCTTCGCCGATAATAAAGAGCTCAAAATCAATCTCCTTTTTACGCAATAGGTGTGCCGCGCCTATGAGATAGCGCAGCCCTTTATTCTTGGTCAGTTCTCCAAGCGTGACTAATGAAACAGCCCCTCGAGCGGAACTCGTGTACGCGAGAGCTTCGCGGGATTCTGTCTTGTTCAAAAAAACAAGCGTTCGCAGCCCGTTATATATGAGACGTATCTTGCGTTTGCAGAAGGGAAGGGAACGCGCCCGTTTGTACGTGTCCTTTGAGATGACGATGACGTTCGTGCACAACAGGAAAGTACCCCAGGTTGCAAGCCGGATACCCATACGTGCAAGAACCCCTCGGTCTTCATCCCACGCCAGGCCGTGCGAAGTAAAAATAATCTTTTCAATACGTGCTAACCTGCCAGCCAATGCCCCCAGCCCGCCAGCTTTTGAGGAATTGAGGTGAATAATGTTTGGTCCTTCAGTCTTAAAGATATGGAGAAGTGCTTGAAAGGTCCGCCAATCATTGAGCACGGATATGTCACGCCCCATCTCCGGCACGAAGATAGTGCGGATATTTTTTTCTTGGAGCAGTCGTGCAAGCTGTCCCGTCTGTGCGCCTGCGCTGCCTGTTCCGCCGAGCACCACCCCCACATCGAATTCTTCGTCAGGAAGATTTGTTGAAAGGTCGTACACATAACGCTGTGCCCCGCCCCAGTTCGATTTGGTAATAACGTACAAAATCTTCTTTCGGGTAACTTGAGAATGCATGAATTTGTTGTATTATATCGTGAAATCTATGGGAACTGCATTTCGCTCCCGGACGCCCGTTCTGTTCGTAGGAGATGTCCTTTTCTTTACCGGAGCGCTCTGGCTCTCGCTCTTTTTTCGTTCGCTTGAGGTGCCTTCCCAAGCCCTTTTTTTGGCGCACTTGGAACCGTTCTCACTCCTTTTCGTAGCCTGGGTAGGGGTATTTTTTATCGCCGGTCTCTATGAGAGCCGCTCTATTCTTTTGGAGCGTCGCACCATTTCGGCGACACTTTTGGTCGCGCAAGTAATCAATGTCGTCATTGCCGCTCTTTTTTTCTTTTTTATACCTATTTTTGGTATTGCGCCGAAAACAATCCTCGTCATCTATCTCATCGTCTCTTTCTTTCTTGTGTTGCTATGGCGCGTTGTATTTTTTCCTATTTTTGGCTTGCAAAAAACGGAGAATGCGCTCGTGGTGGGGAAGAGTTCGGAGATAAATGAACTTGTCGGAGTCCTTCGTGCAGCTCGCCACGCTCCAGCGCATATTGCCGCCGTCATCGAGCCCACCGCCGGCATTACCGAAGCTCTACAGGCTGCAGTGGACCGCTACCATCCGCGTTTTATCATTGCCGATTTCAATGCCACAGAAATCTCGGCCGTCATACCCAGTCTGTATAACTATCTCTCAAAGGGGGTGCGTTTCTTTGACGCCATGACCCTCTACGAAGAGGTGTTCGGTCGCGTGCCGCTCTCGGTTATTGATGAGCGTTGGGTGCTGCGCAATGTATTCCGCTATTCCTACACCCTCTACGACTCATTCAAACGAGCCATGGACATTGTCATCGCGCTGCCTGCGGCGGTTATCTCATTGCTATTCTACCCGTTTATTGCTGCGGCGATAAAACTCCAGGATGGGGGGCCGGTGTTCATCATGCAGAAGCGCGTGGGTGAAGATAATGTCATGGTGCGAATCTATAAATTTCGCAGCATGTCCCGCAACGAGATCGATCTCATGAAAGGCATGGAGCAAAATCGTATTACCCCGGTGGGAAAATTTTTGCGCCTCACCCGCATGGATGAATTGCCTCAACTGTGGAGCGTCGTGCGAGGCGAACTTTCTTTCATAGGGCCGCGTCCGGAACTTCCCTCGGGTGTTGCCTTCTACGAAAAAGAGATCCCGTACTATGATGTGCGACATTTGGTACGCCCCGGACTCTCGGGTTGGGCGCAGCTGTATCACGACAATCATCCGCACCATGAGGCAGAGGTCGAAGCCACACGCGAGAAACTTTCCTACGATCTTTACTATGTGAAGCATCGGTCGCTGCTGCTTGACGTCACGATTGCGCTCAAAACCGTGAAGAAACTTCTGACCAGGACCGGCATATAACCCATATATGAACGTCAAACAAAAAGTTGTGGTTACGGGCGGGGCGGGATTTATCGGTTCGCATTTAGTTGCGGAGCTTTTGCGAGAGAATTTTGAAGTACAGGTGGTCGATACCTATGCCGGCGGCAAAAAAGAGGAACGCCTACACAAAGGCGCTCTATATCATGAGATAGATGTAAGTGATTTTGATGCTCTTGCGCCCATATTCGCTGATGCCCTCTTTGTCTTTCATACGGCAGCTCTGCCACGCGTTCAATTTTCAATTGAGTACCCGCAAAAGACCAACGAGACGAACGTGACTGGTACACTGAATGTCCTACTCGCCGCGCGCGACGCAGGAGTAAAAAAGGTCGTTTATTCCGCTTCAAGCTCCGCCTATGGCGAGACCGACATCATGCCACTTCGCGAAGATATGCCGGCGCACCCGATAAGCCCCTATGGGCTCCAGAAGTACATCGGCGAGCTGTACTGCCGCTTGTTCAGTGATGTCTATAAGCTCCCAACCGTTTCTTTGCGGTACTTTAACGTCTATGGTCCGCAGGCCGATCCTAACGGTGCCTACGCTCTGGTTATAGCTAAATTTATTAGACAGCGTCTTGAAGGCGATTCTATGACGATAAATGGGGACGGTACCCAGACGCGCGACTATACGCATGTGCGTGACGTTGTGCGCGCCAACCTCCTGGCAGCCCAAAGCCCTGCGGTTGGAAAAGGGGAAGTCATCAATATAGGTGCAGGAAGTAACACCAGTGTGAACAAAATTGCTGAGCTTATTGGCGGCCCGATTGAGTATGTGGCACCGCGTATGGAACCCCACGACACGCTTGCCGACAACTCACTCGCCAAAAAACTCCTTGAGTGGGAGCCTCAGGAGAGCCTTGAAGAAGGCATTGCAGAACTCAAAAAACTTTCTGGACTTCAATAGAATATATTCATGATTGTAGACGGAAAAAAAATTTCAAAAGAGTTGATACAGAACCTTCTTAATCAGCGTAGTACACTGCCGCCAGTGCTCAGACTCGGCGTTTTGATGGGTAAGAAAGACGCCGCTTCGGCTTCATTTGTCAAAATAAAAGAGAGAGTCGCAGATAGACTTCACGTCGTCGTCGTACGAGAAATGCTTGATGAGAAGGCAACGACGCCGCAGGCGCTCCGCGCGCTTGAAAGACTTTCTAAAAACTGCGTCGGTATCATCGTACAACTGCCATTACCGTCGCAGATTAATCTGGAAGAGATACTGCAAGCGGTGCCATCGGAAAAAGATGTCGATGCCATTAATCCTCATACTGCCGAACCGTTCGTGCTGGCTCCCGTTGCGGAAGCAATAGCAGAAATTTTTGCTCGCCATAACATCAGCGGTCAACAAAAAAAAGCAGTCGTGATAGGTGCAGGGAGACTAGTAGGGATCCCCGCAGCGAAACTTCTAACTGATATTGGGGCTCGGGTGTCCGTGGTCACTCATTCGAATGGTTCGCTTACTGAGTTAAAAGATGCAGATATTATCGTGCTTGGTGCCGGCGAGCCAGGATTAGTAAAACCCCAGATGCTTAAGGAGGAGGTCGTGTTAATCGACGCAGGAACGTCAGAGCAGGGAGGCCGTGTCGCAGGCGATGCCGATCCCGCCTGCGTCGAAGTCGCCAGCGTATTCACCCCCGTTCCTGGCGGTGTGGGTCCCATAGCGGTTGCCATGATATTCAAAAATTTGTTCACCTTAGCGAGAAAATAGCCTTTGCGAAAGAAATCCATTTCTGCTATGGTTTGAGCCATGTTCGCCATGCGATATACGGCCGTTTTTATACTCATTGCTGCAGCGGCACTGGGGTTTTTCATATATAAAACTTCCACACCCACCTACCAGGCAAACCAGGGCCGTTTTGCCTTCAAACTCGGGCTCGACCTCTCCGGCGGTACTGAACTTACCTACAACGCCGATACCAGCAACGTCCCAGCCGATCAGATAAACGACTCACTCTCGGCGCTTCAGACGGTTATTGAGCGCCGGGTCAACTCATTCGGTGTTTCAGAGCCGGTCGTTGAGGTCGAGCAGGGCGGAGCCTTGGGCACGGGGCAGTATCGCTTGGTGGTTGAATTACCGGGTGTCACAAATATTAATCAGGCGATTCAGCTCATAGGCCAAACGCCGACACTGAATTTTGAATTGGTAAAACCAGGTATGGAAGGTTCCACGACGCTGCCTGACGGCTCCCCCAATCCCGCGGCATTTACCGAAACTGGGCTTACCGGCGAATATCTCTCCTCGGCATCGCTCCAGTTCGGCAACGGTACCGGCGTCGCCGCGACGGAGCCAGTCGTTGAGATTAATTTCAACAGCCAGGGTACGCAATTGTTCTCGCAGATAACCGATGCGAATGTCGGAAACGAACTCGCTATTTTTCTTGACGGGCAACTGATATCCGCTCCTGTCATACAACAGAAGCTTGATACGGGCACTGCAGTTATCTCCGGTAACTTCACTCCCGATGAGGCAAAAAGTTTAGCAACCAATCTCAACCTAGGCGCACTCCCAGTACCTATAACACTGGTATCCACCGAAACTATTGGTGCCTCTCTGGGACAACTCGCTGTCAATGAAGGTGTTGAAGCGGGTCTCATTGGTTTCGTCATTCTCTCCATATTCCTCATCCTGTGGTATCGCTTGCCGGGGATTGTGGCGGTCGTCTCGCTCGTTATTTATGCGATACTGATGCTCACGCTGTTTAAGCTTATTCCCGTAGTGCTCACGGCAGCGGGCATGGCGGGCTTCATACTTTCGGTCGGCTTGGCGGTCGATGCCAACATCCTTATTGCCGAGCGCATGAAGGAAGAACTTGCGAGCGGCAAAAAGGCCGAGGCTGCCATACGCGAGGGTTTTGCCCGTGCGTGGCTTGCCATACGCGACAGCAACACAGCGCACATCATCGTAGCGGTGATACTTTTTTGGATTGGCACCTCTATCATCCAGGGTTTTGCCCTCGTTTTCGGACTCGGCGTTATTGTCTCTATGCTCTCGGCCATCAGCATCTCGCGTACTTTTCTCCTTGCTCTCGGTATTAGCGCCGAGTCGACGGTAGGAAAATTCCTCATGCGCTCGGGTCTCAGACTCTAATTATGTTAAACGTCGGAAAAAATCTCGTTTACTTTTTTATCCTCCCGGCTCTACTCGTGGTGCTTGCGCTCCTTGCCATAGCCATATGGGGTCTGAAGCCCTCCATTGATTTGGCGGGCGGTTCGCTTCTGCAGGTAACCTATCAAAACGCGCCGCCTGAGGTGTCCCAGGTTGAGCAAGTGGTGTCGCCTCTTGGTTTGGGGCCCGTATTAGTGCAGCCGACAGGAACTAGCGGTTACATCCTCAGCCAGGAGACCCTTACCACGGATCAGGAAAACAATCTCCAGCAGGCGCTTCAAACCCTTGGTCCGCTTACGGTGGATGAATTCACTTCCATCTCGCCTAGTATCGGTGGGGAGATTCTCGACAAAGGTCTTATCGCCCTTGGCGTCGTAGTAGTCTGTATTATCCTTTTTATCGCTTTCGCCTTCCGCAAAGTTTCAAAGCCCGTGGCTTCGTGGAAGTACGGTATCATCGCTATCCTGACGCTTCTCTTCGATGTACTTATCCCAGTAGGCGTCTTTGCGACCCTGGGGCGCTTTAGGGGCGCTCAAGTTGACTCTCTCTTTATCGTAGCGCTTCTTACTATCTTGGGTATTTCCATAAACGACAAGATAGTCGTCTTTGACCGAATCCGCGAGAACCTGCGTCTCAGCGAGGAGTCGCGTAAACGAGAACCTTTTGACGAGATAGTGAGCAAAAGCATCCGACAGACGCTTGCGAGATCAATAAACACGTCGCTCACGGTCGTTATCATGCTCCTGGCCCTTTATTTTCTGGGGCCCGCCTCGACGCAAGTATTCGCGCTTACACTCACGGTGGGCATGATAGTGGGTACCTATTCTTCTATATTCTTTGCTTCACCACTGCTTGTTGCGTGGGATAGATGGTCTCACCGCAAGGCGTAGTGTCTGCTAAAATAGCTGAATGATAATAGGGGTCACCGGAACACTCGGTGCAGGCAAAACGACGACTGCAAATTATTTAAAATCCAGAGGATTCAAGCATTATTCAGTCCGGGAATTTATTGCCGAGGAAGTGCGCAAACACGGGCTACCGATAAATCGCGATACGTTGGTTGATATCGGTAACCAATTGCGCTCGGAACACGGACCAGAATATATCGTAGTCTCTCTCAGCAAGCAGGCCCAGAAAGAAAATGGAGATGCGGTAATAGAATCTATTCGCGCGGTTGGGGAAGCCACTGAACTTAAAAAAGAAGGAGGATTCCTTCTTGCTGTGAATGCCAACCCAAAGTTGCGTTATGAGCGCGCATTACTTTTGAGCAGCGCTACCGTGCCGCAATCCATGGATGAGTTTATTGCGCAAGAAGAACGAGAAATGTTTTCATCCGATCCTACCAAGCAAAACATCGCCGCGGTGATGTTGCGGGCGGATTACCAGATACTTAACAATGGCACTATTGCCGACCTTGAAAACCAGATAGATGCCGCGCTTATGCATCTGCAGACTGTATTTCAAAATCAAAAACTATGGTAATCGGTCTCACGGGTACTAACGGGGCAGGTAAAGGTACGGTAGTCGATTATTTAGTTAAAGAAAGACATTTTCTTCACTATTCGGTGCGTGAATTTTTATATGAGGAAATAAAACGTCGCGGCATGCCGCTTAATAGAAACAGCACTAATATCGTCGGCAATGATTTCCGTAAGACATACGGACCCGGCTATATTGCGGAGCAATTATTAGGCAAGGCACTCAGTGATAAAAGTAACGCGGTCATTGAATCCATCCGCTCGATTGGTGAAGCTGAATATTTGAAGTCGCACGGCGCACTCCTATGGGGAGTTGATGCAGATAGAAAGATCCGTCATGAGCGGAGCATTTTGCGTGGAAGCGGCACGGACAAAGTTTCATTTGAGGAATTTTGCGCTCAGGAAGATAGGGAACTGGCTCAAAAGGAGAAATTCGATATGAATATTCTCGGTGTTATGCAAATGACCGACAAGATTTTCTATAACAACGGCACCCCGGAGGGACTTTTTGCACAAGTTGAGGAAGCACTCAATAAAATAAAATGATTTTTGATTGGCACGCACTGGCTGGGATTGGCGCGGCAGTGTTCATGATTGTAGGAACTGTCCCGTATATTCGCGATATGCTGCGGGGTGAGACAAGACCTAATATGGTTTCGTGGTCTATTTGGGCTTTTGCGGTCGGCATTTCCGCCACTGCTCAATTTACTGCCGAGCCGAGCTGGTCAGTCGTATTAGTAGGTACTACATTTTTTATGGATTCGACCGTGCTCGTGTTCGCACTCTTCGGCTACGGATATTCAAAGTTTGAGTGGTGGGATGGGCTATGTTTGACGCTATCTCTTGCGGCGCTAGCACTCTGGTGGCTGAGTGGGGATCCTTTAATTGCTCTTGGCTTTGCGATTATAGCGGATGGATTTGCATTTCTCCCGACATTTATTAAATCGTATCGGGAGCCTTTTTCTGAAACACCTGTTGCGTGGCTACTTTTTGGTCTATCCGGATTGACAGGACTTGGTGCGGCGAGTGTTTTCGATTTTGCGAGTACAGCCTTCCCAGTCTATTTTTTCATTGCCAATTGCAGCTTGTGGATTCTTATCTTGGTTCGTCAACATCTAAAAAAGGCCTAGAAATAAGGTTACTTGACTTCTTTTTTGAGCTGAGTATACTGGTCTCATGACTCGCTGATAGTAGGTAATCTCTCCTTGAGAAGCCCCGCTACTGGCGGGGCTTGTTCGTTGAAAACTGAATACGTAATTGAGAAAATTGTAAGAATTGATCACACCGATCAAAAAATAAGTCCTTTGCCATTCAACTGGCAAAGGCAGCAAGCAAGAAAAACAAGAGAAGACACTTTTCTCTTGTTCCGTTCATCGAGTCTAGATTCGTAACTGAATCTTATATTCAGAGTTTGATCCTAGCTCAGGATGAATGCTGGCGGCGTGGATAAGGCATGCAAGTCGAGCGCCCCGCAAGGGGAGCGGCAGACGAGGTAGTAATGCGCAGGTACGCACCGAGAAGTCGGGCATAGCTATTCGAAAGAGTAGGTAATTCCCGATGGCGTGGCGACACTAAAGGAGTAATCCGCTTTTTGAGCGGCCTGCGTGGTATCAGCTAGTTGGCAGTGTAATGGACTACCAAGGCTATGACACCTAGGGGAGCTGAGAGGCTGACCCCCACCGATAGCACTGAGACACGGGCTATACACCTACGGGTGGCTGCAGTCGAGAATCTTCCGCAATGGGCGAAAGCCTGACGGAGCGACGCCGCGTGGTTGATGAAGTCCTTCGGGACGTAAAAACCTTTTATGAGGGAGGAAGTTATTGACGTTACCTCATGAATAAGGGGCTCCTAACTCTGTGCCAGCAGGAGCGGTAATACAGAGGCCCCAAGCATTATCCGGAATCACTGGGCGTAAAGGGTGTGTAGGCGGTCGTATTAGTCTTTTGTTAAAGTTCTTCGGCTTAACCGAGGAAATGCAGGAGAAACGGTACGACTCAGAGGACGCGAGAGGTAGAGGGAACTCATGGTGTAGGGGTGAAATCCGTTGATATCATGGGGAACACCAAATGCGAAGGCACTCTACTGGCGCGTTCCTGACGCTGAAACACGAAAGCGTGGGAATCGAACGGGATTAGATACCCCGGTAGTCCACGCCCTAAACGATCATCACTGGCTTTAAGGAGTATCGACCCTCTTTGAGGCGAAGCTAACGCGTTAAGTGATGCGCCTGGGTAGTACGATCGCAAGATTAAAACTCAAAGGAATAGACGGGGACTTGCACAAGCGGTGGATCATGCGGCTCAATTCGATGACAAACGAAGAACCTCACCAGGGTTTGAAACCCAGACGAAATCCTTAGGAAACTTTGGACCTCGCAAGACGGCTGGGCAGGTGATGCATGGTCGTCGTCAGTTCGTGGCTTGAGTTGTTCCCTTCAGTGGGGTAACGAACGCAACCCTCGTTGCCTGTTTTATATGTCAGGCGAGACTGCCCCCTCACGGGGGAGGAAGGTGAGGATGACGCCAGATCAGCATGTCCCTCTGATACCCTGGGCTGCACGCATGATACAATGCACGCGACAACGAGATGCAAGAGCGCAAGCTGGAGCAAATCTTTAGAAACGCGTGCTCAGTTCGGATTGAGGTCTGCAACTCGACCTCATGAAGCCGGAATCGCTAGTAATCGCGGGTCAGCTATACCGCGGTGAATACGTTCTCAAGTCTTGTACTCACCGCCCGTCAACTCAAGAGAGCCGGGAGTGCCCGAAGTTCCCGCCTAGCGGGACCTAAGGTAAGCTCGGTGATAGGGAGTAAGTCGTAACAAGGCACGGGTAGGGGAACCTGCTCGTGGAATAATTCAAATGAAATGGTGTTGTGCCTCTCGTACGAGGGTGCAACTCAATCGGCGATTATTTTCCGCAAGGAAAGTAGAGTGATGATGCTAACTCTAAATCGCATTCGTTATTGGCCACTGTATGTAAATACAGAGACGTATGGCTACTTGATATCTACAGAGTACGTTTTGGAGTACAGAACGGAAAATAGATAAAGAGCGGAACAAGAGAAAGGTGTTTGCTTAGGTGTGGACTCAATTACGTATTCAGTTTTTAACAAAAATTACCCCATGTGGGGTGATTTTTGTTATCCACTGTAGTCATTGTTTAAAATAAGGAACGTGGTAGATTCAGCTCAGTAGGATAGTTTTTCGTGGGGTGGTCCCGCGGCAACCGAGGAGTAGCGAATGAACTGCCATGACCGGCATCACAAGCTCGTCGAAGACCAATGGCGGTTAAAGCTCCTAGAACCAATCTCAAAAATACCGTTGTAGACTAAAGGCACAGGGCGTTACCCGTAATTTGCCTGCCCATGCCTCTCACCAACGAGCAGTGGAGCGTCATCGCTCCGTTTGTCACACCCCTCAAGCGTTTGGAAACCCGCGGCCGTCCCCGGCAGGACGACCGCAAGATACTGGAAGGTATCCTCTGGGCACTGAAGACCGGCGCCCAGTGGAAGCACCTGCCGAAAGACTACCCGCCCTACCAGACCTGCCATCGCAGGTTCCAGCAGTGGGTGGAGAGCGGCGCCTTTGACCGCATCGTCGAAGCCCTGGCCATGGACATGGAATACCGGGGGCGCATCAAGCTCAGGAGCTGCTTTCTCGATGCCACCTTCGCGGGGGCAAAAAAGGGGGTCTTGGCGTGGGACCCACGAAGCGTGGGAAAGGCACCAAGATCATGGCGATTGCGGACGAAGGCTCTCTTCCAGTCGCCGTCTATGTGGCCTCTGCTTCTCCGAGCGAAGTCCGGTTGGTTGAAGACACGCTTGCCCGGCGATTTACCCGACAGAATCCGCTTCGCCTCACGGCTGACCGAGCATATGATTCCGATCCGCTGGATGGAACGCTCCTGAACAAATACCGCATCAAACTCATTTCACCGCATCGCAGAGGCCGGGTGCGCAGAGCAACACAGGACGGCAGGGCGCTGCGCTCCTACAAGCGCCGGTGGAAGATTGAGCGGCTGTTCGCGTGGATGCACAACTGGAGAAAGCTCGTGACTCGCTACGAATACAAACTGCAGAACTTTGCCGCCTTCGTGAAGCTCGCGTGCATCATGCTATTACTCAAACATTATTTTTGAGACTGGTTCTAAAACTTATCTGACAAAAAGGAAAAACTCGATCTGTAAGGGGTGAGCAACCCCAAACACCAAAAGGCCCCGGCATTTGCTTGCCGGGGCTCTTACTTCCCCTCTACTTCCTGAGCGTATACGTCAGGTTATACTCTGAGGCACCAAAGAATTCCTTGGCGAACTCAGCCGCCTCGACTGGCGTATAGTATTTACACGAGAAAATATCGAGATAGGTTGTGTTCGTCTGGTTGGCAAAGTGTGCCGAGATGCAGGAGGTTTCGATGAGTTGAAACATCGAAAAGCCCGCCACGCGCTCATCTTCGCCGAAATTGACGACCGTGCACTCTCCAAAACGCTTCATGTCGATACGCTCGCATAACTCAACCACGAAGCGTTTTATAGCCTCGGCATCGCGCACTGTCTCTCTATCGCACTCATGCAGGTCGATAGACGTGAGAAGACCCCACGCGCCCTGCTCCTCATAATCGCGACGAATTGCTTCGTCATCAAGCCCGATTACCGCGCTACTCGGGACTATTTCCCGGAGCGCACTTGTTGTTTGCATCTCTGATGTGCATTGTTAGTTACTGACAAAATTTGAGGACAATCCTCAGAAAACTTTTTTACTATACCCCCCTCAGCTCAGAGTGCAAGGGTTTTTTAGCCGAATTTGAGAAATGTGTGGATAACTGGTAAAGGCACTTTTCCTTTGATATAGTTTCGAAACTGCGGGTGTAGCTCAGTTGGTAGAGCATTCGACTGATACTCGAAAGGTCCTAGGTTCGATCCCTAGCGCCCGCACAAATTTTTTTGTCGATTTTGTGTTGCACGTTATGGATTTTTTGTTTTTTGCTGCAATGTCTCAACCCACTGGTTGCCCACCGGTTGCCCAAAACTGTCAGTAATCATTGATTTTGGGTTCAGCTGGTCGATAGCGGCTCGAAGCGTTGAGGGTGCTAAGTGCGCGTATCGCATCGTGGTAGTGATGGCGGAGTGACCTAGGAGTGCTTGCACGGCGTTGAGCGGTACTCCACTCATCGCTAAGTGCGAAGCAAACGTGTGTCGCAGCGTATGCCATCCGATATTGCGCAATCCAACTTGGTTACAGAGTTCTTTTAGTCGACGCTCAAGATATCTGCCATTGAAGTGCTTATTATCTGCGTCCACGAATACATAGCCCGTGTCGCGCTTTCTGTTGAAGAGGACTGCGTATACGTCCGCGTCCATAGGGATATGCCGTTCGCGGTTGCTTTTCGTTGAGCCTAACTCTTTCGTGTACTCGCAATATGAATGCCGCACCGTGATGTTCTGGGTCTGCCAATCAACGGATGACCACTGCAGGCCGATAATTTCACCGCGCCTCATGCCCGTGCGGAGGGCGAGTAGTAGCATCTCGTATACGACGCCGCGTGCATGAGATAGCAGTAATCCGCATTCGTCTTTCGACAGATAATCGGTTTTCGGTGGAGGACATTTGAGCCAGGTACGCGTAAAAATGACCGTACAAGGGGACTATGCTATACTAGCTCTATGAGCAAGACGATGATAACTATCCGCCCTGGATCGAAGGGGAAGAAGGTGCTAGTGGAGCTCGACGCCGATCGGCTGGAGCGTCTTGCCTCCAACCTCGGGTTCTACAATCCTGATTTTCTGCGCAGTATCGAGCGGGCCGAGCGGGACTACCGCGCCGGGCGGGTATATACAGTCACCTCGCTGCGCGAGCTTAGGCGAAAATAGTCGCTGTTTATGGACGTGGTGGTAACGGATGAGTTCCGAAAGCGGTATCTCAAACTACCTACAGCTGTTCAAAAGAAGGCCGAGAAGCAGGAAGCTTTGTTCCGCACAAATCCCTTTTATCCGTCGCTCCACACCGAGAAGCTTGAACCCAAGAGCAAGGAGATTTGGAGTATCCGTGTCGACAGGAGCTACCGCATCGCGCTACGCTTTATCGACGGCAATACGGCGCTCTTTCTCACCATCGGTCCGCACGACTGGATATATAAATTGAAGTTTTGATTCGGTTGTGGCCGAAACTCTCTTTAACGTAGCAGAACGGCGGATTTCCCTTGAGAGAGTGTTCACTTAGTCACCCACCAAAGCCGGTAAAAAACACACAGCATAAAAACCACCGCCTAGCAGTGTTTTCCACACAATCTTTATCACTTTTCCCCCTGTACTGTTCCTTTTTGATAATTCCGCGGTTGCCCACGGGTTGCCCAAAAAGTGATAAAAGTTGGTTAAACTTGGTAGTTAGTGAGTACGATTGGTAATCTTACATTTTGTCAGTAATCCTTTAGTTTAAGCCATTAATCCTTATTTCTCTTGCTCGATTGGCGCTTCTTCAGAATTGTTGCGACTGGGTTCGATCCTAGCGCCCGCACAAATTTTTTTGTAAATTTTGCGTTGCAGGTAAAGGATTTTTTGTTTCTTGTTGCACTGTCTCAATCCATCGGTTGACCACCGGTTGCCCAAAACTTCCAGAAATCATTGCTTTCGGGTTCAACTGGTTGATGGCGGCTCGAAGCGTTGAGGGGGCTAAGTGAGCGTATCTCATCGTGGTGTTTTTTGATGGTTAAATCCTTAATGCTATACTGGAACTACATTCGGGATTTTCCCGCGACCCTGTGCAACCAGGGGACAAGAATTTAATCTGACCATGGTATATTTTCTTTAGAAGCAACCAACACTTTGGAGGAGAACCATGCCACTCGATTGGACAAAGTCAATCCAGTTTGAAAACGGGGAACCATGTGAACTAGTAGAGGCACACCCAAAAGGCACACCGAACTTTCCAGACTGCACGCGGATCATCCGAAGAATCGGCGTTGACACGTCAACGCAAGGAGGCCTTATGTCCTCAGTGTGGTGGTTTAAAGAGGACGGCAAATCCAATTGGCCTGGTTATAACATCGTCAACTCTATCGAAAATGGGTCGTGATATGCGCGCAATCGTCTTTCGCGAATCCAGATGGTGGGTCGGTCAATGCATCGAACGCGATATCGCCGTGCAGGCAAAGACCTTCACTGGCGTGAAAAAAGAATTCAAAAGAATTTTTGACGTCTACAAAATGCTTCGCTATCCGCTACACCGACACCCCAAGCCACCTGCGTACGCCATCCGCCGTCCCGGAAGAATGATCCGCATCTAAGCCTCATTGGGGGAAATGATAGAGTTGAGACGCACGGCAAAAAGACCGGTCGATTTGTGAGATTCATCTCGCAGACGACCGGCTTTCTCTCTCGATTGTGGCAACCCTGGATACACTTGCTTTTCATCTGCCAAGGTGTACCGTCTGACTACAAGTGGCTTCGGCCTCCGAGAGCCCCTCCTTCACGGGAGGGGCTCGTTTGTGGTAGACTGATCCCATGAATACGGCAAAAAGTGGTGTATACCGTTGGATGATCTTTAAGGATGGCGACTCCTGGGTGGGCGTGGCGCTTGAATTCAACATCGTGGTCACGGGGATTGACCCGAAAATAGTTGAATTTGAACTGCAGGAGGCTGTGCAGGGATACCTTGAGTCAGCAAGGGAATTGAAAGGTTTTCGTCCGCAACAGGTCAATTCAATTCTCAATCAGGACGTGGAGGAGGAATATGAATCAAAGTGGGCATCCGCCACACAAACACAAGCAGTAAAAGACAAGGGGAACGTTCTATCCCCGCTTTCGGGCATCTACAAAGCGGGTGTTGCAAGTCTTGCCACTGTGTAAATGCCTAGAGGTAAATCAAACTGGACCTTCAAGGATGTAGAGAAATTTCTAAAGGCGAATAGTTTCGTTCCCCATCACATTCGGGGAAGCCACCATTATTTTCGGGGATTCAAGGATGGACAGCTACGCATGACCCATGTGCAATATCATGGATCTGATACCATCCACCCTAAGACATTAAGCTCGATAATCAAACAGTCAGGCATACCTGAAGGAGAGTGGTTAAGTTGATTTCAACAAAATCTGGCTGGGTAGACTCAATCACCCTGCACTGCCTTCGCCATTAACGTAAGTGGTTTATACCCAAACTCAGTTTTTCCCCGTAGAATGATGGTTCGGACGTCATTCAAATATCCGCACACGCCGGTGCCCCCGACCGGGATGGCTCAACAGAGCCATTTTTTGGACATGTCCAGTTCGCCCTTTTTTGCTCAAAATTTTTTATGGCTCAACGAAAGCGTTTTCTTAGTTCGATCCCTAGCGCCGTCATAAGATAGAAGAAGATGAGTACGAGCTCTAAAAATAACCTGATATACTTAGCTGTATGAAAAACATCACCACAGGAGTGCTCCCGCTTATCGGCGCAGTAATCGTGTTCGGTGTATCGCTGTGGGATTCTGCACTCGTGATGCAAACCTCACTTATTGTGCTGGTGCTCCTGTCCCTCTATCTTTTTCTTTTTAAATAAAAGCGGCTAGGATTTCCTTTCGTAATACGCGTGCATCCCGAATAGGGAAAAGACGAGTATAGAACCTACGAGTATACCCACTACGTTCAATATAAAGATAAGCGATGATTCCTTCAGGAGCGGCACATCAAGCGTGCCAAACGCAAGCGCACTGGCAACCAAAGGTGGCATAAGTGATACCGCAACGCCGATTCCAGTCAATGCTCCGCCTGCTTTTGCCCGCACATAGCCATATGCAGCTATGGCACCGGCTATAAAGGCGATAGCAGCGTCATACAGAGGGTGTGCCACAAAGGATATAAAGGTACCATCTATGCTAAACGGCGGAAGCAGGTGTGCCGCTATCGCTGCCACGATCGCCGCGGCAAGCGATGCCGCTATCAAGGTTATGACCGAACGCACAGCAAGATACCAATCGCCCGTCGCAATGCCAAGTCCCAGCGCCAAGATGGGTGCGGCAAGTGGAGCCACTATCATGGCACCGATAAGGACCGGAATACTGTCCAAAGCGATGCCGCCAAGCGCAAAGAGCGCCGCGCCGATGACCAATAAATAAAAGTCTCTATCAGGCAAGGCCGCTTCAAGCAGCTTGTCCACCGCTGCGCGCTTGCTCTCCTCACTGAAAGGCCTCGTTTCAAAAAGAAATGTCATAGATTATTTTCCTTCCTTTTCCATGGTGAGCAGCTTTCGCGCCAACAGGAACACCAGGAAGCCGAGGATAATAAAATTAATAAGCTCGTCGAGGAACGCTCCATAGGTTAGTGTGACCGGTCCTATAGAGAGCACCGCTTTATCCCAAGTCTCCGCCGCTTGGAGTGGTGCCAGCAAAGGAAGGAATATATTCTTTACCAAAGAGTCAACCAAGTTAGTAGCTGCCGTACCCATGATAAAAGCCACTGCTAGGGACACGACCTTATACTCTTTCAAAAAATGTATAAACTCCTTCAGCAACATACCTGCAGTGTAGCAGACATTAGAGTGCTACACTTACGGCTATGAAGACTGTACGGATTATAGCAATAGTGGTCGGGATAGTGCTGGTATGGCGTGGCATTTGGTATCTGCTCGACAAAATGGATGTGTATCTCTTTGGCGGTAGCCATATCTGGACAGCTATTGGCGGAATTATTATCGGTTTACTTATTCTCTACCTGCCGGACAAAGACTTAAAAGAGATTTCAAAATTATGATCAAAATATTCTCCGCAGTACTCTCTTGTTCCATTCTCTTTACCCCAATCGCGTCAGTTCTTGCCCAAACGCTCCCAGCGGATACTACCAATGATACTGCTCCTCCTGTAGAGGAAATGACTCCGCCGCCGACCGAAGAAATGGCCCCTCCCGCTCCGGTCGGCCCCTCAATTTCAAGCATTTCTGTTACCAATATCACCGACACAAGCGCAGAAATAGATGTGAATTCAGATGAGATGGTGCAAGGGTATGTCGAGTATGGCACCACTGAGGAGTACGGCGCTTCAACCCCGCTCACGAGCGAGTTCACTACCTCGCCATCATTTGTCCTTGAGAATCTCACACCGGAGACCCTCTACCACTATCGCGTCGTGGTCGTAGACAGCGCGGGGACGGCGGCCATAACAGGTGATGAGACATTCACGACGCTCGCGACTCCTGTATCGGAGCCAGTTGAGCCGCCAGCTGAAGAGACATCGACTTCAACAGCTGCAACCTCTACTCCGGAGAATAACGAGACAACACAAACCGAAGCAACTTCCGCAGCGACAACGACAGAGAACATGGAGTCTGCTTCATCGACTCCCCCGGCGCCCGCTCTGGCAATCTCCAATACCGAGACGTCACAAGTAAGTTCCTCGACAGCCACTATCACATGGCAAACTAACCAGGATGCCGACTCGCAAGTCGAATACGGCCCAACCAATACCTACGGCTCACTCACCGCCTTAGGACCTATATCCCAATCTCATTCGGCGTCTCTCTCATCATTAACACCGAACACTAAATATTATTATCGCGCCATCTCAAAAACCTCTTCCGGCGAAACGGCGTACAGTCTCGCCGAAACTTTCACAACGCTCAAAGTGCAAGCTGCGCCTATATATCCGATCATCTCGAACGTGGCGACGAGTTCTCTTTCAACCTCGACGATAACCATTTCGTGGACAACTTCTGAACCGGCGACATCCGATATTCAATACGGGACGAGCACGTCCTATGGCTCATCTCTTGGAAACGACCAAACGTTGCAGACGTCGCACAGTCGAACTATCAATACTCTCACTCCCTCGACCTTGTATCACTTCCGTATCGTCGCTGCCGACAGCGACGGAAACACAGCATTCGGCAAGGACAGGACATTTACCACCGAATCATTGTTGTCTTCCGGTACTTCGACGCCGACTGAACCCGTATCTTCCGAACCCACTGCTTCAAGCAGTGCAGAAGTCCTGGCAACTATTGCCGAGCAAGGAGCACAAGCGGCAGCGGCCCAGGGAGGTGGCGGCCTGCCGGTGGTGCATTCACATCCGCTGCTTCTCAACGTTACGCCACTCGACGGGGAGGTCTCCTTCGACTGGCTCAAAGACACCGGCATCCAAAACGGAACTATCCATACGGTTATCGTCAAAAAAGAAGGCAGCGACGCAGTACTCTCGCGCATTGATGGCGATATCATTTACGACGGCCCCTCAACGACTTTTACGGATACTGACGTTGAAAACGGCGTCGAATATCACTATGCGCTTTACTCCTATGACCAATACGGCAGATTCACCACTGCCTCGCGGTTTAACGTCACCCCGCAAGCCGGCGAAGAACAGGTTGATATCCCTGCCGCGGAAGCCGCAGTGACCACGCCCCTCATGCTTTCCCGCGACTTATATCAAGGGGTGCAAGGCCCTGACGTGATTGCGCTTCAGACCCACCTGGCAAACAATGGCTACTATCCTGAGGCATTGGTGACCGGCTATTTCGGGCCGCTGACGCGAAACGCGGTCATGCAGTACCAAATGCTCAACAATATATCTCCTGTAGCGGGCTATGTGGGCCCATTGACGAGAGGGGTTTTGGGTCAGTAGTCATCAACGGCTCTAGTGAGATCGAAACCTCTATCGATAAATGTCTTTTCGATCACCGATGGCGAACAGCCAGACGGTATTAACTTCCCAAATGAAAAGTGCTCGGTAAGAGCGGGTTATGCGGAAGGAATAGGTGTCATAAATCCCTTGCAATTTCTTCAAATGGAGGCGAGGATCTTTGGGATTCCCCTGCAAAATCGTTTCTTGCTCGACGTACGCCTTTTGTACGGATGCGGGCAGCCGTTCGGGCATCTTTTCAAACTTCAGTGTGCGGATAATCCGCATAGCTATACCTCTCTGGCTCGAGCTTGTTTTCGCGCATCGCGATGTGCGGCAACTATTTCCGTTTTGTTTTTGTAATCGTCTAGGGACTCGGTGGGTATGAACACCGACACGTCCCGGCGCAAGGCCCGGACTTCCTGGTAGAGGTCACTCAAAGAGACATTTTTCTTGCGAGTCTTATTCATACTTTAAGTATATCACGACTGGCGAAAGTATCTATTTGGACTGTGCGGGACAGTTTAACGAAGCTGTGTCACCTTTGCCATCAGCGTAAGCGGCTTATAGCTAAACTCAGTCTTCCCCTATAGAATGACGGTTCGAACGTCATTCAAATATCCGCGCATGCCAGTGCCCCCGACCGGGACGCCTAAGTCTGGTACATTGAAATCGCCCAAGAAATCCTTATGGGGGTGCTGTAGCGAATATGAAGCGGTAAATCTCCCCCTAATTAGACATATAATGTTTGATGATAAGAAGTGAGCGCCATGCACGTATGAGAGAAAGCACATATAGTATCCCCAGCAACATGCAGAATATATTTAACAAAGTTACTGACTCTTCCACCGTCAATAACCATAGGCTTGTGCCCGCGAGCCATATATAGACGCCGACGGTCACAAAGACCTGCCAAAAATCCACTGGCAGCAGCACCAGCTTGATCTGGGGGTGTGTGCGCCGCAGCAAGCCCCAAATGCCGATGACAGAAAGGACGATACTGGCACCCGTCATCAGCAACAGGCCAGAGGGCAATAGCGCCAAAAGTGAGATGATAAAGATACCCCCAAGCGATATGAACGCGGTTTCAGAAAATGCAAATTGCTTGAACCGAAATCCCCGCTCGAGGTCGACGTCAATAGAAAGTGCAACAAAAAGAAGCCCGACCAAAGCGGCCGATGCCTGCGAACTCGCTGCGAAGAACGATGCATATTGCTCTAGCATATGCAGACTAGTATACCTTATTGGGTGTTTGGGCTGGGGAGGCTATTTCAATAATCAGAAAAGCTGCCCGTAGTGGAGCGTAGTATTTTGTGTATGGCGTGTATCTGCGCAGCCCATGAGAGGCATAAAGATTGATGGATTGGGCGAACAGAGTGACCTACTTAGTTAAAGAATTGTCGTCCGCGTGCCGGGGGGGGTTGGATGTATCCTTCGCGAGGATAGCTTCGACATCTGCAATACTAACAGGCTTGGTCAGGTGATGATTGAATCCGGCCTCTTGCGCTTTTATTTTATCCTCTTCCTGTCCGTAGCCCGTGAGCGCAACAAGTACTAGAACCAGTCTCAAAAATAATGTTTGAGTAATAGCATGATGCACGCGAGCTTCACGAAGGCGGCAAAGTTCTGCAGTTTGTATTCGTAGCGAGTCACGAGCTTTCTCCAGTTGTGCATCCACGCGAACAGCCGCTCAATCTTCCACCGGCGCTTGTAGGAGCGCAGCGCCCTGCCGTCCTGTGTTGCTCTGCGCACCCGGCCTCTGCGATGCGGTGAAATGAGTTTGATGCGGTATTTGTTCAGGAGCGTTCCATCCAGCGGATCGGAATCATATGCTCGGTCAGCCGTGAGGCGAAGCGGATTCTGTCGGGTAAATCGCCGGGCAAGCGTGTCTTCAACCAACCGGACTTCGCTCGGAGAAGCAGAGGCCACATAGACGGCGACTGGAAGAGAGCCTTCGTCCGCAATCGCCATGATCTTGGTGCCTTTCCCACGCTTCGTGGGTCCCACGCCAAGACCCCCTTTTTTGCCCCCGCGAAGGTGGCATCGAGAAAGCAGCTCCTGAGCTTGATGCGCCCCCGGTATTCCATGTCCATGGCCAGGGCTTCGACGATGCGGTCAAAGGCGCCGCTCTCCACCCACTGCTGGAACCTGCGATGGCAGGTCTGGTAGGGCGGGTAGTCTTTCGGCAGGTGCTTCCACTGGGCGCCGGTCTTCAGTGCCCAGAGGATACCTTCCAGTATCTTGCGGTCGTCCTGCCGGGGACGGCCGCGGGTTTCCAAACGCTTGAGGGGTGTGACAAACGGAGCGATGACGCTCCACTGCTCGTTGGTGAGAGGCATGGGCAGGCAAATTACGGGTAACGCCCTGTGCCTTTAGTCTACAACGGTATTTTTGAGATTGGTTCTAGAGAATTGTAACCATGTTCTTGCCGCAAACTTCGTGCGACCTCATATCCGTCCATATCAGGAAGTTCAATGTCGAGCAGTACCGCGTCCGCTTCGGCATTCTTCATTTTTGCAATCGCACTCGACCCGTCATAGGCAAACGCGACGGTATGACTGCCGTGCTCCAGCAGTTTGCCGAGGCTCTCTGCCGCGGCTTTGTTGTCATCAACAATGAGAATAGAGCGTTTTCGTTGGCTCCTTTTTCCGATGAAAGGAAATTCTCTTCGGCGGCGTTTTGGGGTTGCTACCCGAAGTGGCAACCGCACTCTGTCAGCGCCGGGCAAGACTACGATGAAATCGCTTCCTCTGCCCAATCCTTCGCTCTCCGCCCACACTACGCCATCGTGAAGGTTCACCAGATGATTAGTCAGTGAAAGTCCAATGCCGAGCCCCGACCTGCTCTCATCCGACTGCACGAACGGCTCGAAGATTTTCTTCAGCATGTGCGGTTCGATCCCCACCCCGTTATCTCTCACACTGATGCGCAAGCCACGATCCGGGTCAAACACGACGCTTAATACAATATTCCCTCCTGGGTTGGTATATTTTGCGGCATTGTTGAGGAGATTGATAAGGATCTGCCTTAGCCGCAGGGGGTCCGCCTCGATCCATAATGTCTCCTCCGGCATTGATACGGAGAGCGTGTGGTTGTTGGCTTTGTACATAGCATCGACCGTCCGTACCGCGTGTTCGACAACTGGGCGCAACTCCAAGCTTTCCTTTTGGAGCTTGAACTTCCTGTGTGATATGCGGGAAATATCCAAAAGATCATCAAGTAAATGAACAATCATCGCATTATACCGGTCGGTGACGTCAATGAGCTGCATAAGATTAGGTCGAGCCAACTGCCGAGCCTCCAGTCTCATGAGTTCAAGCGAACTCACTATCGGGGCCAGGGGGTTGCGCAACTCATGCGCAAGCGTCGCCAGGAATTCATTTTTTGCCTGGTCTTCCTGCGAAAGCTTATCGATCGCTTCTTCAAGTTCCCGCTCTTTCACCCGACGCTCTTCCACCAATGCGGCGAGAATTAAAAATATGGGGACGATGAGAACGATAAACAATTCATCGGAAAGCAGCTGTTGATCAAGCTTCGTTGTTGTGGTGGGGCGGGCAATGAGGCTACCGGCGAAGCTGAGCAGCATGACTAGGAACACGGCAGTCGTAATAATTCTGGGGTGCATCCGTAATCCTATCCAAAACAAGATAGCAAAGAGCGCATACAACACAATGAATCCATTAGCCTGCACAAGCGGGCTCCAAAAGACCAGATAGGTAACGAACGCGAGGGCGAGGAGAGCCAGAGTAATTTCAAGCAGTTTTCTAAAAGTTTTTGTTGTACGATCTCTATACCAGGTGGTGATGAGCGGCAATAACACGAGTATGTTCAGTGCGCCTCCGGCCCACGCGCGGCTCCACGTCACCCACACTGAGCTGGGGAGCGCATGGGTCAGCCACTGTACACTCGCGGTGATGCTTGGCGCGATGACGGGAAGCAACAAGGAAGCGGCGATGAGTATAAAGGCGTCACGGGTGCGTGCCAGATCACCTACAAATTTCAGGCGTGCAAGTGCATACCCGCCGATGACCGCTTCAAGCGTGTAGCCGACCGTGGCCGCGGCATCCACTACGAGAGTAGGGTGCGAGAAACTGGTCACCGAGCCAAGAAACCATGCAGCGGCTATAGGTACCCACATGCGATAGCCTCCCAGATAGACCGCCGCCAGCGCGATACCTGTCGGCAGAAAAATGATCGCCGGGCTGGTATTGAAATGAAAAAAGATGTACTGGTTTAATTTGATCGCGACCAGTATGGAAATAAAGACGGCAAGAAAAGAAACGATATCCTGTTGACGTATCGTGCGCATAAAAGATACGTATAAGTTGGTGCCTACCGGCAGCGTGTAACCTTGGGGTTCCAGGGAAGGGGACATAGGTGTACGCTATGCCGACTATCCGGGCTCCTGGCAGTACCGGCACAGGTGTACACGATGCCGGTACAAACGGGAACCCTCTGTTTGAATGGAAGGGACAGCCGAGGTACACCCGTAACAGAGTAGGCTCAATACGCCAGATGCAGTCACGGACCCGACTGCCCCTTCCTCTCCCGCGACTTCAGAAACTGCAGGAAGAACGCAGCTTCTCAGAACCTACCGGGTGTACACCGCCATAATATACACGTCTTATGTAAAGTCTGTGAACGAGCTTTTATCACCAGTTTTTCCACAGCTTGTCCACATGCAGGGCAGTTAGTCAAACCTGTCAATGCCGAAACTACCGGCTAAAGGCATTCGTCCTGCATCACCTATTTTGGTGTAAGGTAAAGATCACGGGCATGTGGCGGAATTGGTATACGCGTACGTCTCAGAAGCGTATGTCGCAAGACTTGGGAGTTCGAGTCTCCCCATGCCCACTGGCGGAGATAGCCACTGGGGTCTTTATAATAACCATGTTTCGCCCGACCGACGTATTTGCCCTCCTCGATACTGCGCTTGTTGCCACGGCTCACATTCTCACTTAGTTGATCGCTATATTGTTTTGACAACACGAAGGTAATCCCGAGGAGCATCTTGCCACTCGGCGTATTTTCGAAGGAAAAACTCACGAACCTGAGCGCTTTGATGATGTGTTTGTCGAGCAGATCTATAATTTCTCCAGCGTCTTTCATGTTGCGCGCGAGGCGGTCGGGGTGCCATGCGAGGATGCCGTCGTACTTGCCCGCCTTTAGTGTCTCGAGCATCATGCGGAATTTCGGGCGCGTATCAGCCTGTTTTGCGCTTTCCGACTCCTGAATTACATCGTCTTTCCCGACCCTAAGTCCATTTCTTTCGGCATATTCTCTGCACTCGGCGATCTGGTCGGATAGTGAGCGTACTTGTTTTTCTTTATCATCGGTTGATTTGCGGGCATAGATAACGTAACGGTAGCTTTTTTGCTCCTCAATTTTCTCCTCCGGCTGGAGGCTTTTGATTAACACCTCGAGCAACTCCGTTCGTGTCTCTGGCATAGCCATACAGACATGACTATATCGGATACTGGCGGGGAAGTGGAGCTACCCACACCCCGCCCATGTTTTGCACCCCTTGTGGCTTGTTGGGGTCCTCTGTGGCGCGAATTGGTCCCTAAAAGCTACTGGGCACTTGCTCCGCCTGACCCTATGCGGATATGGCGACCTGCTATATCATGAAGCCACAACTGAATAGCCCGCGAGGGCAACGACCTAACCCGTTTGGCATACTGCCGGACGATATGGTCGGTGGACCGGTAAAGACCAAAAACCCCATCGCGTGGGATTTGTCTTTACCGGCCGTATCGGGAAACCGATACGGAGGGCGCAAGCCCTCACTCACGTGGTGGGCTTTTTGGTACAAAAGTGCCCGCTCCAGTTGATTAACAACTAAGCGTGGAAATTATGAGTGACTTTTTTATTGTTCTCTTTCTCCTCTCGCTCGCGGGTCTTATAGCTGGTCTCGCTAATCCACAGTTGCTGAAAATGCGCTCACGCAAAATGGCCGCTTGGGTATTTGGTGGCGCAGCAATAGTTTCCTTTATTTTATTTGGCATCACTATGCCTCCAACGTTGCAACCTGTGGTAACATCGGCGTCCCCAGTGGCCACAACGTCTCAAGCGCTGAATACCTCGAATACATCAGCAACTCCGGCTCCCGTGGCACCCAGTGCGCCACAAGCGCAGACAACAGCAGCACCAGTTCAAAAACCGGCTACAACTGCCGCAACTCCTGCGCCGACTCCGGCTCCTGCTCCAACACCCGCGCCTACTCCAACAGCGTCATGGCATACCGTTGCTACGCTCAATGGCACTGGTACTGAAACCACCGCACCGTTCACGATACAAGGCACGCAGTGGCGGGTAAACTGGCAGACAACAGGCCAGTACAACTTCCAGATTTTCCCGGGCCGTACTGATGATCAATCATCATCGTGCACCGTGATGGCGAATATTATCGGTGATGGATCGGAGACCTCGTACTGCTACGAAAGCGGTGAGTTTTATCTCACCATCAACACCGGCAACCAATGGACCGTGAGTGTTGAGGATTACTACTGACCTTTACAGTTTATTTACTTTATGCTATCGTCTTGCCACTGTACCAAGACCAGCCATGGACGACTTGGTACTGTACATTGACGTCAATGGTGTAACTACAACAAAGGAGATCTCACGTGAGCAATCAGCGACTGGCGGAACGTGGTGCAATGACCACCAACCAACTGATGCTGTCCCTTTTTGGTCGTAGCTTCGGCGCAACCATGAAGGACGAGGAGCGTTTCGTGCAGGAAGTGCCGGAAACGTTCCAACCCCTCGTCGGTTATTTGCGAAGTGCTTCGGCTATTCTCGAACTCAAGTCCGGGGCCGAGCACGACACTATCTTCGACGCTTACCGGATCGATGTCGCTTTCTTTCAAGGCCGACTGGATGATCTCCAGCGGCTGGTGAAGGGCGCAGTCCGTGCCTCAATCAAACGCACGAACAATGGCAGCTATTCGGTGGACGAAGACGTTAAGAAGCAGTGGAGCTTCGTACAAGAGCACATCCCGCCGCTCGCCGATGCTCCGCTCATTGATCTGCCCGCCGAACGTGCCGCACTTCCCGCTGACCAGCTCCTTGCGGAGCTTAAGCAGGAGGTCGACACCGGCATCGACAGCATGATGAAACGTTTCTGTCTCTGGCTCGATTTGCTGGTGGCAAAGGAATACGTTGGCATCGTGCATTTCACCGGCTCGACGGTTGGCCACTACTACTATTTCCGTCCTTACGCGACGGAGAAAGTGGAGATGACCAACCGCAACGAGACCACGGTCGACCTGACCGTTCCGTTCGGCGAGCAGACCACGTATTCGACCGTCGAAGGTCGCCGTGTGAAAATCACCGAAGCGGTCGAGCGCCACGATCATCATATTGTGCGTGCCAAAGTCGATGGCCTCAGTGACTACACCGGACGCATACCCAGCCGGATTGTCGAGTTTCTCGGCACCGTGCCGGAATGGATCCGGTCTGAACTGCGCGTCGTCTCCGGCGACATCACGAAGGAAGTCGTCCGACGTCGTGTCGTTCGGGAGAGTGAGCAGTACACTGAGCGCGTGACAAGCACCTACAAGGGCTCGCCTGCGGTCGCCCTCGGTGCTTATGCACTGAACGGATGGAGTTCCGATGACCTCCGCAGCGAGGAAACGGGCTTCTTCCGTGGACAAAAGGTATACACCGGCGAAGCAAAGAAGGAAGGCAATCGTGCTCTGCGCATATGCGGCATGATCGTCCTTGCTATCGGCCTCGCGGTGGGCGGTATCTGGTACTGGATGCACTCATGGAATGTCTCGGCCGCGGCGGCCTATCAGACTTACGTTACGGAAACTACCACCGGCAAGGAGGTCTTCACGATCACCAAGTCGAAGTCCGTCACGCTGCCCCACGGCGAGACTCTCTACTATCTCGGCCAGAACACCAATAACTCGCAGATGGCGTTCGCGACCGACATCACGACCTCGTGGAAAATGTTCCCCAATCAAGAGGGGACACAGCGAGGCAATTACTTCACCTTCTTTGCTTCGGAAAGCGCTCCCGGCACCTATTACGGCACCATTGAACTGGGTGCCACGATGGGTATCGCGGCTCGCATGAATGTGCTCTACGAAGACAAGGATCAGGTGCGGTTCACCATCGACTACTACATCAAGTAAGCAACGCTTCGGCGTTTGTCTACACACTACGGGCGCCCACGGTTTCGATCGGCGGGCGCTCTTTTCTTTTAAAATAGCCAGCGTACAATGGGCATCGCGATGGGTGAATTGTGGCAACATGTCGAAGGTGCTATTGCGCAAATTAGCAGGACAAACGCCCTGTATCCTCTACTCGTTGCTCTTGTTGTAACCGCTTTTTTCGGAGGAGCCGTTATTGCTTTTGTCTCATCCGCTACCGCACAGATACTGGTCATCTGTTTGTTTGGTTTGGTCCTTGTAACGCTGATTGGTGCGTTTTTGTTTTTCATGTTCACAAGCCCTCATATGCTCCGCTCAGAGAAGCATGTTATCCAACAACAAGTGCTCACGTTGCTCGGTGATCAAGCGCATGGCTTTCGGGCATCGCCACGGGATCTCGTCTCTGTTTTGAACCCGGATAACCCAATTCAAGAACAAGACCGCGTTGACCCCCCGCCAATACCTGAAGCAGATACCGCACTGGGGCAAATAGAAGACCATGGATAATATCTACCTTATCGCGGTGAATACCAGTCTGCCGTTCAACCCTACGGCTTTTCACAATTACATCACTACTGTTCTGTATCCCAATTACATCTATGCTTGGTGGCATCATCTTCCCGGCGGTATGTACTTGGTAAAATCGAGATTGAATGTAAATCAGCTTTACAACGCCACGTTCCCGGGCGTTCCGGGCCGACACCTCGTAGTGATACGAGTGGATCCAACCCAAAGCCAAGGGTGGCTTCCGCGGGAGGCGTGGAATTGGATAAACACTCCTTAGTCCGCGTTGCTTTCCCTGCAAGCTGATTGCGCGTAGAATAGTGGCAAATGAGAGAAAACTACGATCAATCCCATCTCGATCTCAAGTACTTTGTTGACCGTGATAAGTACAATTGTCCGTTTTGCAATCGTAAGTCCATCACTTATTCAGTGGTGGGTAAACTCCGTTTTAATTGGTCGAACGATCGAATGGTCTATGGCTACCAAGTTCAGTGCGGTGGAGACACCTGTCAAAAAGTCTCATTGCATCTGTCCGATCACGACATTAGTCTTTACAACGACAAATTCACCAGAATACCAGCGGCACAGGATGATGGACATATATACGTAAAGGACTTGGACTTGGACGCTCTCTTCTTCTACCATCAACCAACAACTTTTTTTACGCTCGACAATCGTATCAATGAGAAGGTTCGGAAATTAGTGTCGGAGGCAGAGGGGTGTGCGAAAATGAATTACTTGGTCGGCGCATCCGGCTGTTTGCGAAAAGCTATCTACGAGCTGCTTGAGTTGGAACAGATATCCAAAACAGGTGAAAAAGGAGAAACGATTGACTATGGCGACCGTGTCAAAGTGCTCAAGGACAAACACCCGATGGTGCCGCCAGAGTATTTTGATGCGCTTGCCAATATACAGGGAATGACGAGTGAACAACTACATGAGGGCGATTGGGAACCGTGGTCCCAAGGAGAGTTTCATTTTCTCGTTGAAACTGTCAAGGAAGTGCTAACCGAAGTGTATGTGCGGCCCCAGGAGAAAGCCTCCGTGCTTCAGAAAGTCCTCTCGCTTAAACCACAAAAGAAAGCGAAAGCCGCGGCTACGCCGCAACCGCAGGAAACGGAACAGTAGTAGCTTCTTTTTTCAGTGTCGAAAGTGTGGAATATCGCGCTGCTTGAGTGCCAGGTTGTAGATCCAGCACAATTGGATGTAGCTTGATTGGCTCGTTCTGTCGCTTCTCCGTCTGCTCGAGTACCTGTACTTGCTCCTCCGCACAGAAAAGCGCGAGATCCCATTTGAGTATCGCGTTTGCCGCAGCGATGCGCTCTGCATGAGTCGGGTACACCATCTTGTCGAAGGTGGCCATATACTCGCCCTCGACTATTGGAATGAGTTTTTCAGTGATTGCCCGGTGTCGCTCTTTAAGCATGGCAAAGCGTTCAGCTCTATCCTTCGGGAATAAGGAGGCCAGATTTTCAAGACGCACTTTCTTTACCAGCTTGCTGATGTAGTGCCAGTCGAGCGGCCCGTGTACGGCTTGATAGCCATACCTGCACAGCGCACCCCTGATTTGAGCTACGGATTTGAGCGGGTGCAAGGCAAGTTCATCGCGTATCGCTCGCTTTATCATTTCCTCTACCTCTCGTGGCTTTTTCATATTCGTGTTTATTCAAGGTCATTTATCCTTGTTTTGCTTGTAGTTAGCAAAAAAACGCTCAAGCACATCGCGCATCCCAGAACGTACCGCGCCCGCTAAACTCTCGCCCTCTGTTAGTTCAAGTGAATTTCTCCTGTTGTTAATAGGAGGGGCAGGAGGTCGTTTGTGCCCCAAAATAACAACCTCACCGCCCTCGGTGATGACCTCTTGGTTTTTTGGGTCCTCTTGAGACGTGTCCCCATTTCCTCCTGGCTCTTTTGGCAGTGATCCCACAAGGTCGGTCAGATTGTCTTTGCGACGCAGCTCCATACCCTTTATTTTACTTGGTTTATAGCTTTACTGCCAATGTCTCCGGTGCGTGCTCCTCCGCAAGAAAGGCCTTTACTGCGTCGTTCCATACCTGTATCGTTTCGGCATGGGTCGCTATAAAATTGTAAAGTTCGTCCGGTGTCACTAATCGTCCACTAAAATAATCTTTTGTTCTGTTTCCACGCGTCCATCAATTCGACGATACGAGTATTGTCAGTACGTCCGCGTTCACGAAGGAGATCAGAATCGCTTTGCCAATCTTGACCATCCCACCACTCTAAGGGCTCAAAATTAGTCTTATAAAGGGCTTTTTCTCCATACACTGTGCCGAGATAATAGTGTTTGAATCCTGCGGTCTGAGCATCCCGCACGCCATCGAGCATAAGCCACAGTCCCAACGATTGCCGTGCCATTGAGAGATCATAGAAAGAAAACCAATAATGTCCCGCACCGCCATCGCGTATCTCAAACACACACGCGACCAACTTCTCTTTCTGTCGGTATAGCACCATATCAGTGATGAACGGACTTTTGAGAATAAATTGGAGACGTTCGCGTGGCATTGCGCGTGCCCCATGTTTGCCAGCAAAATAATCGAGACAGAACGAAAAAAAATTTTCGTCAGGATTGAAGCGCGCCATAGGTACACGTTGTTTGGTAAACTGATCGTCAAATTTTTTTGCGATGCGACGATTTTCACTGCTCAACGTAAAGAGCGAAAGCGGAACCCGCATACTACGCGCCATGTACAAGGTATGGGGAGCCTCAGGAGAGCCGGTATAAGGAAGAAAGCCCATATTATACAGAGACTCCAGCCGATCATCTTTTTCAAGCTCGCCGTAGATGGCGTATCCGAACGTATATGAGTTGTAGTTGTGAGCAAGTTCGCTTGAGTATACTTTCATACACTATTATTTCGGAAATTTTTGCTCTGCTAATTTTGGTATTGATTCCACGAGACCGCCCATAGCTCCCGAGGAGGAAAGCAGTACACTGCTGGAGGCTTCTAGGTCGTTTCGGAACAATGCGAGCACCTGTTCGGGGGTCTTAACCGCGACCGCTGGGATTCCGCTTTGTATCACGCGCTCCGCTATCTCGTCTGTTGAGAGCTGAGTTTCCTTGCCGTCATGTGGCGGATTGAAAATATACACTTTTGTGACATCAGCAAATACATCGTCATAGTGCGACAGCGCTGCCCGGCTTCTCCAACCAATGGTATTAGGTTCAAATAGAACCAGCAGGTGTCGGTCGGGAAAGTGGAGTTTCATTGCGACAATGGCGCTTCTTAATTTTTCATAGCTTGAGCCGAAACCCTCAAAAATCGGTATCAAGGTTCTCTCAGACTTGCGGTCGAGGCGCCGTTGGATACCGCGGAAATTTTTTACCGCCGCTGTTAACTGCTTGGGATCACTCAACTTAAGTGTCAAAAGCATGGCGGCAACGCCAACGATGTTTTGTACGTTATGCTCGCCGAGTTGGGTTGTCTCAAGTGGTATTGCTCCTAACACATCGGAGATTAAAGAAAAAGTCGTCGTTTCGCCATAGAGGATGTTGTAGGCATGGAAATCTCCTTCGTGCACCCCATAGGTCACAACCGGTCGTGCGAGAGAGTCGACAAATACTCTACTCATGGGGCTTTCAATGCACGCGACCAGCGTGCCTGACAGAAGCGACACGAGTTGTGCGAATGGTTGCATATACTGTTGTGGTGTAGGGAAGGCGTTGACGTGATCATGGGCGAGCGGTGTGAGTAGCACATGGGTCGGATGCATCAGCAAAAATTTACTTCGCGGATCGGTGTTGGATGATGGATATTCGTCACCCTCAAGCACAAATAAATTTCCCGAGCCTATTTTTGCGCTGGTCATAGGTGGCAGGGGTGAAGCACCGATAAAGTAAGATGGGTGATTTCCCGATGCTTCAAGACAATGTGCCAAGAGCGCGGCAGAGGTCGACTTGCCGTAGCTGCCCGCAACCACAATGTTTTCTTTGCCCTTTGAAAGTTCTGCAAGCACTTCGGGGAAGCTGAGAATTGTTTTACCTGAAGCATATGCGGCAGCGACCTCTTCATTCGTCTCTGCAACAAGCTTGGCATTTTTGCCGATAACCACAAGATCGGCATCCATGGGAACATTCGTCGCTTTATAAGGTGTGGCATAGGATACATGTTCTCGAGTTAAAAAATTGGAAATTGGCGGATATACTGCTTCATCCGAGCCGCTCACTTCAACACCGCTGTCTCTGAGCAGTTTGGCGGTCGCTGACATACCAACGCCACCGATGCCTATAAAATGGGCTTTTTTCCACTGCATCCATTCAATGTAACACTCGTGGGCAAGAAGAAAAAACCGGTGTCCTACGCGGACCCCGGTTCGGGTTTACCATAGCGCTGTGAAAAGTATCCCATTCTTTGTTCTGTGTCAAAATATGCTACAGTGCGGCGATGCCAGCCAGTCTCTCAATCATCGCCACGCCCATTGGCAATCTTGAAGACATAACCTTACGGGCTCTACGCACACTCAAAGAAGCAGACGTTATTGCTTGCGAAGATACGCGCGTTACCAAGAAATTGCTGGCGCATTTCAACATACATACCCCAACTATTTCTTTTCATGCCAACAGTGGTGAGAAAGGTTTCGACAAAATTATTTCCTTGCTTGAACAAGGTAAGCATATCGCGTTTGTCTCAGATGCCGGTACGCCGGGCATCTCGGATCCGGGGCTTGAGCTCGTGTCTGTCGTTCGAGAAAAAGTACCAAAAGTAAAAACAGAAGCGATTCCGGGCCCCTCAGCTCTTGCCGCCGCGATTTCAATCGCCGGTTTGCGCGCGCCGTCTTTTGTCTTTTATGGATTTCCGCCACAGAAAAAGGGAAGGGAAAAACTCTTTTTACAGATTGCCAACGATAAACGAGCAAGTATTTTTTATGAATCCCCGCACCGTATCATGAAGGCTCTCGAGGCCCTTTCCAATGCCGCACCTGACCGGCGTATGGGTCTCTTTAGGGAACTTACTAAGCTACACGAGGAGTCCGTTATAGGTTCATCCAGCGAAGTTCTCGACTATTTCAGCAACCATCCCGACAAGCGGCGCGGCGAATTCGTCGTCATTGTTGAAAGGGAATGATCGCGTTATCATAGGCCCATGTCAAAAGAGATGGGCGTCATACTTCTAGGGCTTCTCAATATTGTTATCGCCACCAATCTCCTCGGCGTTCCGGGGAGCTGGCGGGATGTGCTCTTAGTGGCGAGCGGTTTGGGGCTCATGGGCCTGGGTTTTCTTTTGCGCGCCGAGGTACTCAGCCGCGGCTCAAGCCATTCCTCCTTCGTCGAGAATTCCGCTCCAGTAGCACCGGTTCATTCGGAACACAACGGCATCTCTTCCCTCAATTAGGAACTCGAAAATTGGTATACTACGGGGGTGATTGAAGACCTCAATAAAATAACGTATTTTGCGCATACCAATTCCCGCGGGACGCAAACGCCCTTTGGTATAAAGCGGCGCGACCGCGAGCGTCATATGTATATCATCGGCAAGACCGGTATGGGTAAGTCCACCCTGCTTGAGAACATGGCCATTCAAGATATCCGTAATGGCGAAGGTATGGCGTTCATCGATCCGCACGGCTCTACTGCGGAGCGCATTTTGGAATATGTGCCCGAACACCGCGTCAAAGATGTGCTGTATTTTGCGCCGTTCGATATGGACTACCCCGTAGCATTTAACGTCATGGAGGATGTCGGCTACGACAAACGTCACCTGGTCGTCTCGGGGCTTCTCTCGGCGTTCCGCAAGATATGGGTGGACGCATGGAGTGCGCGCATGGAGTACATACTCTCCAACACGCTGCTGGCGCTTCTGGAATACGAGGGTGCCACGATGCTCGATATTAACCGCATGCTTATCAATAAAGCGTTCCGCCGGAAAGTCGTGGAGAACGTCACCGACCCCATAGTAAAGAGCTTCTGGGTCGACGAGTTCGCTAACTATACCGACCGCTACACCCAAGATGCCACACCAGCTATCCAAAACAAGGTGGGGCAGTTCACCTCAAACCCCCTTATCCGCAACATCGTGGGACAGCCAACATCATCGTTCGACATCCGCAAAATGATGGATGAGCGAAAAATACTCATCATCAACCTGTCCAAGGGAAGGATGGGGGAGGTCAATGCAACCCTGCTTGGTTCCATGCTGGTCACCAAAATTTATTTGGCGGCGATGTCGCGCGCCGACACATCGGCGCAGGCGCTCAGAGGCCTGCCCTCCTTCTATTTATACGTGGACGAATTCCAAACCTTTGCCAACCAGAGCTTCGCGGACATTCTCTCCGAAGCGCGCAAGTACAAACTGAACCTCATCATCGCGCATCAGTACATAGAGCAAATGGAGGAGGAGGTGCGCGATGCCGTGTTTGGCAACGTGGGGACGACTATCGCATTCCGTGTGGGGCCATTTGATGCCGAAGTGCTTGAAACGGTATTCAGTCCAGTCTTTGAGGCAACCGATTTGGTCAATCTCGGGTTCAAACAAATATATCTCACACTTATGATAGACGGGGTGGGGTCGCCTCCGTTCTCGGCAACGACGCTGGCGCCCTTTGATCCGCCACCGCTCAACTTGACTGCAAAGACGCTTGCAGATTCGCGCGCGACCTACGGTAAACCGCGTTCCGAAGTCGAAGAAGCGATAAAAAAATGGCATGAAAGCGATCCCGTGCCGGAGGCGTCCAAGCCCAAACGCTTTCCTACCCCTCCCAAAACAGGAGAATACCCAAAGAGTTCTCCGGTGCGCAGCTTAGAATCCTCCGCGCCACGGTCGGCATCTGTGCCGCATACCCCGCTCCAGAGCGATATCCGCCACACGGAAGCCAAGCTAGTGGGTGAGCGTGTGGCCTATGAACACCGTATGGCGGCAAGCAAAGCGGAGAACGAACCAACTCCACAGCCGCGTCCTACGCACACACCGACTCCGGTGCGTCCCGCTCCCGCGCGCCCAGATCTCTCAGGCGCTAAAAGTTTGCGCGAAGCGCTTGCGCAAGTCACCAGACAATCCCCGTCTCTGAAGGAGACGCTTCATACGGTGGCACCAAAGGCCGAGATGTCGAAGCCTCGACCAGACAGCGATGCGTTGCCTCCGGAAGAAGTCCGGTCTATGCTGGCAGTCGATGACCTTGGGCAGCCGTAATCTCTCTTCAAACGCATGAAGCGCATACTTATTTTTTCCCTCGCGTATTATCCGCACGTGGGGGGAGCGGAGGTTGCCATAAAAGAGATCACCGACCGCATTGCGGATATCGAATTCCATATGATAACAATGCGGTTCTCTCCCTCCGAGCCGCGGGAAGAGAGGATAGGAAATATTCTAGTCCATCGCGTCGGCGGCCGCGTTTCCTACCTATCGAAAATATTGTTTATTCCCCGTGCGGTGCGCATGGCGCTCAAGCTCGATGCGCGCCGCTTTGATGCGCTGTGGGCAATGATGTCGTACATGACGCTGCCTATCGTATTGCTGAGAGGCCTAGGGGTACGCGTGCCATATATTCTCACTCTTCAGGAAGGCGATCCCTTCGAACACGTATTTGAACGCTGGCATATCAGGTTGTTTTCTCCTCTCCTGCATTCCGGATTTCGACATGCAAGTGTCATACAGGCGATATCAACGTATTTAGGAGGGTGGGCCCGCGAGCAGGGATTTACAGGGCCGCTTGAGATAATCCCAAACGGCGTTGATATACAACGTTTTTTTACGCCTTCCGGTGACGCTTCGTCTTCAATTCGCAAAAGGCTGAAGATTCACGAAGACGAGACAGTGCTCATAACCACCTCAAGGCTGGTACCCAAGAACGCCATTGACGATGTGATACAAGCGCTTCCCTTGTTGCCGGCGAGTGTTCATTTTCTCATCCTTGGAGTAGGTTTTGAAGAAGGGAAATTGAAGAGGCTTGCTAAGGAGTGTGCAGTCGCACAGCGCGTGCAATTTTTAGGGCACCTATCTCACGAAGAGATGCCTGCGTACCTCGCCATTTCGAATATTTTTGTGCGACCGAGCCGCTCGGAGGGTATGGGTAATGCCTTCGTCGAGGCGATGGCTGCCGGCGTGCCGGTCATAGGCACTCAGGAGGGAGGTATCGTTGATTTCCTTTTTGACGCCAAGAGAAACTCCGGCAAGGAGCCGACCGGTTTTGCAGTCGACAAGAACTCTCCCGCACAGATTGCCGAGACAGTCGAGGAAATCGTCCGAAACCCCGAAGCGACAAAAAAGGTTATAGAACATGCCCGGAGGCTCGTGCTTGAAAAATACGACTGGAATATTATCGCTCACAATATGCGCCGCGCAGTGTTCGGCGCGGTCCTCCAAACAAGCTAAAATACAACCATGAAGATTCTGATAGCAGCCGGGCTCTATCCTCCGGAGAGCGGCGGCCCAGCAACGGATGCGGAGTGCATGAAGGAGATATTGCCCACCCTCGGGATCTCGGTTGAGGTTGTTCCCTTCAGGAGGGTTCGTCGTTTTCCACCCGGTATTCGTCATCTCGGTTATTTTTCTCTCCTCTTTGTGCATGCATTTCACTGCGATGTTATTGTCGCCATGGATACAGTATCAGTTGGTTTGCCCGCTGCGTTTGCCGCCAGATTGAGTGGTACGCCGCTCATCGTTCGGGTACCGGGAGATTACGCATGGGAGCAAGGGAAGCAACGTTTTGGTGTCTTAGACTCCCTTGATGATTTCCAAGTCCGAACCTATGCCTGGCAGGTCGAAGTATTGCGCCGCGTGCAGCGCTTCGTTGTTCATTCAGCAGCTTTTGTGTTGGTCCCCAGCCATTATTTTGAGAGCGTGGCTAGCCACTGGGGTATAGATTCTACCCGAATACGTTGTGTTTACCTCGGAATTCAGATGCCAATTTCCATTGAATTACCAAAGAATATTCCGGAGGGAAACGTCATGGTGTCTAGCGGAAGGCTCGTACCTTGGAAAGGCTTCGGTATGCTCATCGAACTCCTCCCTTCGTTGCCCGAGTGGCGCCTGGTCATAATCGGCAATGGGCCGCTGAGGCAATTTCTGGAGCGACGCGCGCGGGAATTAGGGCTTCAAAACAAAGTTCTTTTCACCGGATCTCTTTCGCGCCCACAGGTACTGGGATGGTGTAAGGCTGCCGACGCATTTGTGCTCAACACCTCTTTTGAAAGTTTCTCATTTCAAATAGTTGAGGCCATGATGGCGGGAGTGCCCGTGCTAGCCACGACGGCGGGAAGTGTCCCGGAACTTATCACCAATAGAGTCGAGGGAGTATTATGCGCGCCCGACGACAAGGCTGCTTTTAGGGAAGCGATAGCAAGCATACAGAGCGATCCGGAGCTATGGCACGGGCGAGTCCAGGCTGCACAACGCAAGGCAGAACAATTTTCAACCGCTGTAGCGATGTCTGCTTTTGCGGATGTCCTCAAACAAGTATGCGCCTGATGCTTATCGGCACTGACCGGACTATCTTTACGCCTGGGAGCGCCGTGCGCGCACGCATCGCGCGCTTTGGTCAGGGGTATACCGAAGGGCTTGATTCCATAGTCTTTGCGGTGCGCGCATATGGCGCCACGGGAGCGCAGGAGCTTGCGCCAGGCGTCCATGCCTATCCGACCAATTCCCGCTCAAGACTTCTCTACGGTTTGGATGCTCTTCGCATCGTGCGGCATCTGCCGCGCCCCGACGCAGTTTCGGCGCAAGATCCATTCGAGACGGGTCTCGTGGCGCTTCTCATTGCCCGCTACTGGCGGGTACCGCTCATGATTGAAATGCATACCGATTTCCTTTCGCCATCTTTCGTCCGACACTCGCTCCTCAACCGGCTGCGTGTGCTTATCGCGGGATTCGTGCTGCGCCACGCACAAGGCGGCTATACTGTGTCGAATATTCTTAGAGAGAAAGTGTTGAAACGTTATCGCCTGACCGTGCCGCTTGGCGTTCTGCCCATCTACGTTGATACGCAGCGCTTTAGCGTTATCACCCACAGGAAGCATCCGCGATTTACAACTTCGCTTCTGTGGGTGGGACGCATGGAAAAGGAGAAGAATCCCGAGCTTGCGCTTGGTGCGTTCATCGCCGCGCGGCGGGAAGGATATGCGGTCGGACTCACGTTTGTTGGCGGAGGGCACCTTCTCAAAGCACTCAAGGAGAAGGCCAGTTGCGAGGGGGTTGGGGAATGGGTTGAGTTTACGGGCGCCGTGTCCAATCCTGTCCCTTATTATACTCAGGCGGATCTTTTGCTCGTCACCTCGATTTTCGAAGGATACGGCATGGTCATCATCGAAGCGCTTGCCGCACGAGTGCCGGTGCTTTCCACCGATGTTGGCATAGCGCGGGAGGCGGGCGCGTTCATTGCAAGCGATGATCAAGATAAATATGCAGAAGCGCTTATCTTGTGGCTCAAAGGACCACGCCAACCCGGGATTCTGAAGCTGCAGTCTTACGTAAACGAGGGAGAATACATGGAGCACATACAAGAATTATATACCGCGCGCATTGGGCAAAATACACTATTATGATTATGCAACGTATAGGTTTCATCGGACAGGGTTGGATAGGCAAGAACTACGCCGACGATTTTGAGCGGCGCGGTTTTTCAGTCGTGCGGTACGCGCTCGAGCAGCCTTATGTGGCGAATAAGAAAAAAATAAAGGAGTGCGACATCGTCTTCATCGCAGTACCGACTCCAACAACGCTACGAGGCTTTGATGTGGGCATCGTGGAGAGTGTCTTGTCATTAATCGGCAGAAGCAAAATTGCGGTCTTGAAGTCGACTATGCTGCCGGGTACGACTGAACGACTTCAGAAGGAACATCCGAATATTGTGTTGCTGTACTCCCCCGAGTTCCTCAGTGAAGCGAGCGCCGCCCACGATGCGGCGCATCCTTTCTCCAATATATTCGGACTCCCCGTCTCTGACGCAATACACCGGGTGGCCGCGAATACAGTAAGCGAGGTATTGCCCAAGGCGCCGTTTGTGCAGGTATGCACGAGCACCGAAGCTGAACTTATCAAATATTCGCACAATCTCAACGGTTATGTTCAGATCCTGCTCGCCAACGTACTCTATGATGCCGCCGCGGCTCTCGGAGCTGACTGGGAGCAGGTGCGCGGGGCGCTGGATCACGATCCGTACGTGGCCAATCGTTACGGCAAACCGGTGCACAAGAGCGGGCGAGGCGCAGGCGGCGGGTGCTTCATTAAGGATTTTGCCGCATTTCGCGAACTTTATGACACCCTGTGTCCGGGCGATGCTCGTGGCAAAGAGGTGCTCGCGGCTCTGGAGCGGAAGAATATCGAATTGCTCAAGCAAAGCAAAAAAGACCTCGGTTTACTTCGTGGCGTCTATGGCAAGGAAATATGAATCTCCTTATCTTTACACAGGCGGTCGACGTGGACGATCCGGTGCTCGGATTTTTCCACGGATGGCTTGAAGCATTCGCCCCGCAGTTTGCAGAGATATCGGTGGTCTGTCTCAAAGAGGGAAGGCACACATTGCCTGCAAACGTTCGGGTATATTCGCTCGGCAAGGAACGGGGTCGCTCGCGATCTAAATACGTTTTTTATTTCTTTCGCTACATATGGTCGCTGCGCTACAATGCCGTATTCGTGCATATGAACGAAGAGTACGTCATGCTCGGCGGATGGTGGTGGCGGCTGTGCGGAAAAAAAATTGTCCTCTGGCGCAATTTCAAGACGGGCTCGTGGATGACGCCGCTTGCCTGCCGCCTCGCGAACTCGCTCTGTTACGTGTCGCCGGAATCCTACACGGCCCGTTTCACCCATGGGGTCAAGATGCCGGCGGGTATTGATACGCGACTTTTTGTGCCGCCCCAGTCACCAGCAACGCCGGGCTCGCTGCTTTTTTTGGGTAGGCTCGATGAGATAAAGAGACCCGATCTCTTTTGTGCGGCGCTCGAGCAACTTTCAAGCCGCGGCGTCAACTATGAAGCGCACATCTATGGGGATCCAACGCCCGGCAATGAGGAGTATGCTGAAGCCCTTGCATATCGCTATCGGGGGTTTTCGGGTGCCTCTTTTCTTCCCGGGGTGCCGAATGTGGAAACTCCCGATCTGTATCGGGCTCATGCAATTTATGTCAACCTCACCCCTTCGGGGAGCTTTGACAAGACAATATTTGAAGCAATGGCGAGTGGGTGCACAATAGTGTGTGCCAATAGCGGATTGCTGGACGTTCTACCTTCTGAATTTATAGTTTCTCTAGAGTCGGCAGCCGTGGCACGCGGCCTCCAAGCGGCAATCGCGATGAATGTCAAAGAGCGCGCCGAACTCTCGGAATCATGTCGAGCGTACGTGGAGCGCGAGCATTCACTTAAGCTTTTGGCGGAAAAACTCGCGGAGATTTTTGGCGCACGAAGAAAGATAAAAGTGGTTTTTGGGATCAACGATCTCGGCATCGGTGGGGCGGAACGTCTCACGGTAGAAGATCAGCGCATCGATCAAACACGCTTTGGCTGTTACCTCATAACCCTGCGACAGAACCCAGAAGAAAACTTCTTAGCAGAAGTTCCTTCGTCTGTACGCACGCTCCATTTTGATTTTAAAAGTCTGCATGACATCCGCTCATGGTGGAGACTGTACCGGGCGCTCCAAGCCCTTAAGCCGGATATAGTCGTCTCTAACCTCACATTTCAGCAATACCGTAATTAGCACACTAAACTCCTTCTCTGGCTACGCTGTAATACCGTGCGAGCATAATACCTATGTTAATAAAACACGGACACAGCTTATTGTTGATCGTTGGTTAGCGCGTGTCTCGTATCGCATTGTTGCAGTTTCAAAAACGGTAGCCGAATCTACCGCCGCACAGGAGGAATCCCAAAGCAAAGTCGTCGTCATTCACAATGGCGTTGACATACAAAAATTACACAACACTCCGCGGCCTTGCCTGCAAAAGAAGAACTCAAGAGCGAACTTGGGTTTAAGCCGGCAAACAAGCCAGTACTTACTGTGGGACGCCTGTCGCCTCAAAAAAATCAAAAGCTCTTGCTCGACGGTTTTGCGCTTTTCCACAAAAAATTTCCCACGTATAAGCTGGCGATAGTGGGCGAGGGCTGGCTGCGTCCGAAACTTGAAACGCGCACTAACGCCCTTGACCTCAACAACTCCGTCACGTTTTTTGGCACACGTCGTGATATCGTAAAATTTTATAAAGCGAGTGATGCATTCGTACTTACCTCCGACATTGAAGGATTCTCCCTTGTGTGCATTGAGGCGATGGCAGCCGGGTTACCAGTCGTGACCACTAAAACTGCAGGTCCTGATGAATATATCAAAGACGGCGCGAATGGCTTTTTTATCCCAAACCGGAGCGCTGAAGCGGTTGAAGGGGCTTTAGAGAAACTCGTCCAAGCCGATTCTCACGCACTCCGTGCACATGCTACAGAGACTGCGCAACGCTATGATATAAGCTCAAGTGTGGCTCAATATGCAAAACTGTTAATCGAGTGTGTAAATAGTTAATATATGTTTTTTATCATCCGTGATGACGATTTAAATTATTTTTCACAGCCCGCCGATATCGAGCGATGGTATAGCGATCTATTTGCACAAAACATCCCTATCGGCTTTTCAACCATACCGTTCGTACGCGGCAGCAGTGATGTGTATGTGGCAGCCGCGCAGAAAGAAGACAAAGAGTACCCCATAACCGGTAATCCGGCGCTTATCGCTTATGTGAAGGGTAACCCGCTTATTGAAATTTTACAGCACGGCACGACACACCAAACGAAAGATGGCGCATTTGAGTATGCACGCGCGCTGCCGCACGGCGAGGCGCTGCGCGGGAAGGAGGAGCTCACGCGCGCCTTTGGCAACGCGCCGCGCGTCTTTGTGCCGCCGCATGACTGGGTGGGGAGTGACGGCATCAAGGCCGTTGAGACGGCGGGCCTCGGCATCATCATCCGCGGGCGTGGCGCCGGCCTGCGTAATTGGTTGTGGCGGTGGCAGTATGCGGTGATTTTTGTGCGGATGCTCTGGTTTAAATTATTTAACCCTTTTGCCTATCCGTATGTGCTTGATTTTGGCAAGCATAAAGAAGTGTGCTCATATCGTCTTGAAGATGAGGATGTGTTTGACGGTTTGCAGTACGCGCACGACAAAAACGGCGTGTTCGTTGTGGTGACGCATTTGCATTTTTATACCGACGAAAAGAAAGCGCGCCTGCGTAAGCTCATTGAGCAGGCCCGCAGGCTCGGGGCGCAATTTATTTTACCGAGCGCGCTTCTTGAAAGCCCTCTCTCAACCCTTTGATTTGCTTCCGCATCTGCTCTATTATACTGAAATACCGATGAATAAGATTCTTGTGGTTGGTGGTGCGGGATACATTGGCTCCATGTTAGTGGCCAAGCTCTTGCAAGATGGCGAGGATGTTCGAGTTCTCGATCAATGTATTTATAAGAATCGCGACTCCGTTCCACAATCATCAAATCTTGAATTTATCGTGGGGGACACCCGCGATGTGTCGGTTCTCCATCAGGCAATGCAGGGATGCCAAACGGTCGTATACCTTGCAGAGTTGGTAGGCGACCCGGTATGTGCGGCGCGGCCGGATCTCGCTTTTGAGATAAATTATCTCGCACCTTGCTCAGCTGCCCTTATCGCGCGAAAGCTCACTATAGAAAAGTTTATATACACGTCCTCATGCAGCGTTTACGGTTTTTCATCGGAAAGCATGCTAAAGGAAACGGCGGCGCTCAATCCCGTTTCTGACTATGGGCGATATAAGGTTGAGGTCGAGAAGTTTCTAAAAAGTCTCGCCGGGGAGCATTTTAAGCCGACTATTTTACGTCTCGCGACAGTATATGGATTATCGCACAGACCACGTTTCGATCTAATGGTTAACACTATTACTGCCACCGCTTATGTGGATAATAAAATAACCATTATCGCGGGTGAAAATTGGAGGCCGTTCATCTATGTCGGCGATGTCGCCGATGCAGTCCGACGCTGCATAGAACTACCCACTACAGTAGTGGGTAACCAAACATTCAATGTGGGAAGTGGTGAAAACTATAAGGTGAGCGAGATTGGTCATATGGTTAAAACTGCAATTCCGGATGCAGTCTATGAGGAGCGCAAAAGCTTCGACGACCCGCGATCCTACTCCGTTGATTTTTCAAAGTTTATTGGAGCATCCGGATTTGCGCCCCAAGGCTCTGTCGCATTGGCGATTGGGGAGCTTAAGGGCTATTTAGCCCGCCATCCTGATTGGAAGGCCCCAGAAATGTCAAACATGGCTACGGCAAGGGCACAATCCGTGTAACCTCAATATCATCCAAACAACATGAACACTGCTTCTCTCATCGTTCGGCAACGCGCAGACTGCTGTCCCGATACGGCACTCAATCGTATCTCTGGGATGTTCGAGTACAAGTTTCCTTTCCTCTATCGGTTCGGTGGATGGTGGAGGGGGATGTTGTATGCCACGGCTATAAAGGCAAACTACGTCGCTTCAATGAAACGGGAGTACGAGGCTATGGCGAGTGAACTGCCGATTGCCTCTGATGTGGTTGTGGACATAGGTGCTGGACTGGGAGGCATAGACATCTTTCTTGCGCGGCACTATCCCGCTGCCACCTTTTTTCTGCTGGACAAAAACGAGAACAGCGCCACGACTGCGGGCTTCTCCTCCCACCACGGTTTCTACAACAGCTTCTCAAAAGCCAGAGAACTCCTGACCGAACACGGCATGAAGGAAGAACAGATACATTTTCTGACCCCAGAACAAACGTCCTTGCTCCCCGTTCCCAATCTTATCCTCTCCTTGCTTTCGTGCGGCTTTCACTATCCGCTCAGCACGTATCAAAACATTTTTGAGCGTTGCTTGCACGACAGAGGAACTGTCATCGTAGACATCCGCAAGGGGAGCGGACAGGAAGAAGAGGCTCGGAAAATAGGCACTGTCAAAATCATCCACGAAGACTGGTGTACGATGCGCGTGAAAATAACAGCATGAAAAAAACGCTTGCCATACTCGCCTTGATTTTTCTACCCAGCCTTGTGTTTGCAGCTTGGTGTTCTTCTCTCGCCCATAACCGTATCTCGCCATGATGTTATGTTCGGTGTTCCCGTTTAAGGATTTCTTTATATATCTCTAAGGTAGCTTCCCCGGAAGGTTTCTTGTTTTCGGCGGCTTTGCGTGCAGCGTTTCCCATTTCAATACGCTTCTCAGGATTGCGATACAACAATTCTATTTTTTCACGCAAGCCTTGTACGTCACGTATGGGAAGCACAAAACCACTTACACCATCCTCAACAATACCGGCCGCATGCTCAGTTGTGATGACTGGTATACCACACGCCATAGCTTCAAGGGTGACCTTTCCAAAACCTTCGGTGAGCGTCGGGAACACAAAAGCGGATGACTGCCAATAATATTTTTCGGGCTCGTCAGTACCCGGTGCCAACACTATGCTCGGGTTTTTTCGTATGCGACTTTCGTACCACTCCCGCAGTTCTGAGGGCATTGAAGCAAACCCTCCGACGATTAACAGTTCAGCGTTGGGTAAATTTGCCTGCTCCCACGCGTCGAGTAGGTAGTGCAAGCCTTTCAGTGGAGTGGTGAACGCAAGATATAGTAATCGGAAGGTATTGTCTTTGGGCGCTTGTGTAGATCGGGGAGTGAAACGTTTCAGGTCGACATCAGGATACACAATAAAGGTTCGCTCTGCAGGAAACCCCGCCTCAATGAAAGACTTTCTTGCAAAATCTGATGTGGCGATCATGTAGTCGAATAATGTATTGTCGGGAGTGTCCTTGCTGAGGTTAGTGTACACTCCTTGGTAGGAGGAGTGTCCAAGCATCGCTAGCTCTGCTTTTTCTAGGGCCACATTGGTCGCCAATGAGGCATACACAGTGATGTCTGCCGTAATAGAGTTCTTTGAACGTGCTTTCAAAACTGTCTTCGGCAACATATATCCAGAATGAAAAATAGACACATCAGCATACCCCAGTCTTAGTGCTGCACAGAAATCAAACAGTTTTTCTCTCGAACGACGCGATAATGATTTTCCCGATGTTTTTTCAAATATGCGGATGGCGTAATGTAGCAGTGTTGGGATGGCAGGGGAGGTGTGCTTGAAATAAAATCCCTTGTTTATCTCGCAGATGACCTGGTGGAGTTCATCCGCTTTCGCGAATGCATCAATAATCGGAACAATCTCCGTTGTTTTGAGGTTTGTTTTTCTGCCTAAATTTGCGAACGTGATGATAGAAACGGACATAGTAAGGATAACTCGTGTGTATAATAACTTGTTAATGATAACAAGTATGGTGCAAAAACGGTATCTTTGTATGAGCGTGGTACGATAACAGTTGCCAGAGATGTAACCTATGACAGAACAAGAATCTCTTGAAACGATCCGGCAGAACTGTAACCGTATCCTGAATGTTGGCGGATTGCATGGAGAATTAAACTCATTTTTTGAAGGTAAAGACTATAAAACGCTCAATATAAATTCCCTCGCCAAACCCGATATCGTCGGTTCCGCATACGCTATGCCGCTTCCTGATGGAAGTATTGATGCGGTCATCAATTTTAATCTCCTGGAACATCTTGAGACACCGCATCTCTTCGTGGAAGAGGTGAAAAGAGTCTTGCGTTCGGGTGGATATGTATACGCTACTATTCTCTTTATCCACCCGTACCACGGAGGCATGAATGCGGGGGCTTATTGCCCAGACTACTACCGGTTCACTAAAGACGGTGCCAAGTTTTTATTTAGAGACTTTGTTGACGTTCAGATATCGAGCGATGGGGGATTCTTTTATGCGTGCAAGTCATTTTTCCCCAGAGTATTTCACCCGTTCCTCTCGGTTGCCGAGACACTCTACAGTGGAGAAAGTGTACATCTCTATCATCTCCTTGGTAGAAAACCGTAGCTGCTTATTTTTTAAAAATAAAGTTTTCAGTGCCTTGGGCAGGAACTATTGCAGAGAGATCACCCGTAGCATCATGGGTATTACCTTCCTCGTCCAAACGCGATGACTGATATCCCATGCTCCAGAGCCTTTCTGAAGCACTCATGGAGAGGTTCCAATCGTTATCTTTGCCCCAAATTTCCATGGCAATAACTGGAGCATGCGAAGAAAAGAAATTCACGCCACCCTTGAGTATTCTATCTTCCGCTCCTTCGGCATCTATTTTGAGGATAGTCGGTTTGGTGTGCGCCGCAACATATGCATCGAGTGTCGCGCTTCGCACCCTGCTTTTCTTGGTTATATTATGTCCAGCCACTGCAGCACTGATAGTGCTGGTCATCGTTGAATCCGTTGTATAGAAGTCTATAGACCCATTAATATCCGACAGCGCGACCGCATTGACGGTTACGTGCTCATTCACATGAATATTTTCTTCTATCACCTCAGCAAGTGCAGACATCGGTTCGAACGCGTGCACTTCTTTGCATAGTTCAGAGGCTAGGAACGTATAAAAGCCGCGATTTGCGCCGATGTCATAAAATACATCATCCGGATAGAGATTTTTAATAAAAAATTTTGTTAATTTAAGTTCCGAGCCAGGGAGTGTTCCATACATATAAAGAGTCAATGCGTCATAGTCCGAAAGAGGCATTGTGATCAAGCGACTCCAAAACAGTGTTACTTGGGTATGTTGCCAATGGTAAAGGCCGGTTTTCGTGAAGAGTAGATAGGGGATGTAGATGCTTGGCGCATCCAACAGCCGTTGAATTTTTTTAATGATTCCACCACCACTTATGTGCTCGAAGCGCTGGGCTCTCTCGAGGCGTTTTCTGAATTGTTCACTTGCGAAGGCCTCTAGAAGTTCAGCGTTCTTGCCTTTTTGCATGCGCGTAATACTATAACACGCCAATGAAAGAGCCGCGTTTATGAGAGGCCGGTATGCTGCTTGCTCATCGCTCAGAAAGTTCTAAAATACTCGAATGAGGTGTGCACTATGTGGAACAGAAGAACTCTATAAATTTTTGTCTCTCGGCCATCAACCGCCAAGCGACGCCTTTCTCAAGCAAGAAGATTTACAAAAACCGGAGATTACTTACCCACTCGACCTTTTCTTCTGCAGTGTATGCACACTGGTACAGCTTGGGTATGTCGTTGAACCCGATATTCTCTTTCGTGAGTATGTCTATAATACGGGCACCAACAACAGTCTTAGAGCGAACTTCAAAGCGCTTGTCGGAAACATTATCAGCGACTATCGACTCGGGGTTGGCGATTTTGTCGTTGACATAGGCTCAAATGATGGCACTCTGCTCGAGAATTATCTCTCGCATGGCGTCAAAGTGCTTGGTATTGATCCTTCAAGTACCACTGCATTCGCACTTCAAAAAGGCATACCCACCCTTGTCGAATACTTCAATTTTGAAGTAGTTGAACGAATACGCCAGGAACATTCTACGGCCAAAGTAATTACCGCAACCAATGTTTTTGCGCATGTTAAGGAACTCGATTCATTTATGCGTGGTATCAAAGAACTTCTCGACGAGAAAGGTGTATTTATTTCGGAGAATGGATATGTCGTCGATATGGTTGAGGGCATGCAATATGACTCGATCTACCATGAACATTTGCGCTACTACAGTGTGACCTCCCTCGAGACTCTCTTTGCGCGCTACGATATGGAAATCATTAATGTGGAGCGCATTGCAATCCATGGTGGGTCGATACGGGTATATGCGGCACATGCGGGTGCTTGGCCTATTTCAAAGAGTATCGAGATACTTCGTGAACTTGAAAGAGAACGTGGTTTTAATTCTCTCGCGCGCTATAAGAAATTTGCCGCAGATGTAATTTCCACAAAGTTTGCTTTACTCGATATTGTATATGACTTCAAAAAAAAGAATGCACGTATCGCCGGGATTGGTGCTCCTGCCAAGGGCAATACTCTCCTTAACTACTGCGGACTCGATACGATGTTGGTCGAATACCTCACCGAAAAAAGTCCCTTGAAAATAGGTTTATATTCCCCTGGTATGCATATTCCGGTTGTGGATGAGAAATACCTATTCGATGAACAACCCGAAGCGGCGCTCCTGCTTTCTTGGAATTTGGCTGATGAACTTGTGTCGAAGATACAACAGAAAGGGTACAAAGGTATTTTTATCATTCCCAATCCTGTTCCGAGACGTATTTAGTGACATGCATCTTCCAGAGCCATATCTCGGGATGGGTACGTGGGGCATGGGCGGCACCTGGGAGCGTAATCCCGACAATATTGACGCCTCAATTAATGCACTGCGCACGGGACTTTCCCTTGGACTGAAGATCATTGACGTCGCCGAATTGTACGGGGGCGGATTGAGTGAAGAAATCGTCGGCCACGCTATCGCAGGACAGCGCCAAAATGTCTACCTTATCAGTAAGGTATGGAAAACCAACCTTCGCCATGACGACGTGCTTCGAGCGGTTGACGGCAGCCTCAGACGGCTTGATGCTAAGTATATTGACCTTTACCTTATTCACTGGCCTAACCACGAGATTCTGCTTTCCGAAACGATGCGTGCTATAGAAAAGCTAGTGGATGAAAAAACAGTTCGTGCAATCGGCGTCAGTAATTTTCCCCCGTTGCTTTTGGAAGAAGCACAGCATTATCTGACACATACGACGCTCAGTGCAAATGAATTCGAATACAATTTACTGGCACGAGAGGCTGAGCATGACGTTATTCCTTACTGTCGTGCGCACGATATCGACATCATTGCATATCGGCCGCTCTCAAAGGGTATGCTCGCACAACATACAAGCGCGTTGCTTGAGGAACTCGCAAAAAAATATACCAAGACTCCTAATCAAATCGCACTCAACTGGATTATTTCGCAGGACATGATTGCAATTCCAAAATCTGGCAACCCGACGCACATCGAAGAAAATACCGGCGCACTTGGCTGGAAATTATCCAAAGAAGATATCGAACGCCTGCGCTCTACTTGAACACGTGTATGACTTAGCGTAGTATAGACCCCTATGCCAGAAAAAAAGAGGGCCTTTATAACAGGCGCCACGGGCCAAGATGGTTCGTATCTCTGTGAACTCCTACTCCAAAAAGGATATCACGTGTTTGGACTCCAGCGCCGTGCGAGCCTTCCCAATACCGCGCGAATAGATCATCTCTACGACGATACAGAAAAGCCCAATTTTGTGATGCTCTATGGAGATCTCTCCGATAGTTCCAATCTCTTCCGCATCATCAACAAAGTAAAGCCGCATGAGATCTACAATCTCGGTGCGCAGAGCCACGTCGGCGTGAGCTTCGACAAAGCCGAGTACACCGCTAACATCGACGCGCTCGGGCCTCTGCGACTCCTTGAAATAATCCGCAACGTCGACTTTCCAATCCGCTTCTATCAAGCAAGCTCGTCTGAAATGTTCGGCAGAGTCCTCGAAATGCCACAAAAAGAAACAACCCCTTTCAATCCTCAATCGCCCTACGGCGCGTCAAAAGTGTTTGCGTTCAATGTCACGAAGCAATACCGGACCGGATACGGACTCTTCGCTTCAAACGGCATTTTGTTCAATCACGAATCGCCGCGCCGCGGTATCAATTTCGTCACGCGCAAGATCACGCTTGGCCTCGCTCAAGTAAAGCTCGGGCTCCAGCCGCTCATTCGCCTCGGCAACCTTGAGGCGAAGCGCGACTGGGGATTCTCCAAGGATTACGTGGAGGCGATGTGGCGCATCCTGCAGCACAATGAGCCAGATGATTTTCTCATCGCAACCGGTGAAAATCACACGGTGCGCGAATTTGTCGAGGAAGTTGCGCGCAACCTTGATATGTCGCTTGAATGGAAAGGAAAAGGCATGAAGGAGCGGGGTATCGACAACAAAACTGGGAAGACGGTCGTGGAGGTCGATCCGCGATATTTCCGACCCAATGAAGTCGATACATTGCTCGGGGATTCGTCAAAGGCGCGCCGCGTTCTGAATTGGAAACCAAACGTCACGTTCAAACAGCTTGCCGCGCTCATGACGAAAGAGGATCTTGAATATGCTAAACGCGAGGCGATCCTGCATAGCACGATCGTCAATCAGCGCAAGAGTATGGGCTACGGTCACATCAATGGAAAAAATAGTTCACAAAGGAAGACTCGTCGCGCTAAAAATTAGCTCGATAGCGGATGGCTCTGTGCCGGTGACTGAGTCCGATGGAGCACTTCAGGTCCTGACGCTTAAGTATGCGAAAGGCCGACTCGTCGCTCCCCACACACATACACCGCATCGGCGGGAGACTACCGTCCTGCAAGAGTGCCTTGTTGTGATTCGGGGCAAGCTTCGAGTCTTCTTTTTTGACGAGGATGAAAAAACATCCACACAAGCTGACATCGCCCAGGGCGAGACGTGTGTCATACTCTCTGGTCCTCATGCAGTAGAATTTTTGGAAGATTCGGAAGTTATCGAAATCAAAAACGGTCCCTACATTGACGACAAAAGATCTTTCTCTGTTGAAGGTCCGTTAAAATAAGAATGTCGGAGTATTTGACTGCTCGGCAGTCGCCAGATGTTTTTTGGGAAACAGATACCTGATACCAGTCCGTATAGGCTTCGGGACCAGATGCCTCCAGCGACTGTATAGATTCGGATACATTTGTCGCACCCGTGCGGATTCGACTTTCCATAAATCAGGATTCCCTCCGCCGACGCTGCTAGGATTTAGAATATGTTCGAACGTTTTTCCCGTATACCAAGCGATACGCGCCCTTCCTGCCGTAAGACGTATGGTAAATTCCGCATCCCAAAAGTAAGTAAACGAGGTGTCGGCGAGGCCGAAAATCGCCAGAGAACTTCTTCTCAGCCACAGTCCCTGTTCGTAAATCATAAAAGGATGATACGGAGTATTTTTCCATAGAAGAAAGTCCTCTTCCCGATGATACTCTTTCCCGTCGTGTTGTTTCCCATTCGTACCGAGAGCATCTATGTCCGGATGCGCAAGCAGGAATTCTTTGACTTTCTGCATCTCATCATAATAATAAATATCATCATCGCTCATGGTCTTGATCAATTCTCCCTTCGCCATAAGGATCCCTTTGTTGATTGCATGGCCTAAACTCTTGTCCAGTCCAGAAACAAACTGATTGACATCACCACGTTTGAAAAGTTCCCTTAAATATTCAACAGTACCGTCAGTACTATTGCCATCAACCACAACGATCTCCTCCCCTTCTTTCTTGTGAGCGATCAATTTCGGAAGAGACACCTTGAGGTACGACAACTTATTGCGGGTGACAATTATATAAGAAAGGGTCATGTAAAATATCGGCGACTGTAGGTAGTTAAGGTATAATACAGCACGTGTTAAGTATTACCAAAGGCAGGATTGCTACCATCCGGGCAAGATTCGGAATTTACTTTTACACGATCACCGATACTTTGTTGTCCGCAGTGTTCTCTCTTGCGAATAAATTTGACTATTCATTGTTTCGACGTGCGCGCTTCGACAGTGCAAGCAGAAGCCATGAATTTTTGCTCGCCGATCGAGGATTCGAGAGCTTTGTAGTCATCACCTCGGACAAAGCCCTTTCAAAGCCCCTATTTGTGTATGGTAACGACGAATTCTCGAAATTCGAGAAAGCACTATCCTTACTAGAGGGTAGAGCGTTTAACCCGATACATTGATCGACATCGGCGCCAATATCGGAACTATTTGCGTGGCCGCAGTTAAGCGAGGATATGCATCGTGAACGCTATTGCTATCGAACCTGAGCCTCGAAATTATCGCGCGCTTGTCTCTAACATTTATTTAAACGATCTGGCTGATAAAATCACCCCCCTCAATCTTGCGTTGGGGGATAGAAAACAGACGCTTACGCTCGAGTTGTCGCCGAATAACAGTGGCGATCATAGGATTAAAGTGAGTGTCGAAAAGGGAACCGGTTCTGAAGGACAAAGACAAACCGTCATCGTAAACTCTGAGTCACTTGACTCCGTCATTCCAGATATAGGAAGGAACTCACATTTGATTTGGATGGATACGCAAGGGTACGAAGGCATCATTTTGCAAGGGGCACGAAATGCTCTCGCATTGAAAGTGCCCATGGTCATTGAATTTTGGCCGTATGGTATGGAGAGAGCGAACTCCTATTCCGCTTTGCGGACGGCTATTTCAGTCTATAGCCAGTACTATGACTTATCAGAGAAAGAACCCACTCCTGTGAAGATGTCCGATTCCGCACTCGATCGCTTGTATCAAACACTTGAGAAAAAAGGAGGCTTCACTGATATTTTGTTGGTTTAAAAAAACACCCGCAATGCTGGTATAGTACGGTCAATGCTCGTCATCGTCATCCCAACTAAAGACCGTCGTGTACTCCTCCAACGCGCACTTGAGAGCGTTTTTGCCCAGACCTATGAGAATTATCGCGTTGTGGTCATCAACGATGGTTCTACTGATGGCACGCGAGAACATCTTCAATCGCTCAATCATCCGCGCCTTACGATTGTGCATAACGACAAAAGCCGCGGCGTCAATGCCGCGCGCAACGCGGCGTTCAGAACCTTGCGTGAAGGAGAGTGGGTCGTGCCGCTTGATGACGATGATCTGCTTCTGCCGGGTGCGCTTGAAATAGTGGCGCGGGGGATAGCCGAGACGCCTCCCAATATACAAATTTTAAGTTTTAATACTCTCATACGCACAGCTGAAGGAGAATTTGTTGGTGGATATAATTTTGCCGAAGGGGAGAAATGGTATGAGCCTTCGTACAAGGCCTTGATGACCGGCGAGGGCCTGCGCATGCACAAGGGAAGCGAGGGCCGGCCAGTCTTCAAATGGACGCTCTTCCCGGCATACCTCTTTGAGGAAGATGTTAACGGTTTCGAGGGCGAATGGTGGCTCAAAGTCGGGCGCGATAACGTCGGCATACGGTACCTGCCGGGACAAATTATCTTGATCGATTGGTCACACAGTGGCGAGCATTTAAGCGATACGGCGGCGCGACGTAACCCGGCCTCATTCGCGCGGGCCCATCGGCGCATCTTTCGCGATCATGCGGCGTTTTTTGCCGCGCATCCGCGCGTCGCACGCGACCGGGCCCTTCATTCCTTTAAAATAGCGCTACGCGCGTTCGATCCCCTCCTTGCAAGTTATTTTGCCCTCGAATATTTACGCGCTTCCGTTCGCCTCACCTTTTCTAAAGAACAGAAACAATCCTAATAGGATACCGACGAAATCAGTGACCATTCGTGCCACAAGCATACCCCAGATGCCATACAGCAAAAGCAGCGGTACTTGGAGCGTAATCAGCAATATAGGATTGACGAAACTGGTAATATAAAGCTCTGTTTTTAGGCGCTGCGCCACGAGGGCTGACGACACCAGATTTGCTGCCATGAGCAATATGACCGGCGCATACCACTGCGTGTAGGAGAGGGCGTCCAAGTACTTAGGAAAAAGCAGATGAAAAAGAAGCGGCGCCAAAATAACATAAGCAAGCGAGGCCACGGCGCCGAGAAGTGCCGCACGAATAGTCTGCCACACGATAGATTGTTGTATTTCCCTGAGCGTGCGCTGGGAAAATTTTGGTAAAGCCCCTGTGCCGATAAATCCGAACAGGCCGCCGGCGCGCTCTGGAATAAGGGTGGCAAAGCTGTATACCGCAAGCTGTACCGGCCCTAGAAAATGGTATACAAGTACAGAATCGAGTTGCGAGATGACCGTTCCGAAAGCGTTCATGACGCTTAAATGCGCGCCATAGGACACGGTGTGAGGATCGGTGCGGTCACTGGGCTTGCACACTCTGAGGGTTCGGACGTATAGATAGATGTTCACGACCGCATTGGCAGCAAGATTGATAAAAACGAGTACGGCAGCGTTTTTAAAAAATACCACTGCAATGGAAATGGCTGCATAGTACGCAATGTTTGCGATCAGTCCATATATAAAAAAGCGTTTGAACTGACGAGTGCCACCTAGGAACGCGCCGTATATGCTAAAGGCGCTGACAAGAGGCGTGAGCAGCGCAATGACGGCAAGGCCTACGGCAACTACTTCGTTGCTGTGCAATGCATAGTACAGTGCTCCGAGAAGCCCGACGCCTGCTGGTACGAGACCCCATATCAATTGAGCACGCAACGATGCACGCATGTCGCCTTCGTTTCCCCGTGCTACTGATTGTGCTACTGCCTGCTGCATGCCGCCAAGACATATAGCGGCGAGAAGTGCGGAAAGTGACAGTAGATACTGATAGGTGCCATAGACATCTTTAGGCAGAAGATTGGCGAATATAATAGCGAGTACCAGCGCCAGCACCGAGGAAATAATGACGTTCAGGTTTGTCCAAACTCCCACTTGGGCCAGGTACACCATGTCGGTTTTGGTGTAGTGCTCACTCCAGCGCAAGACACGCACCACGGCTTTTTTCAGTCGCTCTCCCATATAGTCCATAGTACGATATCATGCATACCCATGAGAACTAAGAAACATCTCATCTGGCTTCCCACCGGAGGACATATCGGGGACGCCGTCATGATCGTCTCGCTTTTCTCCGAAGTTCTTCGCCGTACGCCGGATATGCACATACAGTATTTGGTGCGACGTAATGCACCCTTTATCGCCGATCTTACGGCGGCGTATCCAAACATTATCGTCATTCCCGTCCCGTATTCGCTCGTGGGAGCTCTCAGGGCGGCTCTGCCGCTCCTCAAGCATCAATCAGTAGTCATAGCCCCGCCGGCGTGGGGAAACCGTCCGTTGGTCATAAAACTGCTAGCTGCCCTATTGCGGTTGCGTGGCGATATAGTGGTGGGCTTTAAGGACGAGTCCCTGTGGCATCCCTACCGCCTCATTGAGCACGACCGCTCCCTGCGCTACATCGATAATCTCCGCCGCGCGCTACTCCTCGCGTCGGTGCCGACTGAGCCCATTGGTTCTCCACCGTGCATGAAGTTTCTTTCTGAACTGCCTCCTGAATTTCCATTCGCGGGACAACTCTACATCGTCGTGCATCCCTTCCCTCATATGTCCACACGCAAAACACTGCCTCTGCGGCGCTGGAGAAATCTCGCGCAGGAGTTGCGGCAACGCTATCCTTCGTGCGGTTTAGTTATCACCGGAGCGGAAGCTGACCGGGTAGAAGCGCAAAAGATAGCGGCGAATAAGCCCGAAATCTTCCTTGCCATCAATCTTCCGCTGCGACAAGTCGCCGGCCTCATTGAGCACGCGAAGCTCTATATCGGCATTGATACCGGTCCTACGCATATTGCGGGAGTACTCCAAGCACCCAGTATCATCCTCGCCCAGCAGAAGGAGCCAATGTGGCTGCCGAGCTACAATCCGAATGCGCTCCTTATATGGGAGAAAAAAAATTGCGTGTGCGGCCAGCCGGGGAAGCGGTGCGAGGTGTTTGAAGACGGTAAACCATACCGCCGCTGCGTCTATGACCTTTCGGATGAGACCATTTTTGCCGCCATTGCGGCGAAGTTATCCGACCTTCCAGCACGCGCGAAAAAATCAGGCTCTGTGGTATAGTCTTTTTATATGGAATATACGAAGTGGCTTCGATGGGCACTTATTACCGGACTGTGCCTCACCCTCTTTACTGTCTTTATCGTGGCCGATGGGATTCATTCTCTTGGTATCAATATGTTCTTCCCCTACATCACGGGCAAGAATTTCGCGCTGCGCATCCTGATAGAAATCATGTTCGCGCTCTACGTGCTCCTGGCTATTCGTGAGCCGAAGTATCGTCCGCGCTCCTCGCTTCTGATGTGGACACTCAGCCTCTTCGTGCTGTGGATGGCGGTCGCCACTATTTTCAGCGTTGACCCGGTCAAAAGTTTTTGGAGCAACTTCGAGCGCATGGACGGCTACATCACGCTCATTCACATGTATGCTCTCTTTCTTATCGCCGGGGCAGTACTCACTGCCGAAAATTGGTGGAAGAAGCTCTTCCAGGTTTCGGTGGCCGCAAGCTATATCATGGGCATCTACGGGCTTATGCAGGTATTTCATATTTTCGGATTGCAACCGAGCTCCCAGAGCGGTCCGCGTGCCGACACGACCTTCGGCAACGCCATTTACCTTGCGGTATACATGCTGTTTCAGATATTCATTACGCTCTATCTCCTCTATGATGAGCGCAAATCAAAAACGGCCTGGTGGCTCTACGGCATCGCGCTCGTGCTTCAGTTTTCGACACTTATGTTCACTGAGACGAGAGGTGCCCTTCTCGGAGTTATCGGCGGTCTCATCATTGCAGGCCTATACATAGCATTCCTGGGCAAAGGATCGCACGCAAAGACCATACGCAACTGGGCGCTCGGCGGCATCGGAGTCATCGTCGTCATCCTGCTGATATTTATCGGGGTACGCAACACTTCATTCGTACAAAACTCTCCGACCCTCCAGCGCTACGCTTCTTTGTCGCTCACTGACGACACGGCGCAGGCACGACTCATTATCTGGGGCGAGGCGTGGGATGGCTTCAAACAGAGTCCCAAGACCGTACTTCTCGGGTGGGGTCAGGAGAATTTCAATTTTGTCTTCAATAAATACTACAATCCGGCGATGTACGCCCAGGAGCAGTGGTTTGACCGCGCACACAACCAATTCATCGACTGGACTATAGACGGCGGGTTGCCCGCGCTTCTTCTCTATGTTGCCACGTTTGCGTTTGCAGTGTGGATCGTATGGAAAAGCGATCTTGATATCGTCGAGCAGGCGATACTCATAGGCCTTTTGGCGGCATACGCCGCCAATAACATGACGGTGTTCGATAACCTGGGAAGTTATCTGTACTTCTATCTGATTCTGGCGTTCATACACGGACTCTCTTACAAACGGCCACCTGGCTGGATGTTCATGTCGAAACCCTTGGGTGATAAAGCTGTCGCTGTTGCTGCCCCCATTCTGCTTGTGCTCTTAGTGTGGGGAGGGTGGTATCTCAACGGTCCCGGTATCGCACGCGCCCAGACCCTTATCACCGCACTCTCGACCCAGGATCCCAACACGGGAGCGGCAGTGGACCCAAGCGTCAATCTCGCCGCATTTCAACAGGCGCTTTCCTACGGGCCGTACCTCGGGTACCAGGAAACCGTCGAGCAGCTCTTCCAGTTCTCCTCAAACAACATCGCGGCTTCCACGTCGGTGAGCCCGGATCTCAAACAACAGGCTTTCACACTCACGGAGCAGGCGGGCAACGCGCTTCTAACGCAGCGCCCGCATGACGCACGATTGGAGCTTTTCTACGGCGTATTCCTTGATCAATTCGACCAATATCCGCAGGCGCTGACGTATCTAGAGGAGTCGCTCGCAGATTCTCCGAACAAACAGCAAATACTCTTTGAAATAGGCTCGACCTACCTTGCGGAAGGTGACGTCAAAGATGCGTTGCCCCCGTTTGAGCAAGCCTACAACGAAGACACCAGCTACTCCGATGCGGCCGCGTACTATGCCGCAGCGCTCTACTACGCCGGGGAGGATAGCGCCGGAGACGCTATTTTGATGCAGAGCTTCGGCACAGTGGATGTGAATAATCAGACAATTATGCAGGCATACTTCGATACCAAGCAGTACTCCCGCCTCTCTGCCATTTATGGACAGGAGCTTCAGACGGATCCAACCAACGTGCAGGCGATGGTCGGACAGGCTATTACCACCTATTTCGTCAACGGCAACAAACAGCAGGCCATAACGCAGCTCAATCAGGCAGCCGCCGCCAACCCAAGCCTCGCCACCCAAATACAATCTTTCGTCAGCCAAATAAACGCCGGGACGCTCAAGCCTTAAGGTGATATACTGAAAGGCATGTGAGCAGGGCGTAAGTTCCGCTGACATTGTCCGTACAAAGTCTCCTCGCAAGAGGAGACTTTGTGTGTGCGGTATACTGGCGTGGTGCGCTTCGAGCGGGGAGCGGTGCACTCACATTAGGACAATGTTTTGGAGCTTCGCATCCGCTTCCCGTTCGGGGCACAACGTGAGTACAATAGAAAAATGGAGATGCAGGAACAGGTGCCGCTCGCCCCGTTGACGACGTTTCATATCGGTGGATCGGCGCGTTTTTTTGTCCGTGCGAATACGCTCCTCGCTTTAAAAAAAGCGTTCGAGTTTGTGCGTACGAATGATGTAAAGGTATTGGTGCTCGGTGGAGGCTCTAATGTACTCTTGCCGGACGAAGACTTCGAAGGTCTGGTCATTAAAATTGAATTGAAAGGGATTACGATTGAAGCAAGCGATACGTCGGCAGCTCTTATCGCCGGAGCAGGCGAGCAGTGGGACACCGTTGCTGAGCGTGCCATTGCGGAAAATCTCTGGGGCATCGAAAATCTCTCAGGCATACCGGGTTCGGTTGGTGGTGCCGTGGTGCAAAACATCGGCGCGTATGGCGCGGCCCTCTCCGACGTGCTTTCGTGGGTGGAAGTGTTGGATTCGGAGGATGGTGAAATTAAAAAACTATCGGCACACGCGTGTGCACTGGGGTATCGCGACAGTTTTTTCAAGCATGATGGCGGGAGGCACATCGTGTTGCGCGCTGCCCTCAGCCTTTCTCGTGCCCCAAAACCCAATCTCTCGTACCGAGACCTCAAGGAGTTCTTCAGCGACTCTTCTTTGGATCTCAATGCCATACGCGAAGCCGTTCTCGTCATTCGTACGAATAAATTTCCCGACCTTGCCCTTGAAGGCACGGCCGGTTCCTTCTTTAAAAACCCGGTTATGCCTAGGGCGGCGGCCCGTACGCTCCAGACGCGCTTTCCTACGATGCCGATATTCACCTTGCCTGAGTCGTCGGACATAAAAATTCCGCTCGGGTGGCTCCTTGATTATCGCCATGGCGTCATGGACGCGCGAGCGTTCAAGGTCGGAGGCGCGAGAATGTACGAAAAACAATTTTTGGTCATTGTTGCGCAAAAAAATTGCACGGCAAGCGACGTGCGCGAGCTTGCCCAGAGAGTACAAAGGGAAGTACGAGAGAAAATAGGAATCGACATAGAACCCGAAGTGAGAATTGTTTAGTTATCCACAGTGGCGCTCGAATGTTCATTGTAATTGCAGAACTGGTATCCGATACTTGTAGATAGGGCATCGAGATGTGCTTGCGTGTCGTCCTAGGGCGCGCGAGGAGTACGGTCGAACGATGCACAGTCCAATTGCGACTTCAGTCGCTAACATTATGGCAAAGAAAAAGAAAGCAGCAAAGAAGAAGAGACGCTAACCGCGTCATCGCTTCGAGCTTTTTCTCGAAGCGATCCTCTCGAAAGAAAAATCCCGCTGGGTGTGAACTCCAGGGGGATTTTTCTATACGATAACGCTTTGGTATGGTATTCTGCGCTCACCATGTTTTCGTTCAAAAGCCTCTTCGGGGACCCCTCCTCTGCTATGTTGAAGGCCGCAGCGCCCGTGGTTGAGGCAGTGAATACGCTTGAGGAGGAATATCGCCGTCTCAGCGATGAAGCGCTCAGGGAGAAAACCCACCACTTTCGCAACCGCCTGTCCGCGGGCGATACCCTTGAGGATATACTCCCTGAGGCGTTCGCGGCGGTGCGGGAGGTTGCCGCCCGCACGGTGAAGCTTCGGCCTTTTGACGTGCAGCTTATCGGCGGCTACGTGCTCCACAACCGCGGCATCGCGGAGATGAAGACCGGCGAGGGCAAAACACTCGTCGCCACGCTGCCGGCCTACCTCAACGCGCTTACCAATAGAGGCGTGCATGTGGTCACGGTTAACGATTATCTTGCGCGCCGCGACGCGGTATGGATGGGACAGGTATATGCCGCCCTCGGTCTCTCGGTCGGCGTCATCAACGGCAACGAGTCGTACCGTTACGACCCAGGGCACAAGGAGGTGGACGCCATGCGCGACGAAGAAGGGAGCTTCAGGATTTTTTACGAATTTTTGCGGCCCTCAACGAGGCGAGAAGCGTACGAGGCCGACATCACCTACGGCACCAACTCGGAATTTGGCTTCGATTACCTGCGCGACAACATTTCCTATAAGCCGGAGGACCTGCGCCAACGGGGACACGCCTACGCCATCGTCGACGAGATAGACTCTATCCTCATCGATGAGGCCCGTACCCCGCTTATCATCTCCGCGCCCACACAGGAGTCCGAAGATCTCTATCGTACCTTCGCGCGCATCGCCTCGCAGCTCAAACCTGAAGAGGATTTTACCGTCGATGAAAAGCTGAAAGCGATACAGCTGACCGACCAAGGTATCGAACATGCCGAGACGTTGCTTGGCATCGACAATATCTATACCGAAAAAGGAATAAAATATGTTCACCACCTGGAGACCGCGGTGCGCGCCAAAGCGCTCTTTCGTCGCGACAAGGAGTATGTGGTCAAAGGCGGGGAAGTCATCATTGTCGATGAATTTACAGGGCGCCTCCAGCCCGGGCGCCGCTGGAGTGAGGGACTCCATCAGGCTATTGAAGCCAAGGAGGGAGTCGCGGTGCAAAAGGAATCGCGCACATTCGCCTCGATAACCTATCAGAATTATTTCAGGCTCTACGACAAGCTCTCCGGCATGACCGGCACCGCAAAAACCTCCGCCGAGGAGTTCTACAAGGTCTACGGGCTTGAGGTGGTCGATATACCGACCAACCGGGAGGTCACCCGCAAGGACGACAACGACCTTATCTTTCAAACCGAGAACGGCAAGTTCGCCGCTATCGCCCGCACGGTCAAAGCCTTGCACGACAAAGGACAGCCGGTGCTCATCGGCACGGTCTCCATCGAGAAAAATGAACTGCTCTCCGCGTATTTAAAACGCGAGGGCGTTCCACACGAGATCCTTAATGCTAAAAACCACGAACGTGAGGGCGAAATTGTCGCCTCGGCGGGGCACAAGGGGAAAGTCACCGTCGCGACCAATATGGCTGGCCGCGGGGTTGATATCAAGCTCGGGGGCGCCATGGCCTCTCCTGAACAATACGAAGAAGTAAAATCGCTCGGCGGACTCTACGTGCTCGGCACCGAGCGCCACGAGGCGCGGCGCATCGACAACCAGCTGCGCGGCCGCTCGGGCCGCCAGGGAGATGCGGGGGAGACACGCTTCTTCGTGTCGCTTGAAGATAATCTGATGCGGGTGTTCGCCTCCGACACCATCAAGAATCTGATGGGCCGGTTCGGCATCCCGGAGGACGAACCCATTGAAAATTCGATGGTCACGCGCGCCCTTGAAAACGCGCAGACGAAAATAGAGGGTTTTAATTTCGACGCGCGCAAGCATGTGCTCGAATACGATAACGTGTTAGACAAGCAGCGACGCGCCATTTATGCGCGTCGCAATACCATACTCACCGGCACGCCCGAGGATGTGGCGGCGGTGCTCGCTGATTTGGCGGGAGAGAATGAAGAAGCGCGCGAGCTCATCACCAAAAAAGAAGAAGAACTCGGGCAGGAACAGTTGCTCGCCGTCACACGTACCATCGTACTTCAAACACTCGACTTGCTGTGGGTGGAGCATTTGGAGTCCATGGAATATTTGCGCGGTTCGGTTAATCTGCGCGCCTACGGCCAGCGAGATCCTCTCGTGGAGTACCGCAAAGAAGGCACCCGGATCTACAAAGAGATGGAGATGCTGCTCGTAGCGCGGGTGTTTGAGCTTATTGGAGGCCTCACTAAGGAGAAAATCTCCAACGCACCGATAGCCTCACATCAGCAAACGCCGGTCATCACGCTGCAGGTTCCCGATGCGAAAGGAGGTCAGCGCGAAATAGGACGTAACGACCCCTGTCCCTGCGGTTCCGGTAAAAAATGGAAGCGTTGTGGCGCCTTGAATACACCTGAACATCAAGCAAATATGAGTAAAAAAGGTCAGCAGGGGCAGAGCCTTCAAGCACTCAAACATTGATTTCACGAGTAGGTTCGCTTCACACTTGCTTTACACACATATGGTGTGTATACTGTAGGCATGAAAACTGATGTCCATGAGCGAGTCAATATTAGCTTGCCTGGCAAGACACTTAAGCGCATCGACCGGGTTGCTAAGCAGGGCGATCGTAGCCGTCTGATTGATGCTGCGATAAACTTTTACCTTACTACTCGCAGCGTGGCAAATCTGCACAGGGCTCTTAAAGAGGGCGCGCAAGTCAACGCAAAACGTGATCTTGAGATCGCGGAAGAGATGTTCGATCTCGGTGATACATGGTAAGAGTCGTCTCTCCAAGACGGGGTGATTTATATCTGGTAAAATTCGATCCAACAATGGGTTCGGAGATAAAGAAGACGCGTCCAGCACTTATTATCCAAAACGATGTCAGTAATCAATATAGTCCTGTGACCATTGTGGCGGCGATTACTTCACTTGATAGACAGAAGTTATATCCAACCGAAGTTAGTCTTGAAAGACAAAAAGGGTTGAGACGTGATTCAATGGTACTACTGAATCAAATACGCACAGTTGATAAGCAGAGACTCTTAAAAAAGCTCGGTGCTGTACAGAAAGAAACAATGGAACACATTGATGCAGCGCTGCTTGTAAGCTTAGGTCTAATTGATCGATGATTTTTTCCATTTCAGGCGCATATCAAAAATTGTGGTTTGAAAAATACTGAAGAGTATCAGCATCTTATGGTACAAAGAAGATAGTATGCAAACCGGATTTTCAGCGCTTGCGCCAAGAGCATCGTTACAAACCAACGATAGCTTTTTCTATACGTTGCCGGTCTTGCGGGTGCGGCTGTCCTATAAAAAAAGTGCATCAAAGCGGCGAGGACGTAGACCAAGAGCCGTTATTTCCATTAACGGAAAAAATCTGCGGGTAGAAGGCGCCGCAGCTGAATTCTTTGCGACCCATGGCTTTGTACCGGTGCGAGGAGACGATGTCCAGACCTTTTTTAATTTTTTCATGATTAATAAAAAGATGAGTAGTGAGAATTCACTATTTGATGATGTGTTTCTCAACTGGGGTACTGCGCATGGATATCGAAGGAAAGAGTTGGTTACTTTGCGGGCGGAAGGGAGGGCTTTACTCGCAGAGTATTTAGCGGGGAGGCATAGGGTTGAAAGTCTTCTTAACAATACGGTATTGCGATGGAATGCCTATCATTTTAACGCAACGCAATCGACAGTCGACGTATATGACGAAGCGTGGCAACGGCAGAAAATAGCCTTCAGGCAGCAGTTTATAGATAGCTTCCTCAGGATCATAATGAGCGGTCCCGATCTAAGAAAAGTCATCACTGCGTATAACGAACCAAGGAATGTACGTGGCGGAGTACCAGACCTATTTGTATGGGACTCAAAAACGGCGGAGTGGTTTTTTGCTGAAGTAAAATCAGAAAAAGACGCTTTACGCCTTGACCAACATGCGTGGCTGGAGTGGTTTATCAAACATACGGGCGATCACGCGCTCCTCATGCGCATCATTTCTACTTCAGAAACCGTTCACGAGCGATAAGGCGAAAGCGGGATACCTAGTATGATAAAAGAATTCTACGTCTGTTTCAGTTGCTATAAGCGGACGCTCAAAGGACTAAGAAAATAGTATGCAACCGCGCGCATCAGCTGGAGGAATTATTCTCACTACAGACAGCAAGCTTGTGCTCGTCGAGCAAAACAGCAATTCATGGTCGTTCCCCAAAGGCGGGATCGAACAGGGAGAGACATCGCTTGTTGCAGCTAAACGCGAGATCGCCGAGGAAACGGGTATCACAGATTTGACATTGCTGTCAGAACTTGGCTCCTACGAGCGCTACTCAATCGGAAAAGATGGTATAAGTGAGCAAATTGAATTGGGGAATCGTAAGCGCACCCTGTTTCTTTTTAGGACTAAAGAACTTGTATTGGCTCCGCGGGACAGTGAAGTAACCGACGCGAAATTTGTAACGATCGATGAGGCGCTGATACTGCTCACGCACCCTAAGGATAAGGAGTTTCTGCGAAGTGTTCGAAAAAAAATAGAATCGGCGCTACAATGACCGTAATGGCCCCTTTTGCTACGCTCACGCTGGCGCCCGCCGCGTTCCTTGCCGGTATTTTGATGTTTCTCGCGCCCTGCACCTTGCCCATTGTGCCCGGTTACCTGGCGTTTATTGCCGGGGTACCCGAGAGCGCGGTTGAAGCTCGCGGCGCGCGCACACGGATCGTATCGAATGCGTTCGCTTTCGTTATTGGATTCTCAATCGTGTTTATTCTCTTAGGGACGTTTGCCGGGGCTATCGGCGCCGTTATAGGACCCTGGCGCGACGTCCTGGGACGTGTGGGGGGGGCGATACTCATTATTTTTGGTCTCACCATGCTCGGCATCGTGCGCATACCAGCGCTTTCCTCAAGCGCCTCGTTGCGTATCCCACATTTCATAACGCTTGGACGGTGGGAGAGCTCTATTCTCATCGGTGCGCTGTTTGCGTTCGGTTGGAGTCCATGCGTGGGACCCATACTCGGTGCGGTCCTGACCATATCGCTTTTAGCGGCGAGTCCTTCGGCGGTATTGCAAGGAGCATTCCTTCTGGCCATATTTTCGCTCGGACTTGGTATACCCTTTCTTCTTACGGCACTCTTTCTTCAAAAAGCGTCCATGGTGCTCGCACACCTCTCCCTCCTTATCCGAGTACTCTCCATCGTCGGTGGGATAGGACTTCTATCTACGGGTATACTCATGCTTCTCGGTGATATGGGTCTTCTCACCTCCTGGGGTCTCAGTTTCTTCAACGTGTTCTACACCCCGTTGCTTCAGCACATGTAAGAGAGTAGGATGAGGCCATGATTAAGATACTCATACGGATTCTGGTCATTGCAGCGGCGCTCTTGCTTATCGCCAACTACGTGCCGGGCATCGCGGTTCAGAGCTTCTATACGGCGCTCATCGTCGCGATCGTGTGGGGAATATTCGGACTCACCGTGCGCCCTATTCTCAATCTACTCGCGCTTCCCATCAATCTCATTACATTCGGCCTCTTCTCCTTCATCATCAACGCTCTGCTCTTTTGGTTTATTGCCACGTTTGTGGCCGGTTTTTCGGTCGCCGGTTTTATTCCCGCGCTTGAGGGCTCCGTCATATTGACCCTGGTGGGATGGGTGCTCCACCTCGCGCTCTAGCATCTGTACCATGGCGTTTGTCGACGAGTTGACGATTTTCGCGCGTGCCGGAAGTGGCGGCGACGGCGTCGTGCGCTGGCTTCACTTGAAAGGAAAGGAATTTTCCGGTCCCGCGGGAGGAAACGGCGGCAACGGGGGCGACGTGCGTGCGTGCGCCGTGCGCGACGTCAATTTGCTCTCCCGCTACCGGGGGGAGAAAAGTTTCAGCGCGCGGGACGGCGCCCCGGGGGAGAGTTCGAATAAATATGGTCGCAATGGGGATGATTTGGTCATTGATCTGCCGGTCGGCTCGATAATCAAGAATACCGACACGGGAGAGATCCACGAACTCCTGAAGGAAGGCGAGAAGACACTTCTGCTTAAGGGCGGGCGCGGAGGCGCCGGCAACGCCGTGTTTAAATCCTCGGTAAACCGGACTCCTATAAAGAGCACGCCGGGTATGAAAGGTGAGTCGGCAACGCTCCATATTGAGTTGCGCCTCATCGCCGACGCCGGGCTTATCGGCCTGCCGAATGCCGGTAAAACATCGCTCCTTAACGCGCTCACCCACGCCGTGGGCAAAGTGGCTCCGTACGCCTTCACCACGCTTGATCCTAATCTCGGGGCGCTATGGGGCTATATTATTGCGGATATCCCCGGCCTTATTGAAGGCGCCTCGGGTGGAAAAGGGTTAGGATCGAAATTTCTGCGCCATATAGCCCGTACCGGACTTCTCATACACTGCATCTCACTTGAATCCGCGGATGATGTGTTTGCCAATTACAAGGTGGTCCGGCACGAGATTGAGAAGTTCGAGGGCGGTATTTTAGCCGAGAAACCCGAAATTATCGTCTTTACGAAGTCGGATACCCGAGAACAGAAGGATATAGAGGAGCTCATGGAGCATGTCCTCTCCCATCAAGATAGGGAGTTCTTCTACGTTTCTATCCTTGACGATGGATTGGTGGAGGGACTCAGACAGGTAATTGTTGCACACCTACGCCAACTGTCTGCACCAAAAGGTTAGGTACGGCGTGATAGTTCTGCTATATTGCTCTACATACTACATATAGTATGAGCGACTACCGTGCCACGATAGGCCTTGAGATTCATGCGGAGCTCAAAACCAGAACCAAGATGTTTTGCGCATGCCTCAATGATCCGAACGAAAAGAAAGCCAATACGAATATTTGTCCGGTATGCACGGCCCATCCGGGGACTCTGCCGGTCATAAATAAGGAAGCAGTGCACAAGGTCTTACTCGTGGGCGAGGCACTCGGCAGTGTGCCTGCTGATTTCAGCGAGTTTGATAGAAAAAATTATTTCTATCCCGATATACCCAAAGGCTACCAAATAAGCCAGTATCAATATCCACTAGTAGTCGGTGGGTCGCTGCGCGGTGTTGCGCTGACGCGTATACATCTGGAAGAAGACACCGCACGCTCCCAGCATGAAGGGGAGAGAAGTTTGGTCGATTACAATCGTGCGGGGGTACCCTTGATGGAATTGGTCACCGAGCCGGTGATACACGACACAGAAGCGGCCGGTGCCTTTGCCCGGGAGTTGCAATTGCTCCTGCGGTATCTCGGGGTGGGGGAGGCCAATATGGAGAAAGGTGAAATGCGCGTCGAAGCGAATATATCTGTGAGCAACGATGACATGCTCGGTACCAAGGTAGAGGTCAAAAATCTCAATTCCTTTCGTTCGCTTGAGCGGGCTATCGCCTATGAACTGGAGCGGCAGCAGAAACTGCTGGAGCAGGGCATAGACGTTGTGCAAGAAACGCGCGGTTGGGACGAGCAGAAAGAAGAAACCTTTTCACAGCGCAAGAAAGAATCGTCTCATGATTACCGTTACTTTCCGGATCCAGACGTACCGAAACTCCTCGTCTCTGAGGTGAAAGGGTTTACCCGGTTGCAAGTTCCTGAGCTGCCTGGACAACGCCGGAAAAGATATCTTGACCTCGGCCTTAAGTCCGATGATGTGGAAATGTTCGTCCGCGATAGTGCGCTTGGAGATTTTTTCGACAACGCACTTGCATTCTCAACCCCTGCTGATAGTACGGTGCCCTCGCTACTGGCGAATTACCTTGCAAGCGACATAGCCGGCAAGATAGAAAAGGCCGAGATGACACGGTCCTGGCTTACCGCACAGAATGCCAAAAGATTTGCTCTCTTGATTGACCTGGTATCCACAGGACTCCTTTCTTCGCGTGGGGCGAAGGATACGTTGCAGGTGATGATTGTGTCGGAGGAGGAACCCGAAGTGATCGCGCGCGCGAAAAATCTTATACAACAAAGCGATGAAGGTATACTCGCGGCAGTCGCGCAAAAGGTGATTGATGCACATCCAGAGGTCGCCGCCGATTATAAGGCTGGTAAAGAAGCGGCCCTCCAGTTCCTGGTGGGGCAGGGGATGAAAGAAACCAGAGGCTCAGCTAATCCTCAGACATTACAGTCAGCTATACAAAAAATTCTCTCCTAGGTATACTTGGGGGGCATGGATGAGCTAGAAATCTCGGGCAAGCGGTACATATCGTCTCGACGTGCTGGGAAAGCACATAAATATCACCCAGACTATATTGGACAGTTGGTACGCGCTGGTAAAGTTGAAGGTCAAAAAATCGGCAGGGCATGGTATGTAAATGAGGACTCGCTCACCGAATATCTCGGGAAAGAAGCTTCTCCCCATATACACGGCTCGAAGGATGTATTGAAAATGCCAGCTATCAAAGAATCCTTACCAGAAGTAGTAGAACCGCATGCTTCGAGAATTCAAGAAAAAGAAAAAGAGCAGAGCGTTGAAATAAAAGTTGAAGAGCTAAAAAAGGAAATCGCGGCATTGGTTGCAGAAAAGATAGAAAAAGATCCTGAGATGCATCATATCGCGGTAAATAAAGTTTCTGAACAAAGAAACGAAAGCCATGGGGGTTTACGCTATGTGGTCGATACTTCGCCCTTTTTCCCTCCCATACAACGTGTACCCATAACCACTGCTCCTATGTGGAAGAGGGATGCCGAGGCGATCACCATTATAGAGAAAAAACATTATTCGCCGGCTAAGTGGCGTATAATGGCGGTACGGATTGGAACCTTACTTGTTATCGGCGGCATATTCTTTGGGTTAGTTACCCTTCTCTCCGCTAAGTTGAGTTCGGTAACGACTGTGGAGGGAAGTCAGCCAGCAAGCGCTAGGTACTCATTTTAGTGCTGTTTCGGCATCATTGTATTAATCCGTCAAATATTCTGTTTTTAAGGAATTTTCCGAAGGTTCCAAATTAAAAATAAGGATATACGCAGATTCATACTACTGGTCTAATGTATCCGAGATTTTTAAATTAAGCCTCGAATTTAAGGATATCTCGGGTATTATATATTTGGTGTCAAAGCAGCAGATGCAACAAATTGATTATAGGGACTCATTAATAAGAGTGAGTCAAATTAAAAATCGGTAAAAGAGAAGCGTGTGTACGTAACAATAAGGTTACAATAGGAAAAAATTGATCTCAATGATATCAAATTTAACTATGGTTAGTAACAAATTTTTATGCGCGTTTTTTATTCAAGATTCTGTCAAAGTTTAGACGAGATATCGCCTGGCACAGCCGATATAACCATAATATAAAGCTTATAATTTATATCCACTTTCTATTTAATTTTTTACGAGAATCCGATTTTGTTGAATATATATTTTTAATTTTTTATATTCTTTTTTTTGTTATTTTAACCCTCAAAATAAAGTTAAAATTGCCCTTGTACTGCGCATTCTGTCCACAGAATTTACTTCTATTTACATCAAATAGTATGAAAGTCCAGTTAAACTTAAAAGCGGTAAAGCCGAACTCTCTATGTAAACAAAAGTTTTATCGTTCATGTCATTGCCTAAGAAAATTTTTGCAAATACTGGTGAACCTATGCTTTCGGCCCGCGCTGCAGCAAAGCTTCTCAACTGTGCTCCGGACTATGTCGGTAAACTCTGCCGAGAAGGCAAACTGGTAGGGCAAAGGATTGATAATGCGTGGTTTGTTCAGGAGGCTTCGATAATTAAATTTCAATCTGATCGCAGGGAATCCAAATCTCTTCGTGCCGAGAATCTTGCTGGGGAGCGCCGGAAAGAGAACGAACTCTATCGAAAATTAAACGGTCTACCGGGTTCTCTCCCCAAAGGCAAAACAAAATCTGCCTTTTCCATAACCAGACCTCTGGGCCTCGCGATTGGTACGACGTTTCTTCTAATCTCGGTTGTCTTTGCCGGCACGGTCGCGTCTCCCACTGGAAATCGATTTTTTGGTATACCTGCCCAGAGTATAAGTAATTCGCAAACGCTTACCGCAGCTTTGGCCCAGATCGAATCGCCGTTCTTCGTCACGAAACCACCGCTGCTTGCAATACCTCAGATATCAAATCCATTTACCTCCAATTTCTTTTCGAATATATTTGCGTATTTTTTCCCTTCCAACAATTCAATTAACGTTGCAGTATCTGAACCTACCTCGCCGCAGCCCTCGGTACCTCTCACCTCGTCAACAGAATCGACTTCAAGTCCCACTGCCACTGTAAATCAAACCCCAACCATAGTCGAAAATATCACTCAACCCATCATCGAGCGTACCCTAGTAGAAAGCAGTAGTCCTCCAGTCGGTATCACTCAAGCTGATCTCACTGAGCAACTCACCGCGCTCTCCAATTCCTTAACTTCGCTCATCTATCAAAATCAAAGCACCCCCAATTCTCTTCCCGCAACCGGCGGCTACACCAACAACATCGCGCTGGCACAAAACATCGGTCAATTGAACAACGTTACCATCGCCGCCAGTACCATCAACAATTCCTCTTTCAACAATGCCAGTGGAGATTTCACCGGCACCTTCACCAGCACCAATACTGCAACATCAAGTTTTGCAGCAGGTATCAATCTCGGGAGCGGCTGCTTTAGCATCAATGGGGTATGTATCGGGAGTGGCAGCGGTACTGCGGTTGCCACTGGCACGCCGGGCTTGGTCCAATTCACTAACGGGACCACCTTAGCCGCAGACTCCTCCTTCTCCTTCGCCACCTCAACTAAAACCCTCTCTGCGGAGAATTTCGTACTTGCCGGTACGCTGTCTCTTACCGCAGGCGGCTTCGGCAACTGCACCCTGGAGACCAATCCCTCAGGTTCGGTTATCTGCGGCACCGGAGGTGGAGGCGGTAGTGATGGCAATTGGGTGTTCTTCAACAACTCCGGCCTGTACTTGGCCACCACCACCAATCAAGTTCTCATTGGCTCAACGGCCACCACCTCTCTCGCTGCTCTGGAGGTTAACAGCTCTGTTCCTCTCTCTGCCTACTTCAAAAATGCGGTCGGCATCGGCACTACCTCTCCCTTCGCCACTTTCGCGGTCAACGGCTCGGGCTTCTTCACCGGTAACGTAACCGCAACCAACCTCACTGCAACCGGTACCTTGGCAGTCTCCGGCCTCTCCACTCTCTCGACACTCCTCACCACTGGCTCAACGACCCTCCAGAACTTCACTGCTCAAAACTCAACCACCACCAACGCCACCACCACCAATCTCGTCACCTCGACCTTCTCCTTAAGCGGCAATTACTTCACCTCGCTTCTTGGCACGGGACTCACCGATCTGAGCGGCGCACTTAGTGTCTCAACCACTTCCTTGGGACTCCTCGGCTCTACCTCTCTGTCGGGAGCCAGTGTCGTCTCCTACAATCCAAACACAGGGGTCATCACCACCCAACCCGGCACCTTCGGTGGAGCAGGAGCCTACACGTTCCCCCAAGACCTCATCATTACGGGGAACTCGACGACGTCGCAGGCAACTACCACTACATTGTTTTCAACCACTGCTTCCTCAACCAACTTGTTTGCTTCAGTCGTTACCCTAGGGAGTGCTACTATCAACGCGCTTACGCTCGGTTCCCTCACCGGCCCTCTGCAAGCCATCAACGGAGTCGTCTCCGCAACCTCAACACTCTCGGTCGCGTACGGCGGTACCTCCTCCACCACCTTGGGAGGACTTCTCAGTGGCAATGGCACAGGAGCCCTTACGTCAGCAGTAGTCTCCGCACCGCTCTCATTCTCCGGCAACACCCTCTCCATCTCGCAGGCAGGTTCTGGTTCCAATGGCTACCTCTCTTCAACTGATTGGAACACGTTCAACAACAAAATATCCTCAACCTCGCTCTCAGGAGCTTCCGTCATCTCCTACACTTCAAGCACCGGCGTCATCACCACCACTCCAGGCACCTTCGGTGGAGCAGGAGCCTACACGTTCCCCCAAGACCTCGGCATCTCCTCCTCTACTCCCTTTGCCTTTCTCTCTGTCAACCCCACGGCAGGAGTCGCCTCCAATGAGTTTGATGTGGGTTCCTCAACCGCCACCTCCTTCATCATCAACAACTCGGGGAATGTGGGGGTAGGCACCACCTCGCCGTATGCGCTCCTCTCGGTCGGCAACACTGGCGGCATCGGATTCACCACCGGCACCTCCACCTTCAATACTACCGGTGGCATCAATTTGGCTTCGGGAGGGTGCTTCGCTATCGCAGGCACCTGTGTTTCATCTTCAGGCAGCAGCGGTCTCACTTCAATCGGCCCCACAGGACAAACCACCACCGGTCCTGCAGTCACTCTCTCAACCACCACCTCGACGACCAACGGCATCACTTCAGCCCTCACCATCACGGGTTCAGGCTCCACGCTCACCTTCCAGCCTTCCCAAAGTGGCACGCTCACCGTTGGGGGCGGGGGCACCGGCTCAACCACGCTCTCCTCAGGAGAAGTACTCTACGGTAGCGGTACTGGTCCCGTCTCTGCCGAAGCCACCTCCTCACTTGCGCAAGCCTCTATCATCTCCATCACCAATGGCTCCAGTGCTTACGTGCTTGGGAATCAACCCACCTTCACCACCCAACCCGGCACCTTCGGTGGAGCAGGAGCCTACACGTTCCCCCAAGACCTCATCATTACGGGGAACTCGACGACGTCGCAGGCAACTACCACTACATTGTTTTCAACCACTGCTTCCTCAACCAACTTGTTTGCTTCAGTCGTTACCCTAGGGAGTGCTACTATCAACGCGCTTACGCTCGGTTCCCTCACCGGCCCTCTGCAAGCCATCAACGGAGTCGTCTCCGCAACCTCAACACTCTCGGTCGCGTACGGCGGTACCTCCTCCACCACCTTGGGAGGACTTCTCAGTGGCAATGGCACAGGAGCCCTTACGTCAGCAGTAGTCTCCGCACCGCTCTCATTCTCCGGCAACACCCTCTCCATCTCGCAGGCAGGTTCTGGTTCCAATGGCTACCTCTCTTCAACTGATTGGAACACGTTCAACAACAAAATATCCTCAACCTCGCTCTCAGGAGCTTCCGTCATCTCCTACACTTCAAGCACCGGCGTCATCACCACCACTCCAGGCACCTTCGGTGGAGCAGGAGCCTACACGTTCCCCCAAGACCTCATCATTACGGGGAACTCGACGACGTCGCAGGCAACTACCAGTGTGCTTGCCGTCACCGGTAGTGCATCGACAAGCAATCTCGTGGTTTCCTCTCTTGGCTCCTTCAGCAGCACCTGTGTTCAAGCCAACGCACAGGGACAACTCTCCGCAACCGGTGCCGCCTGCGGCTCCGGCAGCGGCTCAGTAACCTCAGTATCAAATTCCGACGGCACACTAACCTTCAGTCCAACCACAGGGTTAGTCGTAGGTTCACTCAATACCGCACACGCCAACACCTTCACCGCGCTAGAGCAATTCAACGCAGGTGCCTCCTCAACACTGCTCTCTGCCTACAGTGCGTTCTTCGGCGCCACCGCGACCTCAAGTTTTGATAAAGCAGGCGACCTGCTGGTCGTTGGTTCTACTACCTTGCAGAACTTCACTGCGGTTAGTGCCACTACTAGTCAAGCAACCACCACCAACCTCGCCCTCACCTCTTTGTCCAGTGCTCTCCTCTTTGCCAATGCAAACGGCTCCGTCATCTCCACTACCACGCTCGCGACGAACTTCGGCGGCACCGGCTCCACCACTCTGGGAGGTTTGCTCACCGGCAATGGCACAGGAGCTCTCACCTCAGCCGTCGTCTCCTCGCCCCTCTCGTTCTCCGGTAACACCCTCTCCATCTCTGAGGCAGGCTCTGCCTCAAACGGGTATCTCTCCTCGACTGATTGGAATACCTTCAACAACAAACTGTCCTCATCCTCTCTTGCTGTGTCTGCCGATCTTGCCTCCCTCATCTCCGATGGGACGGGCACGGGCTCGGTTGTCTTCGGCACCGGTGCGACTCTCTCTTCGACCACGCTGCTGGGCTCGACCACGCTCCAAAATGCAACGTCGACCAATCTCGCCGTGGCGAATAATTTAGTTGCCAACGGCAACCTGCAGCTCTCTACGTTTGGCAATGGCTGCTACCTCCTCACGAATGCCGCCGGCATCGTCACCTGCGGTAGCGTCAGCAACAGCAATGCCGACCTCAACTGGACTTACTTCAATGGTTCGGGCATCCGCGAATCGACCACGACCAATCAAGTGCTGATAGGCGCATCTGCCACCAGCAGTTTGGCGCAGCTGCAAGTGGTCGGCGGCGAAGTAGTCGATGCGGCAACGTCAACGACCCTCTATGTCTCCTCAACGCTCACGACTGGCGGCGACGTCGGCATCGGAACGACGACCCCAACTGCGGCGCTCGCAATTGCCGGCGGCGATATCATACACACCGCCTTCGGCAACCCCTCGCTTGCAACCAGCGTGCCCATCGGGAGCGGTGGTACGAGTTATAAAAGCTATGTGTCGGGCGATTATCTCTACGAAGCCGACGACGCAGGAGGACTGCGTATCTTCGACATCAGCAATCCAAAAAATCCCGTGCAGGTCGGCACGTACACAGACACGGGAAGCAGCGCAGTACTGGACGTTGTGGTCGCAGGCAAGTACGCCTATATCGCCGATGCAGGCAGTAGTGTCGATGGCGTCGGCATTCTTGATGTCAGCAATCCTGCCTTGCCCACACTTATCGGGACATACACAATAGCCGGATCTGGCCTCGTCTACTCACTGGCGCTTTCGGGTAAATATCTCTATGCGACCGACTACAACAATCATGCCCTGCGCATCATTGATGTCAGCAATCCCCAAAACCCCACGCTCGCCGGCTCCTACTCGGGTGGCTCAGGGAGCTTCCCTTACGCAGTTGCTGTCGCTGGGCGGTACGCCTACATCGGCGACTATTCCTCTCCCGCTGCGGTCTACGCGGTTGATATCAGCAATCCACAAAATCCTACGAAGGTAGGTACGTCCTACACGTCCAACGTCAGTGCGCCGACTGGTCTGTATGTCTCGGGAAGGTATCTCTACGTTGCCGATACGGGCGGCGAGGGTATGTACATACTCAATATCTCAAACCCGGCTTCGCTCGCATTGGTGGGCGCGTATAATCCAAGCAGTAACAAAAGTTATAACGATGTTGAGGTAGCGGGCAACTATGCCTACATCGCGGATAACGCGGACAACCTCATCGTGGTTGACACGAGCAATCCTGCCAGTCCTGTATTGATAGGCACCTATGCACTTGGCGGTACTGGAAATAACGTTACACTTGCCGGTAAGTACGCGTATGTCGGTGCTGGCAGCGCGGGGATAAAGATAATCGATATCAATGGGCTGCAAACACCTGCAGCCACTATTGGTTCACTTGCGGCGAACAACCTCAATGTCTCTGATAGCGTCAATATTGGCGGTGACGTGTACGCCGGCGGTGGTCTTGATGTCGGTATCTCCGGCATTTTCTCCCGTGGGACTATTGCCGCGTTCATCGCGTCAACCACTCAGAGCAACCCGGTTGTTGCAAGTTTCATTGGCGGCAACGTCGGCATCGGCACCACCTCACCCTTTACCACGCTCTCGGTTAATGGCTCAGGATTCTTTGGGGGAAACGTAACAGCATCAAACATCACTGCAACAGGCACGCTCCAAGCATTAAATATTCTCGCCACCGGCTCCACCACTTTGCAGAACTTCACTGCGGTTAATGCCACCACCTCACAGGCCACCACCACCAATCTTGCACTCACCTCGCTCTCCAGCGCGCTCTTGTACGCCAACGGTCAAGGCTCCATCATCGGCACCAGTACGCTTGCCGTGAACGTCGGCGGCACCGGCTCCACCACTCTGGGAGGCCTGCTCACCGGAAATGGTACCGGAGCCGTGACCTCGGCATCAGTCTCCGCACCTCTCTCGTTCTCCGGCACCACGCTCTCGATCTCACAAGCAGGTGCTAGTTCAAACGGATATCTTTCTTCGACCGATTGGAACACGTTCAACAACAAAATATCCTCGACTTCTCTTTCAGGCACCTTCCCCATCGCCTACAATTCGAGCACCGGTGCCATCACGTTTAGCGGTCTCTCGACTTCCACCAATCTCACCGCGGGCAACGTACCCTACGTCACGGGTGTGAACACGTTCGGGCAAGTGGCCACCACCACCCAAACATTCTCGGGACCCTTCACCCTCTCCGCAGTTCAAGGAGCATTGGTGGGAGGCAACAATGCGACGATCACCTGGACAGGCCTTGCCACGACCACCGCCCTTACCGCAGGCGAGGTGTTGTATTCAAACGGCACAAGCGGCGTGACCAATGAAGCCACGGGCACGATTGCGGCAGGGTCCGGTATCTCGCTTGGAGGCGTTACCACCGGCTACGATCTCGGCTCCGGACTCACCATCACCAATACGGGACTCCTTTCCTACGATGCGTTCAGCCACCCGCTCTCCTACGTCAGCGCAACTACTTCCGAGATCTTTGTTGGCACTACCACAACGAACAACGTCAACGCCGCCCTCTCGGTCACTGCGACCACCACGGAAGCCAACATCACGCCGCTCTTTCAGGTGGCCTCCTCCTCAGGTACCATCGTCTTCAGCATCAACGCCACCGGCGCCACCACCACGAACTTCGCCATCACGGGAGGAGCCGCAAACTGCGGCGGCACCTCTGCGCTTACAACCGCCGCTGATGGAGCGGTGACGTGCACGGCACAACCGCAAGGCACCGTCACCTCGATCACCAATGGCGGGGGATTGGATTTCACGCAGAGTCCCTTGACGAGCTGCTGGTACCATCACCGCTCAGCTAGGGACCTCAAGCGTCCCGACAATCAGCCAGCTTGCCTACTTCACCAGTGCGGGGACTCCGTCGAACGTGAGTTCCGTGGCCACCACCACCCAAACATTCTCGGGACCCTTCACCCTCTCCGCAGTTCAAGGAGCATTGGTGGGAGGCAACAATGCGACGATCACCTGGACAGGCCTTGCCACGACCACCGCCCTTACCGCAGGCGAGGTGTTGTATTCAAACGGCACAAGCGGCGTGACCAATGAAGCCACGGGCACGATTGCGGCAGGGTCCGGTATCTCGCTTGGAGGCGTTACCACCGGCTACGATCTCGGCTCCGGACTCACCATCACCAATACCGGTATCAGTCCTTCGAGCGCGAATTACGCCTTGGCTGTGAGTGCAAATAATCTCACGACGGGCGGGTCGCTCGCTGTCGTGGGTTCCCTTGGCGCAGCAGGCATGATTGTCGGAGTTGATGGTAATGGGGCTCCCGTGCCCCTTGGCGGTACCATTCGTGCCGGCAACTCTACCGACCCCAATAGTCAATTTGGCGGCACACTCGTCTTGCAGGGCGGTCTTTCCGGCGGCACGAACCATATTGGAGGCAACGTAATTCTCTCCGGCGGCCAATCGACTGGTAACGCCGCGGGAGGTTCCATTATTTTCGAGACAAGTCCCGCCTCTTCAACGTCAGGCTTCACGCTAAACTCGACCACTACGCAGATGGTTATTACAGGTAGCGGCAACGTCGGCATCGGCACCACCTCTCCTTCCTCCCTCCTCACCGTCTGGGGGCCAGATACTTCGGCAACTACTCTCCCATTCCAAGTAGTGAACTCCGCTTCGACAACACTTCTGGACGCAACAGATGCAGGAAACGTCGGCATCGGTACCACCTCTCCCTACGCCCAACTCTCCATTTTCGCGGGAGGAACCTATGCATCCCAGGCAGCCTCCACGCTCTTCGCCATCGGTTCAACAACGGCGGGCACAGCAACCACCACGCTCTTCAGCGTCTCCAACATTGGTTCCACCACCATCGGGAACTTTGGAACCTGCAGTGGCTCAAATGCTCTGAATACATCGGCAGGAACAATCGTTTGCGGTGCTATTAGTGGCTTCGATACCTTCGCGTGGCCGTTCACGGTGAACACGGGATATGTGTCTACCACTACCAACATTGGTATTTTCGCCTCAACGACCATTGGAGCAGGAACACAAATCACAGGCCTCACTATTTCAGGAGGAGCCACGACAACCGCGAATGCTTATTTTGGAGGAACGGTGGCCATCGGCTCAACCTCTCCCTTCGCCATGCTCTCGGTCAATCCTATTGCAGGTCAAGCCTCTGCAGCATTTGACGTTGGTTCTTCCACCTCATTCCAAAACAACATTAACTTCGTCATAGGCAACAACGGGGACATCAGCTCCGGCACTTCTTCTCCATTCGCGCTGCTATCCTTGATGAACAATGCAAGCTCCAGTAATACGACACTGTTCGCCATCGGAAGCTCTACCAACGCTGGCGGAGTGTTCTCGACGACGACCCTGTTTTCCATATCCAACAGCGGTATCTTTAACTATGGTGTCAACTCGACCTCGACCATCCTCAACAACACGCAATACGCCTGGACTATCGCGACCTCAACGACCGCTGAGCCGCTCCTTGCTTTCACAACCATCACCGGCTCCGAGCAGGTGTCGCTCGGCGTGCCGGGCTCCGACATCATCATTGGCGACACTAACTCTTCACCCAATGTCGTCTTCCAAAACAGCGGCACCATAGAGGGCGCAGGCGCGGGTCAAACCATAACCATCGGCAACGGCGGCGACATCATCAACTTCGGCGTCAACACCGGCATCGGCTCAACCTCTCCCTTCGCCATGCTCTCGGTCAATCCTATTGCAGGTCAAGCCAAGGCAGCGTTTGACGTTGGTTCTTCCACCTCATTCCAAAACAACATTAACTTCGTCATAGGCAACAACGGGGACATCAGCTCCGGCACTTCTTCTCCATTCGCGCTGCTATCCTTGATGAACAATGCAAGCTCCAGTAATACGACACTGTTCGCCATCGGAAGCTCTACCAACGCTGGCGGAGTATTCTCGACGACGACCCTTCTTGAATTTACGAACCAAGGATTGCTTGGCATCGGCTCAACCTCTCCCTTCGCCATGCTCTCGGTCAATCCTATTGCAGGTCAAGCCAAGGCAGCGTTTGACGTTGGTTCTTCCACCTCATTCCAAAACAACATTAACTTCGTCATAGGCAACAACGGGGACATCAGCTCCGGCACTTCTTCTCCATTCGCGCTGCTATCCTTGATGAACAATGCAAGCTCCAGTAATACGACACTGTTCGCCATCGGAAGCTCTACCAACGCTGGCGGAGTATTCTCGACGACGACCCTTCTTGAATTTACGAACCAAGGATTGCTTGGCATCGGCTCAACCTCTCCCTTCGCCATGCTCTCGGTCAATCCTATTGCAGGTCAAGCCTCTGCAGCATTTGACGTTGGTTCTTCCACCTCATTCCAAAACAACATTAACTTCGTCATAGGCAACAACGGGGACATCAGCTCCGGCACTTCTTCTCCATTCGCGCTGCTATCCTTGATGAACAATGCAAGCTCCAGTAATACGACACTGTTCGCCATCGGAAGCTCTACCAACGCTGGCGGAGTATTCTCGACGACGACCCTTCTTGAATTTACGAACCAAGGATTGCTTGGCATCGGCTCAACCTCTCCCTTCGCCATGCTCTCGGTCAATCCTATTGCAGGTCAAGCCTCTGCAGCATTTGACGTTGGTTCTTCCACCTCATTCCAAAACAACATTAACTTCGTCATAGGCAACAACGGGGACATCAGCTCCGGCACTTCTTCTCCATTCGCGCTGCTATCCTTGATGAACAATGCAAGCTCCAGTAATACGACACTGTTCGCCATCGGAAGCTCTACCAACGCTGGCGGAGTATTCTCCACCACCACGCTCTTCTCGATCTCCAACCAAGGCCTCTTCAACTACCCAACGTTCGCAACGACGACCGTCGACAATGTACAAAACGGGTGGTCTATATCCACCACCTCTACATTCGTTGCCGGCACACAACCAGTTGAATCCATTTCCACCAACGGTGCTACCACCACCGTCGGATTCTTTGTCGGCACGTCAACGGGCCTCACGGCGGGCTCGGGCGTAAGCCTCGGTCCGGAATATAAGAACACGGTTATCATCGGCAACGGCAAGGTCGATGCGAGTGTGATGATAAGCAATGGCACCCTCTGCGTAAGCGCAGCCGGATCGTGTGCTTCGGTCGGCACCACCTCAGGAGTCATCATCGCGCGGTCATACACCACGATTTCCACCGAAGACTTGGCCGAAATGTACCAGTCCAATGTGCCGCTATTCCCCGGTAATCTTGTTGCAGTTGCCACCAGCTCTGACACCATAACGCTCGCAGATTCCTCGGTAGAAGAAACCCTCATCGGCGCAGTCTCCACCAACCCAGGCATTACATTTGGTGACGGGGATACTAATACCAATGAGTATCCTATAGCACTGGCCGGGCAGATACCAGTCTTGGTGACCCTCGACAATGGTCCTATCAACCCCGGTGACCGCATTGCGCTCTCCACCACAACTCCGGGCTATGGCATGAAGGCAGGGCCGTTTGATCCTTCGGTGGGCGTTGCGCTTGAGTCGTATACTGCGGCTTCGAGCAGCAATTCGATCCTGGTGTTTATGAATGATCAACAAGGTGTCAATATACCAACGCTTCAGCAGATATTACTGGGCTCTTCGACTACTGCAACAACGACGCTTACTGCGACTTCCACCCTCACGGGGACCGACTTCGCTGGCACTATCATGCAGGTCATACTGAGCCGTCTTAGCAATTTCGGCATCGACATCACCCAGGCGATGACACATATAGAAAATCTCTTTGCTGATACGCTCACTGTGGGCTCTGCGAGCGAGCCTGCGGGTATTACGCTCTACGACCAAGAAACGAAGGCGCCCTACTGTGTCTCGATGCAGAATGGGCAGATGGTTTCGACCGCCGGTACCTGCCAAGTGCCGACCGGCTCGCCGCAGATCATCGGCGGTAGTGATACCTCAACAAGTGGTTCCTCAGGATCTGAAGATTCCAGCAACGCATCGAGCACAAACAGCACCTCAAGCAGCGATTCCTCAGAGAATACCTCGACTCCGACCGTTCCCCCGACCATCACCATCAATGGCAATGATCCTGCGACCATCAGCGTCGGGAGCACGTACGAAGATTTGGGCGCGACCGTGAGCGATACGGGCCCGGGCCAGGCAGGAGACACCAACCTCGGCTACCAGACCCTCCTTAACGGCAACCCAGTCACGAGCGTCAATCTCGACACCTCGACATCGACTACCTACAGCATTGCCTACGTCGCAACGGATTCCTCAGGGCTCACCGCGACCTCAACACGCACGGTGGACGTACAATAAGTATTTATGAGTGCTTCAATAAAATATCTTTCGCGAGCCCTGATATTCATGCTTCTTTTGGTCTGCGGGTTCGCCGCGGCGCCGCACGCACAGGCATGCTATTTCGGCTCACCCATCAGCGGCGGTGAGTGTCAAGGCTTCCTCACCTCCACCTCACAGACGAGCTTCACGGTTCCCGCCGACTGGGATTCGGCGAAAAACACTATTGAGGTCATCGGCGCCGGAAGCGGAGGCGCAGAGTTTACAGCCCCCACCTACTACGGCGGCGGCGGCGGCGCATATGCCAAGATATCCAACGTAAGTCTCACGGCAGGCAACAGCGTGACCTACCAAGTGGGCGCCGGCGGCGCAGGCAACGACTCAGAAGAAGAAGGCTCCGCCGGCAACGACACGTACTTCTGCAACTCGACGTCCAACTGCTCGGACTACAATGGAAGCACGTGGGGCAGTGCCGTCAAAGTCGGGGCTTTGGGCGGCGCAGCTGGCAGTAGTGGTGATGGGGGCAGCGCAGCCTCATCGATCGGCACGCTGACATACAACGGTGGCAATGGAGCGGCATCCGTTTCAGAATCAGAGACCGCCGGCGGCGGCGGTGGCGCAGCGGGTCCAAATGGCGCGGGCGCTGCCGGCAGTGGCGCCACCGGCGGCACCGCCGACAACGGCTCGGGCGGCGCAGGCGGCACTGCCAACCTTGCAGGAGGTGCCGGCCAGGAGTGGACCTCGGTCGGCGCTGGCGGCGGCGGTGGCGGAGACGGCAGCGAATCGGGTGGCGGCGCGGGCGGCAACTATGGCGGAGGCGGGGGTTCTGGGTTTGCTAGCCAAGGCGGCAACGGAGCCAATGGCCTCATCGTCATAACCTATGAAAATATCGTACCGGGGCCGCGCATCATTCGGCTTATCGGTCACCTGAAACTTATTGGCGATATTCGCCTGAGCGGCATCTCGCCGATGTCGGCAACGTATCTGCGCGTATTCCTTACCTCGGGCACCACATGGACCATTCCAGAAGATTGGAACAGCGCAAGCAACACCGTCCAGGTCATCGGGGGTGGTGGAAGTGGCCCATTCGGCCCCGCCTCAGGCAATGGCAGCGGCGGCGGCGGCGGCGGATATTCTGAAGCTTCAAACGTTTCTGAAACCCCAAACAGCAGTGTCGCCATTGCTATAGGAGCGGGTGGCGCAGCGGTAACTAGTACCGGCAACGGTAACCCTGGTGGCGATACCTGTTTTGGTGGGTCATCGTTAAGCAGTTGTACGGTCGGGGCGCAGCATGGCGCGGGTGGGACAGAAGGCTCTGGCACGCAAACTGGCGGCGCTGGCGGCTCGGCGACAAGCGGCGTGGGCGGCGTGGGCGGAGGGATAACCAACCCGGGCGCTCCGTACGCGTATTCGGGTGGTTCTGGCGGGAGTGCTAGCGGCAATAATGGCAGCGGCGCCGGCGGGGCTGGAGGGCCCAACGGTAATGGTAATAATGGTCAAAGTGTAACCTCTTCTCTCGGCGCAGGCGGATCAGGTGATGCTGGTTCTGGCGGGGCTGGCGGGATAGCATCCAACGGTTCATCGCCTGCCGGCGCTGGCGGCAACGGGACGGAGTGGTCTGCGTCACCAGCCTACGGCTCAGGCGGCGGCGGCGGCGGTGGCGGAGATGTAACTGGTGCCAGCGGCGGCGCCGGGGGCACATACGGCGGCGGCGGCGGCCCTACCGCCGCCTCACCAAGTAGTGGCGCCGGTGGTCAAGGCCTGATCATCATCACCTGGAGCCTCAAGTGATATGGGAAAAAGTTTTTGGATTTTTGCAACGGTTATCATCGCAGCACTTCTCATTGGGGTTGGGAGGTGGTTTTTAGTATTCAACTCGCGCGGCGAGGTCGCTACGACGTTCCTAACCACGGCGACGAGCACGCACACACTCCTTGCCTCGGCCACCTCAACCGAGGGATACCTTACATATGCCAACCAGCAGTATCACTTTTCGCTTCAATATCCTCCCAACTTGCAGGTCACAACCTACGGCGGAGGCGGGCAGGGACTTACGGTCGCGTTTCAAGACCCGTCGACTAACGCGGGCTTCCAGGTATTTGTGACGCCGTATAACCAACCGCAGATAACCAAGGCTCGTTTCGAAATGGACGAGCCGTCGGGCGTTTTGGAGAACCCGACCACCATTGTCATCGACGGGGTGAGTGCCACGATGTTCTACAGCACTGACGCGAGGATGGGCGACACGCGCGAGGTGTGGTTCATCAACGGCGGCCTCTTGTACGAAGTGACGACCTACAAAGAGCTCGATACTTGGCTCGCCGGCATCATGATGACCTGGCGGTTTATTTAAAAGTGATAGCACTGTGCAATTGATGGCGTCGGTCGATGGCGGGGCCACCACGACCATTGATCAAACGACCGTCAACACCTCGGAAGTCGAAACCCACACTATTATATGTATATATGTAGTGCCACCGACAGCAATGGCCTCACCGGCTATGCCAGCTGTGTGGTCGTGGTTGCCGCAACTGCCGCCCAGTGGGGATGCAGCAACCCCGCCTGCGATAAGCACGAGTGACGACTCTGGGGAGGCGAGTAGCTCACCACCAACCGGAGGCGATTCAGCCGCGACCTCAACGACACCATACATACAAGGCACGATGTGGTTTCCACTGGCTCGGAACTATTTAATGGAGAGAAGCAGATGTCAGTACATGACCTAGGGGACACTGGTCGGTGCTATATTTCGGTGCTATATTTCGGTGCTATATTGAAGACACAGATGGATTTTTTAAAAATACCAGACACGTTCCCCGAGAACAATCTGCAAAACCTAACGAAGCTTTGCGGCGGTCTCGCAACTTTTGTACTCATCGTCCTTGTGCTCTCGGGCACTCTGCCGTTCTTGCCGCAGCCGCTTAGACTCACGCTCCAGAACATAAACAGCAGCCAAACTGCTTCAGTGGCGTATTGGTCAACTGAGTCATATTACACTTCGGGCAATCTAGGCATGCCGTCATACACCTCCACCCCCTCCGACTTAGGCTATTATCCGTTCCCGTCTCCCATACTCTGCTACATGAACTATCAGACTGGCAGCTACGACTCCAACTGTACCGAATGGTCCCCCGTTGTCGGGGGCATCTTGAGCGCGAACATCTCGAACACGACCACGGGAGAGTTCGCGAAATCACTGTTTACTTCCGGCGGGACCGGTTGCGGCGGCTCCGCCGTCGGCTCGTTGCAAAGTGCCGGAGTCGCTACGCCGCTCACCGTGCCATCGGGCACCCAAGTTGAGCTTGACTGGGCCTGCCAGCCCGTGCAGTACACGAGTCAATTCTTGGCGTGCGGGAATGGATGGATCTATCCTTCTGAAAATCCCATCTATACCTCGGCGCAGCTAGAAGATTCCCTCGGCCATACCTATTATTCGGCCGCCTGGAACGCGGTTGTCACTCAAACCGCAGGCGGATATAGTGGGTCGATAAGCGCCAACACGAGCGGTCTCATCGGTTCGACGACCATCGCGGAAACGGCGGGAGACACCACGGTAGATTACTATCTCTATTGCGGTGGCACGCTCAATGCGACCGTCCCCGTAACGATCTCTGCTGGCGCTCCCTACGTTACTACCAACAGCGCTGCCTCCTTGGACACCACTGCCACGCTTGAGGGCACTCTCGTGGCGACAAACGGGAGCAACGTAACCGCCGAAGGCTTCGCCTGGGGCACCAGCTCAACCCTCGGCTCCGGCACCGCAACCACCACCACGCAGAGCTCCCTCCCGGCCGGAGCGTTGTTCGCTGCAAGTCTCTCTGGCCTCACCACTGGTGATATCTATTACTACAGAGCCTACGCAACCAATGGCAGCGGCACTGGCTATGGGAGCATCCAATCGTTTTCGGCCGGCACGCCAAGCGGTTCAGGCAGCCCCACCGCCACCATCTCCGCCTCGCCGACCACTATTGCCGAGGGAAGTAGCGCCACAGCGACCTTCACGGCGACGCTCTCCTTCACCAACACGGCCCAAACGACCGTAATTACTAGAGGCAACTCGGGCACGGCCGAGCAAGACGAAGATTATTCACAATCGCCCGCCGCATACACCTTCGTGCTTCCCGCCGGGTCCACCACTATAACCAAGACGATCACCGTTCTTAACGACGACTCAACCTTCGGCCCCGCTAACAAGACGGTGACTTTTACTCCGTCCGGCAGCGGCGCCGGTAATGGTACATACATCTCAGGCTCCGGCGCGACCGTCACCATACAACCGCCTCCTCCCACCACCCCTACCTGCAGCATCTCCTCCATCACCTCGCCCATCGCGAACGGCTCCACGGCGACCCTCACCTACGGAGCTACTAGCAACGCGACAAGCGGTACGCTGACCTATTCGCTCCCCAGCGGTGTTACAGCGAACCCTGCGTCAACAAGCTTTACCCCCACGTACTCAGGAGGCAGCATCGCCTCAAGCGTCTTTTCCAACTCTAATAGTTCCGCCAGTACGGTTACCATCACCATGACACTGCAAACCAGCGTGGGCTCCTGCACCGCTCAAGGCACCACTATCCTAGAGCCTCCGCCTGCAGCGCCAACAGTCTCCACCGGGAGCGTCACCAACCTCACGAGCGCCTCAGCGACACTGGGCGGCAGTATCACGTCGATAGGGACCGGCGGTTCAACCGCCTCAGGCGGCAGCGGTGACAGTGAAGGCGGCGGCGGCGGTGGCGGCGCAGGAGGTCCATACGGCAGCGGTTTCAGTGCGTCCTACACTCAGGGCGGTGCCGGCGATAATGGCTACGGCGGCGCGGGTGGTGGTGGCGGCTATGCCGGAGGAAACGGCACCGAGTGGAGCACCGCCGGCTCAGGCGGTGGTGGCGGTGGAACCTATGGCGCAAGCACCGGAGGCGCAGGCGGCAATTATGGAGGAGGATCTGGAAATAGCTTTTACACCGGAGGATCAGCTACCGGAGGACCAGGTGTTATTGTCATCACGTATTACAGCAGCGGTACGCCAACGGTTACCATCCTCACGTCGGGTACGAGCTATACAGTGCCTTCCAACTGGAATAGCAGCGCCAACACCATACAGGTCATCGGTGGCGGTGGCGGTGGTTATTCCCCAATACCAGGGGAGGGTTGGGGCGGAGGCGGAGGCGCGTATGCGGAAGCGGCAAACGTTTCGCTTACTCCGAGCGCTACGGTCACCTACGCCATCGGTGCCGGCGCGAGTTCCGGGAAAGGCGGCGATACCTATTTTTGCAATTCGACTAGCAACTGCTCAGACAATACAGGAAGCGGGTGGGGTAGCGCCGTGGTGGCTGGCGCCAAAGGCGGGAGCGGTGCCACCATCAGCGCTGGCGGCGCTGGCGGCGCAGCCTCAAGCGGAGTAGGAAATAACGCGGTGGGCTTCGCCTGGGGCACGAGTTCTACCTTAAGCACCGGCGTCTCGACCACGAGCCAGAGTGGCAACTTCGGCAGCGGCTCTAGCTTTACGGCGGCTATCACGGGCCTTGCTGCCAATACGACGTACTACTACCGAGCCTATGCGATCAGCAGCATCGGTGAGGGCTACGGGGGCATTGGTGGCGGGAGTGGCGGTGGCGGCTACGGGAACATCGGTGAGGGCTACGGGGGCGTCCAGTCGTTCACCACAGGCGCCGCAATCACTTCTCCCTCTGTCACCACGAGCGCTGCCTCGGCCATCACCACTACTGCGGCTACGCTTAATGGCACCATCTCCGCCACAGGTGGAAGCAACGCAACCTCAACCGGTTTCGCCTGGGGCACCAACTCGACCCTCGGCTCCGGGACCGCCACTACCACCCAGACGGGCTCCTTTGGCACCGGAGCGTTCACTGCAAGTCTCTCTGGCCTCACTGCCAATACGACATACTACGACAGGGCCTACGCCACCAACTCCGCCGGTGTCGGCTATGGAGGTATCGAGCCGTTTACCACCGCTTCACTACCACCCACCTGTAGCTTGTCGAGTCCACCGCCAATCCAACCCGGCAACAGCACTATCCTTCAATACACCACTGCAGTCTCCACGGTCACGAGCGCAACCATGCAGTACAGCACCAATGGCGGCACCACATGGACCAGCACGACCGCGCCGAGCCCTGCCAATGCACCAGCGGGTGAAGGGTATTCAACGGGTACACTCAATACCATAGGCACCTATATCTACCAAGCCACGCTCACACCCGGCTCGAACACCTGTCAAGGCACAATCATGGTGGCTGCGCCCCAAGGCTCCGTCACTCAGGTCCTGCTCGCAACTCCCCCCTGGGTGCCCAAAGGTGCTTCCACGTCGCTCTCATGGGCGACTCAATACATGACCTCCTGCACGGTGACGAACAACTCCGGAACCGTCATCTCAACTGCGCTGAGCTCAAGCGGCACGACAGTCTCCAACATCACTGCCCCGACCATCTTCACCCTCTCGTGCACCGATTCCTACAGCAATAGCTACTCTTGGAGTTTTGAAGTCAAACTTATTCCATCCTTCCAGGAAATTTGAGCCATACCGGGTATATCGTTCTCATCTCGATACAACCATGAGGAGCGTGCGTAGATGTAGACCATTGCCACATAAGGCGTCGCTTTTCTCTAGCATACTCTTCTGAGTGAAAGCCCGTTCCTCCCTAACTATGTATACCTGTGTCGCATACCCGTGAGCTGCGTTGACAGGTGTTGTAGATAAAACGTTAAATTTTTTTATTCTCCCTCCACAACCTTGAATGGAACAGACGAGCCGTTGATGGTCAGCGCAGTGACCACCGGTGATCGAGTAGATACTTTAGAGGAGAAGGATACCGAGAAAGGCTGCTGGTCGCTTTCGGCCGACGTCGCCGTAAGACACGTGCCGTCGCCGTCGAATACCTTGAAACTGATCGTGAGCTCAACCGGAGCACTCCCCGAGCTTGAGAGCCCGGTTGCAATGGTGTTGCACGAGCGGATCGGTAGCGTGCCTGCATATACATTGGCTCCATTGACCACCGTGTGGTGCACGATAAGTGCTGGTGGGGCAGTGTAATGGGTATCGACAGGGGGAATGCGCTGAACCACGGGCTGCGGCACCTGCGAGGTGTGCGGAAGATACACCAACGCCACCCATGCGCCAATCACCACGGCTAGCACAAGAAATGTCACGATGAGCCACTTGGTCTGCATGCTACCAGTATACGCCATCGCGCCATCGTTAAGAATGGTAGCTGTGGACAGGTCGCATGGTGATGGAGAGTCAGTGCTACACTAACGGTACGTCATTATGGATTTTTTTGAAGGCATTCGCGATGAAATGCTCAACACAGTAGTCCTGTGTCTCGGCGTGGCCCTCCTCCTCGGCGCAGCGGTGTTCCTCACCCACAGCCGGGTGGGCACCTTCGCGCTCTCCGGGCTTCCGTCAACCGCAAACGCCGCCGATGCCTATATTGCGAGCACGCCAGGCTCCTCTACCTATACTGCCCCAGGCGCGGGCGATGTCACGGTCCAGATGTGGGGGGCGGGAGGAGGCACCACTGGCGCAACGCACCCAAATGGATCCTGTCCAGGTTACAATACTATATATCTCGCAGCTGGGGGTTCTGCCGGCGCCGGCGGCTATGCAAGCTCTACCATTCCGGTCATTGCCGGAGAAGTGCTGACGATTGTCGTGGGATCTGATACGGGCGGAGGCTCTGGGGGTCACAGTGCCAATGCCGCAAACAGTGCCGCAAACACCGGAGGAGGCTACTCGGGCATCTTCACCAATGGCGGCGTTGGCGGCGGTCCGGTAACCCCTTCTCAGGCAAATGCCCTCGTCATTGCAGGCGGCGGCGGCGGCGAAGGCAGTTGGACCAATGTATCCGAAAACCCCTGCGGTTACGCCGATCCTTACTACGATGAGGCCGGTGGCTTTGGCGGCGGCTCGGGAGGCACAGATGCTCCAGGCACTTCCGGCAGCGGTGGTACGAGCGCAGGTCCTGGAGCAGGAAGCGGCGGGTATTCCGGAGGCGGTGGGGCACTCTCTGCGGGGAGCGCACCACCCGCCGGGGGGCTCACGGGGGGTAGCGGCGGTGGATCAGAGCAGGCTCCCGGCGGCGGCGGCGGAGCAGGTTATAACGGCGGCGGCGGCGGCGGCGGCATTGTTGGCGGCGGCTATAGCGGTATCAACTTCGGCTACTCGTATGGCGGGGGCGGCGGCTCCGGCTACTGCAGCCCGAGCCTCACCTCGTGCACGACGGTAACCGCCACCACCACCCTGGCAGCGGACTATTGGCTGCCCAACAACGACGGAGCCGGCAGTCCCTCCACCAGTGGCCTCGTCGACATCATAGCCTTTACTCCCGTGGTCAATCTCTCGGCTTCGCCGACAAACGTCATCGGAGGACCTCAAGAGTCGACCATAACTGCCACGCTCTCTGCTGCCGCTACTGCCGCTACCACTATCACACTCACCCAAACAGGTGGCACAGCCTCGGCCACTAATCAAGATTATTTGTTAAACCCAACAAGCGTCACCATTCCTACCGGAGGTACTGCCGGTTCTATCACGCTTGAGACATTTCCATCAGGAGACGGCAAAAACGTGATTTTGACTCCCTCCGCGCCCGGCTACCTATCAGGAACGCCTGCGACGGTGGATATCATATACCCCCCCACCCTCACTCTCTCCCCCCCAACCGCGCAGGCTGTGGAAGGCACGGGAGGGCAAGTGACCATCACTGCCACACTCACTTCTGATGCCGCGCAAGCGCTTGCGGTGCCTACCACCGTAACCGGCACAGCCATGAGAGGTAGCGATTTTAAAACCGACCCATTCGGTGGAGATATTGACATCGCCAGTGGGGCGTACAGCGGCACCATGACACTCACCGTCCTTAATAACACAAACTTCGGCATCGCAAATAAAACCGTGACCTTTACCGCCGCTCAACAGGGCGGTGGCATCGGACCACAGTGGTATACCGTAGGCGAAGCCTCCACCACGGTTGTCACCATATATCCGTCTTCCTCTTCCGGCTCCACTCCTCCTACCTGTGCTGTGTACGTCCCTTCATCTATTCCAAGCGGCTCCTCAGCGAGTGTCTCCTACCTCACCGCAGACAGTCCCACCAGCGCCACGCTCTCCTATATGTATCCTTCGGGAGTCACCGTAAGTCCGTCTTCAAGCACCTTCATCCCCTCCTCCTCGGGCACGGCTACGACTGGCACATTTACAAACACCAACAGTGCCGCCGTCTCATCGACGGTCATCATGGCCGTCACGAATAGCTCTGGCTCTTCCACCTGCTCGGGCACCACCAATATAGAGCCCGCCACCGCCTCCGCCCCCACCGTCACCGGGGTCAGCCCAACGAGCGGCCCCACCGCCGGAGGAACGAGCGTTACCATCATGGGCACCAACTTTACCGATGTAACGGCGGTCAACTTTGGCTCCACTGCGGCGGCATCCTACACGGTCAACAGCGCCACCTCCATCACGGCGACCTCGCCCGCTGGCAGCGCGGGGACTGTGGAAGTGACCGTCACCACTTCGGCGGGGATGAGCGGCAGCGGCACTAGTTCGGGAGACCAATTTACATACGTTGCACCCGCCTCCGCCCCCACCGTCACCGGGGTCAGCCCAACGAGCGGCCCCACCGCCGGAGGAACGAGCGTTACCATCATGGGCACCAACTTTACCGATGTAACGGCGGTCAACTTTGGCTCCACTGCGGCGGCATCCTACACGGTCAACAGCGCCACCTCCATCACGGCGACCTCGCCCGCTGGCAGCGCGGGGACTGTGGAAGTGACCGTCACCACTTCGGCGGGGATGAGCGGCAGCGGCACTAGTTCGGGAGACCAATTTACATACGTTGCACCCGCCTCCGCCCCCACCGTCACCGGGGTCAGCCCAACGAGCGGCCCCACCGCCGGAGGAACGAGCGTTACCATCATGGGCACCAACTTTACCGATGTAACGGCGGTCAACTTTGGCTCCACTGCGGCGGCATCCTACACGGTCAACAGCGCCACCTCCATCACGGCGACCTCGCCCGCTGGCAGCGCGGGGACTGTGGAAGTGACCGTCACCACTTCGGCGGGGATGAGCGGCAGCGGCACTAGTTCGGGAGACCAATTTACATACGTTGCACCCGCCTCCGCCCCCACCGTCACTACCGATCCTGCCACGAACCTAACCGCCACCACGGCCACTCTCAATGGGACGGTGAATCCAAATGGCGCTGCTACGACGGCGTTCTTTGTCTACAGCATAACCAAGCCTGGCACCTGCAACAGCAGCTTTGGCACTATCGTTCCCGCCGCAGGCGATTCCCTTGGTTCCGGCTCAAGTCCGATCGGCTACGCTCAAAGCGTCTCGGGGCTCACTGCGGCTACCACGTATTACTACTGCGCCGTCGCCTCAAACGGGATTGGTACTGGCTACGGGGGCATACAATCGTTTACCACTTCCGCAAGTGCACCCCCAGGCTCCATTACCCAAGGTATCAGTGCCAATCCCTCCAGCGTAGTCAAAGGAGACAGCACCTCGCTCTCCTGGACGACCTCAAACATGACCTCCTGCACGGTGACGAACAACTCCGGAACCGTCATCTCAACTGCGCTGAGCTCAAGCGGCACGACAGTCTCCAACATCACTGCCCCGACCATCTTCACCCTCTCGTGCTTTGACGGTAATGGAAGCAATTACACCAGCAGCGTGACAGTCTCGATTCTCCCAACATTCGAGGAGGAATAAGATATACTTGGGGGTATGGCGGTGCGCGTCGCAATAAACGGGATGGGACGCATTGGGCGCTGCTTTGTGCGAGCGGCGTGGAATGACCCTGACGTAGACATGGTTGCGTTCAATGACGTTGGCAATATTGAAAACATTGCCTATTTGCTGCGGCATGACAGCGTCTATCGGGGAGCACGCTTTGACGTACGCGCAGAAGGAAGGAACCTCATCCTGGGAGGCAAGGAGATTCACTGCGTCAGCGAACGCGACCCGGAGAGGCTCCCGTGGAAGGATATGCGGATAGACGTAGTCGTCGAGTCAACCGGCGTGTTCGACAGCTTCGAGAAGGCAAGCGCGCACCTGCGCGCCGGCGCCAAGCGCGTCGTCATCACCGCACCGGTCAAAGATGCGATGGAGGGCGCTGCGACCGTCTTGGTAGGAGTGAACGAGGAGAAATTACAGACGTGCCTCGTAACCTCCAATGCCTCATGCACGACTAACTCGGCCTCCCCGGTCATCGCGATTCTGGACGAGGCGCTGGGAATAGAAAAGGCGATTTTAAGCACCACGCACTCCTACACCGCCACCCAGTCTCTGGTAGACGCCCCAGTCAAGGATAGCGACTTTCGTCACGGCCGCGCGGCGGCGCAGAATATAGTGCCGCACTCAACCGGGGCGGCTATTGCCGTCACCAAGGCGTACGAGCAGCTCGTCAATAAATTCGACGGGATCGCCATGCGCGTCCCTACCGTTGCCGGGTCGCTTTCTGATATTACTTTTGTATCAAAGCGAGACACCACCGTTGAGGAAGTCAATTCCATGTTAGAAGAGGCGGCGGGTCTGGAGCGTTGGAAGGGCATTTTTGCGGTCACTAAAGAACCTCTTGTCTCAAGCGACATCATCGGCCGCACCGAGGGCTCCATCGCTGACCTCGCGATGACGCGCGTCGTTGGCGGTACCCTAGTCAAGGTGCTTGCGTGGTACGACAACGAGATGGGGTACACCTACACCCTGCTCAGACATGTAAAGAAAACCGGTGCCTATGTATAAAAAAGTCTTTCTCGCATCCGATCATGCCGGGTTTGAACTCAAAGAAGCGCTTGAGTCGTTTTTGGGGGAGCGCGGGTTTGACGTCGAGGATCTGGGTCCTTCTGTGTATGCCAAAGATGACGATTATCCCGATACCATTGCACCCTTGGCGCGGGCCGTGGCAGAGCATACCGATGCCTCTGGCGTAGCCATCGGAGCCTCAGGTCAGGGGGAGGCGATGGCAGCCAACCGATTCCGTGGTGTGCGCGCCGAAGTATACTACGGGCCGGCTCGCGGGAACCAAATTGATGCCTCGGGTAAGGCATTGAGCATATTGCTTTCTCCGCGTGCGCATCAAAATGCCAACGTGTTGTGTCTTGCTGCGCGTTTCCTGACCCAGGATGAAGCGAAAGAGGCGGTCATCGAATGGCTGACGACCGACTTCTCGGGCGAAGAGCGGCACTTACGGCGCATCAGAAAACTGGACCAATAAAAGCATGGTATGTCTGTCGAGATAATTCCCGCGGTGCTGCCGAAGAGCTTCAAAGATCTTGAGGAACATCTCGGGCGTGTCCGGGGAGCCTCGACATTGGCGCAGGTCGATGTTGTCGACGGCCGCTTTGCGCGCAACCGCACCTGGCCCTACAGGGATCGCTCGACGTTTGACACCATAGTAAAGGAGGAGCAAGGCCTCCCTTTTTGGGATGAGTTCGAGTTTGAATTCGATCTTATGATAGACAATCCACATGAGCGCGTCATGGACTTCGTCCATGCGGGCGCATCGCGCATCATTGTGCACGCGAAGGCTCCGGGCGCAGTTGAGGCTCTACAACTATTGGCTGATGTGCGCGAGGATGACCAGGGCGCGTTCACCGTCACAACCGGTTTGGCACTCATGCCGGATATGCAGCCGGACGTGTTGGAGCAGTTTGACGCGATCTTCGACTTCGTGCAGGTCATGGGCATCGATCGAGTGGGATTTCAAGGCGAGGCGTTCAACAAACGCGCGCTCTACTTAGTGGAGCGTCTTCGTCGCAGGTATCCGAACCTGCAGATTCAAGTGGACGGTGCGGTCGGCATAGACAATGCACATGCGCTGGTGAAAGCAGGCGCCACCCGGCTTATTGTCGGCCATGCTATTTTCGACGCTGACGACCCGAAAGCCGAAATGGAAAAATTGACGGCAGAAGCGAACAGGGTATAACACAAACGACTCCTACATTAGCGATAGAAATATTTCCGCAACTCTTCTTGCGGAATGTAGCGACAACCCTGCCGGAAGAGCGACACGACCGTACCACGGTCGAGTTCTTTGTGATCCGGCACGGTAAGTGTCTCCCGCAAACCCTCTTTAGGCATGCGTCTCAACTTTATGTGGCTCCCTTTTTGACTGACGATGGCAAAGCCGAATGTCTCGAAAATGTGGACGACGTCGCGGCCACTGAGCGATATCGGTTTAGGCATGAGCCTGAGTACGCGGCAATTCGATATTGACGAGCACGGAAGGCTCGGGAGAGAGTCCGAAATCTGCCGGGTCTTCCCCTTTAAGGCACAACTCTGTGGCTTCTTGGATATTCTTCGCCAACTCATCGAGGGTCTTTCCTTGCGTTACCACCGGCAAATCAATGCCCTCGGCCACATAGTACTTGTCGCCTTTGAAGATGCGATATTGGATGATATTCTTCATAGTTTTTACTGTAGCATTTTTCGGGCTGGAAGCACAGCACGGTGATACTCTGTTTTTCCTCGCTATTTTTGGCGCTGATGACTCGAAAGCCGAGATAGAAAAACTGACAGCAGAGGCAAACGGAATATAGAAAAGAACTGAGGGATGAACTTCTGCTTTTTTTTCATACGCTTCTGAAGTTCAGTCACGACCCCTCTTTTAGCTCAAGGTCGGAATCGGGATCACCAAAAAACTCGAGCATCTTTTGCTCGACGAGGGCTCCTAGCTTTTTTCAGGTCCTTAGTGGTCGTGCCATACAGTATACTATAGTGATAGTCGAATACCGTCAGCGTAAGCGTTAATGAATTTCTCACATCGAGTATGTTAACCGAAGAAAAAATAAATGAGCTTGAACTGAAGGCCGAGGCTATCCGCGAGACCATCATTGAAATGCTGGTGGCGGCCGGAAGCGGCCACACCGCCGGTCCCCTGGGCATGGCCGACATCTTCGCCACTTTCTATTTTCATATCCTCACTCACAATCCCAAAAATCCTGCCTGGGATGAGCGCGACCGATTGATACTCAGCAACGGCCACATTGTGCCCGTGCGCTATGCCGCGATGGCCCACGCCGGCTATTTTCCCGTGGAGGAATGTTTGACGCTGCGCAAATTCGGCTCGCGCCTCCAGGGCCATCCCGAGCGGCTGCGCTTGCCAGGGCTTGAGACCACCTCGGGGCCCTTAGGTTCGGGGCTCGGGCAGGCTTCTGGGTACGCCTACGGGGCGCGCATGGATGGCAAGAAGTTCAGAGTCTATTGCTGCCTTTCCGACGGCGAGCACGACGCGGGCAACACCTGGGAGTCGGCAATGTTCGCCGGCACTAACAAACTTCACAATCTTACGGCAATCATCGACCGCAATAATATTCAAATAAACGGCATGACCGAGAACGTGATGCCGCTTGAGAACCTGCGTGCGAAGTACGAAGCGTTCGGCTGGCACGTGCTTGAGTGCGACGGCAACAACATCGCCGCGTTTATCGACGTCATCGATGAAGCGAAAGCGATTTTCGAGAAGCCGACCGTCATCATCGCGCACACCATCCCCGGCAAAGGCATCAAGGAGATAGAGTTCGATTTTACCTGGCACTCCTATAAGCCTGAGCTGCAAAAAGATGCACCAAAATTCTTGGCTGAACTCCGCACACTCAAAGGCAAAATAGAAAGCGAGCACCAATAATATGTTGCATCCCGAGGCACACTTGAGAGAAGGCCTTTTTGAAGGTAGCGAGCAGGCGCCCACTCGAGACGGGTTCGGGAAGGGACTTCTTGAATTAGGAGAAACGAATCCGGAGGTAGTCGTGTTGTGCGCCGATTTAGCCGAAAGTACGCGAGTGCTCCCATTTAAAGAGAAATATCCCGAGCGCTACATCGAGCTTGGCGTCGCGGAGCAGAACTTGGCGACCATAGGTTCGGGCCTCGCCAACTACGGCAAGATACCGTTTATAACCTCCTATGCGACGTTCAGCCCCGGCCGCAATAACGAACAGATTCGGACGACGATCTCATTGAATAATGTGCCGGTCAAAATTGCCGGCTCCCACGCGGGGCTCTCGGTCGGACCCGACGGTGCAACCCATCAGGCGCTTGAAGATATGGCCCTCATGCGCGTGCAGCCCAATATGACAGTGCTCTCCCCGTGCGACGTCGAGGAGGCGCGCAAGGCAACGATTGCCGCGGCGCATACGCCGGGTCCCGTGTATATCCGCCTCGCGCGGGCCAATACGCCGCTCATGACCACTTCCGAAACGCCCTATCAACTCGGTAGAGCGGAACTATTTTTCGGAGGACCGATAGGTTCTAGACGCTCGGAGGTGGTCGTTTTTGCTACCGGGCCTTTGCTCTTTCATGCGCTCACGGCGGCAAGGCATGTGGAGCAAGAAGTGGCGGTGACGGTTATTAACGTACACACTATTAAACCGCTCGACAGGGAGACCGTTGTGGCCGCGGCGAAAGAAGCGGGTGCTGTGGTAACGGTGGAGGAGCATCAAATCATGGGCGGTATGGGCAGCGCCATCGCGGAGCTCCTCTCCTCGGAGTGTCCGGTGCCTATTGAATTTGTCGGCGTGCGCGATCTTTTCGGCCAAAGTGGAGAGCCGGGGGAGTTACTGGAGCACTACGGTCTGGCCGCTCCCCATATTGAAAAAGCCATCAAAAAGGCATTGACCCGAAAGACATAACGCCGTAGGGTGCCCGTATGACGTCCAAAGAGAGAGCCACGCACTTGCTCGCCCATGCCGGCATCACGCTCAATGGCCCACATCGCTGGGATATTCAGGTGCACGACGAGCGCCTCTATGACCGGGTTTTTTCCTCGGGTTCGCTCGGGGTTGGGGAGAGCTACATGGACGGCTGGTGGGACGTGGAGGACATGCCCGCGTTCTTTTTTAAGGTGTTCAGCGCGCGGCTCGACCAAGAAGTCAGATCGATAGGGACGCTGTGGTACGTCGCGCGTGCGTGGATTCTCAATCAGCAGAATAAGGATCGCGCGGGGAGAGTTGCGAAGCAGCACTATGATGTCGGCAACGACCTCTACAAGCGCATGCTCGACAAGCGTATGGTCTACAGCTGCGGCTATTGGAGCGGCACGCCACCGGCTCGCGACCTTGAAGAGGCGCAGGAGGCCAAGCTCAGGCTCATCTGCCGCAAACTCAATCTCAAAGCGGGACAAACCCTTCTCGATATCGGTTGCGGCTGGGGGAGTTTCGCGAAGTTTGCGGCAGAACACTATGGGGTGCACGTGACCGGCACCACTATTTCAAAAGAGCAGGCAGCGCTGGCGCGCGAGCGTTGCGCGGGATTGCCGATTGAAATTAAACTCGAGGATTATCGGGATACCACCGGTCAATTCGATCATATCGTAAGCATCGGCATGTTCGAGCACGTGGGTCCAAAAAATTACCGCACGTATATGGAGAAGGTATATACGCTTCTCAAAGACGAGGGTCTCTTCTTGCTTCACACTATAGGCACTACCAAAAGCGCCATTGCGACCGATCCGTGGATAGACAAATACATTTTCCCCGGTGGCGTCTTGCCCTCAGTAGCCTATATTGGCGAGGCAATCGATAATCTTCTCGTCATGGAAGACTGGCACAATTTCGGTCCCGATTATGACCTCACGCTTCTGAGTTGGTGCGCCAATTTCGAGAAGCGATGGCCTGAGATACAGGATCAATACAGCGAGCGTTTTTACCGCATGTGGCGCCTGTATCTGCAGATCTCCGCCGCGACTTTTCGCGTCCGTCACAACCAACTCTGGCACCTCGTCCTCTCAAAGCACGGCGTTCCGGGAGGCTATCGTGCCGTGCGATAATACCGCTGTGGAAGGAAGTATTTGGAAATCCAAGGTCAACGCATTCGTCGGGATTCTATTCGTCGGTTCTTTTGCCTTGGGTGCCGCCCTCATCGTGTGGCACGTCGCATACGGAGATAACCCGATTGCCAACACACTGGCTGCCGAGATGGAAGCGCAGACGCAAGTCCCCTAGAACCAGTCTCAAAAATAATGTTTGAGTAATAGCATGATGCACGCGAGCTTCACGAAGGCGGCAAAGTTCTGCAGTTTGTATTCGTAGCGAGTCACGAGCTTTCTCCAGTTGTGCATCCACGCGAACAGCCGCTCAATCTTCCACCGGCGCTTGTAGGAGCGCAGCGCCCTGCCGTCCTGTGTTGCTCTGCGCACCCGGCCTCTGCGATGCGGTGAAATGAGTTTGATGCGGTATTTGTTCAGGAGCGTTCCATCCAGCGGATCGGAATCATATGCTCGGTCAGCCGTGAGGCGAAGCGGATTCTGTCGGGTAAATCGCCGGGCAAGCGTGTCTTCAACCAACCGGACTTCGCTCGGAGAAGCAGAGGCCACATAGACGGCGACTGGAAGAGAGCCTTCGTCCGCAATCGCCATGATCTTGGTGCCTTTCCCACGCTTCGTGGGTCCCACGCCAAGACCCCCTTTTTTGCCCCCGCGAAGGTGGCATCGAGAAAGCAGCTCCTGAGCTTGATGCGCCCCCGGTATTCCATGTCCATGGCCAGGGCTTCGACGATGCGGTCAAAGGCGCCGCTCTCCACCCACTGCTGGAACCTGCGATGGCAGGTCTGGTAGGGCGGGTAGTCTTTCGGCAGGTGCTTCCACTGGGCGCCGGTCTTCAGTGCCCAGAGGATACCTTCCAGTATCTTGCGGTCGTCCTGCCGGGGACGGCCGCGGGTTTCCAAACGCTTGAGGGGTGTGACAAACGGAGCGATGACGCTCCACTGCTCGTTGGTGAGAGGCATGGGCAGGCAAATTACGGGTAACGCCCTGTGCCTTTAGTCTACAACGGTATTTTTGAGATTGGTTCTAGTCGTCAGTGTGAATAACGCGCAGCGCATCCGCTGAAATTTCTTCTTTTCGCTGGGTGGCGGCAAGATATATAAAGGGTATGCCGCTTGCGCGGGCCTCCTTATTCCAGAGCCTGCACTCGGCAATGCGCACCTGTATTTCCTCTTCGCGGTCGCCCCGCTCTTTCAGCCGTCGGTACAGCTCCTGCTCATCGTCGAGGTAGACATATATCGAGCGCACAGCACTTTCTTTGTCCGCTTCTTTCGCGTACATATGAAGTGTTTTAACCGCATCAATGACCAAGACCGGAAGATAGACGCCGCCCTCAAGAGCGTGGTCTACATCTTCTTTTTTTGTGCCGTAGCGATTGACGTAGGTGCGGGCCTCCCACAGAAAGGCCCCGTTGTGTGCTAGTATATCGAATCCTTCAGTACTGATATAGACATACTCGCCGGGCTCGTCGCTCACTCGCGCCGCGCGCGTCGTATAGCTCCTGAGCGGTTGCGCATTTGGGAGTGCGTGGAGCAGATTATGAAGCAAGGTGGTCTTGCCGACGCCGGAGGGGCCTGTTATCGATAGGATCATTTACAGTGGCGTGATGTCCCATGCCGTTGGTGGGTTGGCTATATTTTTTTCCAGTTGTTCGCGCGTGAGTAATCCCTTTTGAGCACCTATGTCCTGCAATACCGCCGAAGCGTTAACTGAGCCCCACCGCAGTGCCATCTCAAGCGGCTTTCCCAAGGCGAGCGCCGCGACCGTACCTGAAGCGAGCGCATCGCCCGCGCCCGTTATCTCATAGGGTGGGCGCGGATCGGGATAGCGCGGTACGTGCATCATGGTGTTTTGCTCATCTATATAGGCGGCGCCGCGAACGTCGTCGGTAACGACGGCAATTTTTGGTCCCAGCGCTTTGATGCTTTGCAGGAGATCTTTCATATCGCTGCCGGCGGGTTTCCCCAGAATCCTTTCGGCTTCTTCCTTATTGCAAAAGAAAATCTCGCTTCGTTGATAGATGTCTTTCAGGGCTTCGTGGCCGAATTGCATCTGGAACGTGCCGGGCTGGAAGGCGAGTTTGGTCTCCGGCCAGCGCTTGAGTTGCTGCGCCCACGCATAGTGAATGGGAAGCGAGTTCTCGCCGAGGGAGGAGAGGTACACCCAGCGTGGCGCAGTTGCGAGCGGCGGAACCGTATACTCAAACAGCTCGTGTTTGATTAAAATAGTGCGGTTATTTTCGAACCACAGCACGTAGTGATGATTAGTATGTTTGTCGGCGATTTTTTCCACATACGTGATGTCCACCTTATCCCGCAGAAAAGCCTCCAGACAATCTTGTCCATACTGGTCGTTGCCAATATAGGCGCGTAGGCCCGAGGTAAGCCCCAAACGTGCGGCCGAAACGGCCGCGTTTGGACCGTTGCCCACGGCGGGTACGAAGGTCGCAAATTCAAACGGAATCTTATCACCCCAGCGCATGCAAATCTCGCAGTCCTCGTTGTTGATGTTGCAATGCACGCTGGCGTCTTTGAGCCTGATGAATTCATCGACGACGGTATCGCCGATAGCGAAAAAGTCTAAAGCCATACCTCGGTAGTATATACTGGAATGATGCAGACGCTACGCGAGACCATTGCCGAATACAAGACAGCGAGCAAGGCTATCGGCCACTTTAATTTCTCCGACTCCAACCAGCTCATGGCTATCGCACAGGCGGCAAAAGAAACCGGACTTCCGGTCATCGCGGGTCTATCGGAGGGCGAGCGCGAATTTTTTCCCATTCAGCAGGCCCGCGCGTTGATTGATATCTACCAATCACACGGCATTACCATATTTTTAAATGCCGATCATACCTATAGCGTCGAAAAAGTAGAACAAGCGATTGCCAATGGAGTGGATTCCATCGTCGTAGATGGGGCCAAGCTTCCCTTTGATGAGAATGTGCATCTGCTTACGACATGCGTCAAATATGCCCGTGCCAGCGGACGCGACGTTGTCATGGAAGGCGAGCTCGGCTACATCGGGCAGTCTTCCTCCCTTCATGATGAACTGCCGGCGGGTGTCACGCTCGAGAATTTGACCGCTGCCCAAGATGCAAAGAAATTCGTAGCGCAATCAGGTATCGATTGTTTTGCCCCAGCGGTGGGCAATATCCACGGTATGCTCAAACACGCCGCCGAACCACGGCTACACCCTGAGCGCGTCGATGCCATTGCACAGGTGACCGGCATTCCACTGGTGTTACACGGCGCGTCGGGCAATACTGAGGAGGATATCGCGGCGTGCATTAAAGCCGGTGTTGCGATAGTGCACATCAATACTGAGCTGCGTGTGCTCTATCGCACCTCCCTTGCGGAGGAATTTGCAAAAGAGCCCGATGAGAATACGCCGTATAAATTTCTCAAACCGTCGGTTGAGGCGATGCAGGTATTTTTGATGGAAAAAATGCGAATGTTCGCCAGGCAGTGAAATGAAAATTCGTTTTACGCATCACGCGCAGCTGAGCATGATGGAAAGAAGCATCAGCCCGTCGCGGGTGACTGAGGTGCTTCGAAAGCCAGACCTATCTATGGACGCCACGGGCGGTGCAGGTGCATATCTGAAAAAGTATGGAGACCGAACCCTTAAAGTGATATTCCGGCAGACTTCTCGAGGGTATGTTATACTAACCGCCTATTACCTATGAAGGCGACGTACGATAAAGAAGCGGATGCGATGTACCTCCGGCTCAAAAAAGGCAAAGTATATAAGACTCTGGAGATGAGCGATTTTCTGCTTGCTGATGTGGATAAAAAGGGAAAGGTATTGGGAATTGAAATGCTGTTTGTGTCACATCAAATCACCAAGAAAAACATCGCCAATACCTTGCGAGCTGGTAAAATCCCGGTCGCGGTATAAATTGTCTGCTTGCTCGGATTGCCTTTTTGGAAAAAATCCGATACAGTGCTCTGACATATGGAGCTTGCGGTAGAGAAGCGCGATGGCAAGACGAAAGGAAAAACCTTGCGAAACAAGGGTGTTTTGCCCGCGATAGTGTACGGACGCAGCGAAAAAGCAACTCCCATTTCAGTCAACGCCAAGGAGTTTGGCAAACTATTCCACGCAGCGGGGGAGTCCTCAGTCATCTCCCTAATCGGACTCGGGGCCGCTAAAGACGCACTCATTCATGACGTAGACTTTGATGCTATCACGGGAGTTCCCATTCACGCTGATTTTTATGCGATTGAAAAAGGCCAGACTGTCACCGTATCTATTCCGCTTGAATTTCAAGGCGTTTCGCCGGCCGTTAAAGAGCTCGGCGGCATCCTCACCAAAGTCATGCACGAATTGGAGCTTGAATGCGAACCAAAAGATCTGCCACACTCCATTGCGGTTGATATTTCAAAGCTGGTGACGCTTGAGGATCAGATAAAAATAGGCGATCTGAAGCTTCCTGCGAAGGCCAAAATTTCCGTAGATCTTGATGAGGTAGTCGCCATGATCTCAGTGGCCCAAGAAGAGCCCGAAGAAGCGGCACCCGCTGTGGATCTCTCTGCCATAGAGATTTCTGAGGAGCGCGGCAAGAAAGAAGATACCAATGCCGCCCCGGCCGAGGGTGTAGCTCCCAAAACCGAGGCGCCAAAAGCAAAGAAAGAATAAAAAAACGGGAGATACACCGCAGTTTTTTCGCGTTCCTGCTCCGAATTCCCTGGATATTTGGTACAATAAAAGGATGGGCACAAAAAGGGCGCAGCTGCTAGGCGCTTTTCTTATTGTATTGGCATCGCTGCTGTCGCGTTCCTCGCCGCTGAGCGTTGCGTATGCGCAAACCGCCACCTCGACCGCATCCGAGGTCAGCGCCTACAAACAGCAACTCCAAGATCAGCTTAATTCCATAAACGCTCAAATTGCTCAGCAGCAGCAAATAGTCACGCAGGAAGAGACGAAAAGCGTCTCGCTGCAAAGCGCGCTTGAAATATTGAAGGCGCAGATAGCGGCGGCCCAGCTGGCCATTGAAGCCCGCGATCTCACGATACAGGAGCTCAACGACGGCATAGCGCAGAAGGAAAGCACTATCAACGGTCTCAATACGCAGCTGAGCGCCGAAAAAGATTCTCTCGCGGGCATTTTGCGCGAAACAGACCAGCTGGAGAGCTCGAGTCTCGTGGTGGCGCTTCTGTCTTCGCAGAGTCTCTCGGACTTTTTCTCCGACCTCGACACGTTCAACGAAATCAACGCGCAGATGCAGGCATCGTTTGCGCAAATAAGCAGCACGACCGTGGTAACGCAAGCGCAGGAAACTGATTTGCAAACCCAACTGGCCGAGGAATCGCAACTGCTCCAGGTGCAGCAGCTCCAACAGCAGCAGGTAGAAGCCCAGCAAACGCAGGAGAAGCAACTGCTCAGCGAGACCAAGGGACAGGAAGCCGCCTATCAGGCATTGATAACGGCGAATCAGAAGAGCGCCGCACAGATACGCGCGGAACTCTTCCAACTCAACGGCTCCGCGGCCATATCCTTTGGCAACGCGCTCACGTACGCCAATCTCGCCTCGCAAAAAACCGGCATCCGGCCCGCGTTTCTCCTCGGCATCATCACCGAGGAATCCGATCTCGGACAAAATGTCGGCACCGGAACCTACACCGCAGACATGGCTCCGGCACAAATACCTATCTTTCTCGCTATTACACAAAGCCTGGGGCTTGATCCCTCCGAAATGTCCGTCTCGGCAAAGGAGTGGTATGGCTGGGGCGGGGCCATGGGGCCGGCACAGTTCATCCCTTCCACCTGGGCGCTCTATGCCGGATATCCCAAACCTTCCTATACGTACACAGAATCATCGGATCGCATCGGGCCGCTTACCGGTGATACACCTCCCAACCCCTGGGTTCCCCAGGACGCGTTCATGGCATCAGCACTATACTTGACCGATGACGACGCCGCCGCGCAAACGCCGGTCGCTGAGTTTAGGGCGGCCATGTGCTATCTGGCTGGTTGTGGAAATGTGGGCGATGTGAGCTTGCAGTTTTACGCCAACGCAGTCCTGTGCTACGAACTTCAGTATCAGGAAAATATAGACACGATAACCGGGGGCAACGGCGCAGCCGCCATGAAGGCCGACGCCCGCTACTACGGGCAGTGCTGAAGTTGCGAGCCTTCGATTTCAGTGCTATAGTTCAACCATGAAAGCCGATATCCACCCAACATACTTTCCCCAAGCGAAAATCACCTGCGCATGCGGACGCTCTTTCGCTGTGGGCTCAACCAAAGAGAGGATACAGGTTGAAATCTGTTCCAATTGCCACCCGTTTTACACCGGCAATGACAAGATTCTCGATACCGCAGGACGCGTAGAGAAATTCAAAGCGCGCAGGGCGGCTGCGAAAAAGAAGTAGATGAACGAAGCGGACTTCTCCCGCTACAAGGACAATCCGAAGACCGCGTATGTTGCCGCGGAATATGAGCGCCTGCTTAAAGAAGAGAGGGACCTTGAGGCTCTGGCCGCAGGTGACTTGGCCGATGTGGCGCGCGAGGATTTGAGGCGCATTGAGGAGCAAAAAGCGACGGTTATAGCCGAGATGGAGCGGATTCTCCAAGCGGAAGAAAAAGAAGAGGAATTTCCGAACGAGGTAGTACTTGAGGTACGGGCGGGCGCGGGCGGGGAAGAGGCGGCACTGTTTGCAGAGCAACTCGCTCAGATGTATCGCGCGTACGCCGCCTCGCGCGGGTGGAGCGTACGCGCCCTAGCGGAATCAAAAACCAATCTCGGCGGATACAAGGAAGCGTCGTTTGAAATAAAGGGGCTTAGTGTCTATGAGCGACTCAGATTTGAAACCGGGGTACACCGCATTCAACGCGTGCCCGCGACCGAAAAAAGCGGCCGCATACACACCTCGACTGCCTCGGTCGCCATCTTGCCCATTCGCAAAAAACACACGCTGCACATAAATCCCACTGATATTAAAATGGAATTTTCGCGCTCCGGCGGCGCCGGTGGGCAAAACGTCAATAAAGTAGAAACGGCCGTGAGGCTCGTGCACCTACCTACCGGACTTGAAGCGCGCTCGCAGTCGCAGCGCAGCCAGGCGGCCAACCGCGAGCAAGCGATGGCGGTGCTTATGGCGAAGCTTGAAGTTCTGGAGGAGGAAAGGGAAGCCGCCGTGCATGCGCAGACGCGCAAGGAGCAGATAGGCACCGCCGACCGAAGTGAGAAAATTCGTACCTACAATACGTTGCAAGATCGTGTCACTGACCATCGCCTCAAGGAGAGTTGGCATAATTTGCCGTCCGTCTTGGCCGGCAATATCGAACCTATCCTGGATGCGCTTGCCGCAGCGGCTCCGGCGTGATAAGGTAGAGCGCGTTACGCTATGGAAAATGAGGGTATGGTAGAGAAATTGTTCGACGTGGGCGCTCAGTACGGCTACGCGCCCAGCCGCCGCCACCCGAGCGTCTCGGATTTCATCTTCGGCTCCAAAGGAGACACGGAGCTTTTTGATCTTGAACAGACCGCGCAGTGTCTTCAGTCAGCACTTGACTTCGTTCGTTCCCTCGCGGCGGCCCGCAAAACCATTCTTTTTGTGGGAGGCAAAGCCGAAGCTCGCGAGGCACTCAAGCGTGTTGCCGAGCGGCTCAACCAACCCTACGTCGCCTCCCGCTGGATAGGAGGTACGCTCACCAATTTCGGCGAAATCAAGAAGCGTCTCGCGCGGCTGCAGGAAATAACCGACATGCGTGAGAAAGGCGGACTCGCAAAATTTACCAAACTAGAGCGACTTCTTATCGATCGTGAAGCTGAGAATCTCGAACACATGTTCGGGGGCCTCAAAGGCATGCAGCGCATGCCTGAGGCCCTTTTGGTCGTCGATTCGCGTCAGGAAAGTGGCGCTGTGGCCGAAGCACACCAGCTCAATATTCCAGTGATCGCTCTCATAAATTCAGACTGTGATCGCTCAAAGATAACCTATCCCATTCCCGCAAACGATGCGTCGCTCAAAGTTATTTCCTTTGTGCTTGAAGCGGTCGCGAAAACGTACGCCGATAACCTTGGTGCCACCCCCGCTCCTGCGGAGGAGAAACAGCCATAAGATTATGGCAGTCAGCGCCGAGATGGTAAAGCAATTGCGCGAGCGCACGGGGGTCAGCGTGTCTGAGTGCAAGAAAGCGCTTGAAGAGGCCGGGGGCGATATGGAGAAGGCGGTCACCATTCTCCAGGAGCGCTCAGCCCTCAGCGTCCAAAAAAAACAAGATCGAAAGCTCGGTGCGGGCACCGTTGCCGCCTACGTGCACACCACTGCACAGGTGGGTGCCATGGTGCTTCTTTCTTGCGAGACCGACTTTGTTTCAAAAAACGACGAGTTTAAAGCGCTCGCACGCGACATTGCGATGCACGCCGCCGCCATGCGTCCCCCGACAACCGACGTGCTGCTCAAAGAAGCGTTTATCAAAGATTCTTCAAAAACAGTCGCTGACCTAGTCTCAAGCGCGACGCAAAAATTTGGCGAGCGCATTGAAGTCAGCAAATTCGATATTTTTTCCGTTCAGTAGTATCATAGGGACATGGTGCTGTTTTTTATCACAACCCTCCTGCTTTCCATAGTCGGCATGGCCTCGTTGCTGTGGTTCAAGCGCTATGAGCTCGCCACCGGCAACGTGTTGTTCTCTGCCGTGCGCCCACGGGTTACTTCTTCACTTGAACGGGGCGTACACTTAATGGGGAAGACGCTCCCTCGAACTGCACAGGCGCTTCTCCAGGTTGAAGGCCAAAAATTCCGCACGTGGCTGCATCTGACGCTTGCGCGCGGAGTGCTATCCCTCGAACACCTGCTCGAGAAGGTGCTCCGCACGGTGCGCGAAAAGACGGAAACCACCCACGTGCCCGGAGAAGCTTCTGCATTTTTGCAAGAAGTTGCGAATCATAAAAAAAAGCTTCAGCGCAGGGCACCGAGGGACCCCACGATTGAAGAATAAGCCAGCGTAGCTCAGTTGGTAGAGCAGCGCTTTTGTAAAGCGTTGGTCGGGGGTTCGAATCCTCCCGCTGGCTCCAAACATAGAGTCGGAATTTAATAGCCGCTCGACGTGGTGGCGCTCGACGTTGCGAGCGACTGCAAGTTGGGAATAAGCGCCTCCATTTGCTGGAGCGTCTGGAGGCCGTAGACCGGCGCTTTGTTGTTGATGACAAACGCCGGGAGGTCCGGTTTGACATGGCGTACGAGCTCCAGGGTTTTGAGGGCCGAGAGATCGAGGTCATAGTCGAAAGAATATACGCGCAAACCGGGGTAGGTTTGCCGCAAGTAGGTAAGCACATCGCCAGCCTCGGTGCAGTCGGGGCAGTCGCCCGAATTGGAATAAAAATAGAGCACGTAGGTGGCCTTGAGATTGCATTTCTGCTCAAGCTGTTGCAGAAGGATGTAGTCTTTTATCTCAAGCAGCGAATACTGCTCTTTGAGCTGAATCACATCCGGATTGTCGCTGCCGAGATTATCCTCCGCGACCGAGAGCTGGCTCGCTAGGGAATTGAGTTCGTCGGAGAGCACCGGATTTTGAGTAATCGTACTGCAGTCGAGATTGCTTAGGAGTTCAAATTGCGTCTCCAAGGAGAGTATGTCTATGGAAATAGTTTCCTCAGTCGCCTGTATGTCGGCGATGCGCGCGCTGTCGAGCCTGGCGGCGATGTAGAAGGCGGTGCCGAATATAGCAGCGGTAATGAGGAAGGCAAGAAGGTATTTCTGCCAGGTCATGCCCTACTTCCACGCGCTTTCCTGTGAGCGCAGTGCTCCCCACGCGGCGCGCGCAAGCCACAGTGGCGCTATGAAGCCGTACAGTACGAAATAGGAGACAAATGATTTCATTCCCAATTCCGTTTTCGCAATGCGTTGTCCAAGTACAATGGCCACGAGCGTCATACCGAGCGTGGCAATAACGAGAAACGTCATCATACTGGTATTTATGTAGTACCAGGTAAGGTGCTCGGTAGGTATCTGCAAAGGCACACCGGTTGCCCACATCTCCGACACGCGTCCCCAGACAAACCCCACGCTCTTATACAGGGCATAGCCGGCGGTGTAGAGTCCTGCGGTAAACGCCGACAGGCCAAAGGGCAGCACGAGTATGCCGAAATTGCCGTAGCGCGGATTGAAATACATATAGGAATAATCCTTTGAATTCTGAAGGAATCCCTGGGACCAGCGTGTGCGCTGTTTAATGAGGCCCCATGGAGTTTTTGGTACCGTGGTATAGACGAAGGCAGTGTGGACGTTCGCAATTTTTAATCCGTGGGCATGCATGCGGAAGGCTATCTCCATATCCTCAGTGTTATGGGCATGTCGAAAAAGTCCGATGCGCTCGAATACCTCGCGCCGGTAGAGAGAAAACGGCCCGGGTAGTACATTAACCGCTGAAATATTGTCGAACATCTTTTTATAAAAAATCCCGAAGGTGTACTCGACCGCCTGCATAGTCTCGAGGATAGTGCGCGGGAGGTAGACCTTCATCGCCGGCGTCGTCGCCATAACGGAGGCATCGCTTTCAAGTTTTTTCGCCACTTCAAGGAGCGCATCCTCGGCCACGAATGAATCGGCATCAAGGCATCCGACGAGCTCCGCTTTGGAGCGCTCAATGCCGAAGTTAAGGGCTGTATATTTGCCGCCGTTTTTTTTGTAAAAATAGCTGACCTGACTGTACTGCGCCGCCAGCTGCTCGCCAATTGCACGTGTGCCGTCTTTTGAACCATCATCGACGATGTAGATTTCCAGTTTATCCTTCGGATAGTCGAGCGCCAACAGCGACTTGACTGTGTGCACGAGCGTCTTTTCTTCGTTGTAGCACGGCACAATCATTGAGGCGCTGGGGAAGTACATGGGACGTGCAGGGGATTTCTGCGCCGGCCGTTTTTCAAAAAAGGAAATGAGCAAGAAAACCTCAAAATAGAGGGCAATAAAGAGACACACATACACACCGAAGGCCCCGACATCCATGATCGTGAGTATACCATTTTGAGACAAATGCACCTATACTACAAGGATTATGCAAGAAAAAAACGTCAGAGGCCACCTGCATCCCATCTCCTCCCTCATCCGCGAAGCGAATCGGATATTCTATGACATGGGTTTTACGTTTGCCGAAGGGCCGCTCGTTGAAGACGAATGGCATAATTTTGACGCATTGAATGTTCCCAAGGATCATTCGGCGCGCGATATGCAGGACACCTTTTTTATCAAGGATGAACCGGGTATGGTCTTGCGCACCCACACATCGCCGGTCCAAGTACGTTATATGGAAGAACAAATAAAAAAAGGTATTTTACCTCCATATCGCATGATTAACCCGGGGCGTGCATTTCGTAACGAAGCGACCGATATGACCCATGAGGCGGAATTCTTTCAGATCGAATGTCTTGTGGTGGGAGAGGATATCACCATGGCGCACCTAAAAGGTACACTCAAATTTTTTTTAGGGGAAATATTGAAAGGCTCAGTTGATATTCGTTTTCGTCCAAGTTTTTTCCCTTTCGTCGAGCCAGCCGTAGAAGTAGATATGCGCATTACTGGATCTGAAGCACCGCTTAAACTTCGTGATCGCTGGGTGGAAATGATGGGAGCAGGTATGGTACACCCTAATGTTTTTCAAAACGTTGGATTAGATCCTCAAAAATATCGAGGTTTTGCTTTTGGCATGGGTTTAGATCGTTTAGCGATGCTTAAATGGGGCATAGACGATGTACGTTTAATGCACTCCGCCGATCTTCGCTTCGCAAATCAATTTTAAGATGAAAATCTCCCGCCTGTGGCTCACTAAGTTTTTTGATGTCGAACTCCCGAGCGCGGAGGCACTCGGAGAGGCGCTTACCCTCCATGCGTTTGAAATAGAAGGGATAGAGAGAGTCGGAGAGGATGCCGTACTCGACGTCAAGGTAACGCCCAATCGCGGGCATGACTGCCTATGCCACCGCGGCATTGCCAAAGAACTCTCGGCAATACTCACGGTGCCGTTGACCCACGATCCCTTTGACACCCGGTCGGATATTTCCAAAAAGACTACCGCGGTGTCCGTGATGATAGATAATCCAGAATTCTGCAAACGCTATATTGCAGGCTATATAAAGGGGGTAAAGGTGGGCCCATCGCCTAAATGGCTGAAGGAGAGATTAGAGGCGATGGGCCAGCGCTCGATAAATAACGTTGTAGACGCGACGAACTTTGTCATGTTCAATCTGGGGCAGCCGCTCCATGCCTTTGACGCCAGCAAGCTTCAAGCAAAAGACAATACCTACGCTATCGCGGTGCGTAACGCACAAAAGGGAGAAACATTTATAGGACTGGATAAAAAAGAATACACACTCGACAGATCGATACTCGTGATTGCAGACGCGAATAAAAATGAAGCAATCGGTGTCGCCGGAGTGAAAGGGGGCCTCCCTGCAGGCATCACCGAGGAGACGCACGATATCATTATTGAATCGGCGAACTTTGACGGCGCTGCTATTCGTAGGACCGCGCAAGTACTAAAGTTGCGTACCGATGCATCAATACGCTTTGAGCAGGTGCTGTCCCCAGAGTTAGCCGCCCTCGGTATGCAGGGAATGGTTGAGTTTATTCAGCATATGGTGGGCGGGGAGGTGGTGGGGTTTGTCGATGCCTATCCAAAACCCCAACCAACTTGGAGTGTCTCCGTCTCGGTGACGGGAGTGCAGCATGTACTCGGTGCGACGTTCGGCGAGAAAGAAATACAGGAATCTTTTTCACGGTTGGATTTTGATTTTGCACAAACAGGGGACGTATTCACGGTCGCGGTTTCGCCCGAGCGACTTGATCTGCAAATTCCCGAAGATCTGATAGAAGAAATCGGTCGTATTATCGGCTATGACAAAGTTCTTGCAACCGCATTGCCGCCGTTCCCTAAAAAACCAGCAATCAACAAAAACTTCTATACCGCAGAACACATCCGTGAGGGGATGATTTCAAAGGGATACTCTGAAGTCTTTACCTCAGTTTTTGCTGATAGGGGGGAGCGCGCGGTCTTGAATAAAGTTGATAGCGTAAAACCATATCTACGTTCAACCTTGCTCGACGGCCTTATCAAAGCGTTTGAAAGAAATAAACACAATAAAGAACTTCTTGGCTTGGGAGAGATAAAACTATTTGAGATCGGGGCAGTGTGGAAGGATGGGAAAGAGAAAGTCATGCTCGGCAGCGTTTCTGAAAAAGAACAGACCGAAATTCCGCTTACACCTTTGGATGCCACATCATATGAGCGTCTCCCGTTGTCCGATGCCATACGATTCCAACCGTTCTCAAGATATCCCTACATCGTGCGTGATATAGCTTTGTGGGTGTCGTTGGATACAGAGTCGCAGGACGTATTAGAGATGATTAAGGAAGAAGGAGGCAGTTTGCTTGTTCGCATCGAACTGTTTGACCGATTTGAAAAAGGGGAGAGGACATCTCTCGCGTTTCGGCTCGTGTTCCAATCGTTTGAACGTACGCTCACTGAAGTTGAAGTAAACGCAATAATGGAAAAAGTAACAGCCGCCCTCAAGGGGAGCGGCTGGGAGGTTCGTTAATCGTTTGAAATAATGTGCCAGAGACTTTTGTGGTGAGGCTTTTTCGATCGTTTGACGCGATGATGGATGCCGGGCTCGGGCACTTCCTCCCACGGACTGAATACGAGCTTTGACCTAGTCTGAGCGGTCGTAGATTCTGCTGTTGAGAGAAGTGCGATACAGATGATTCCTGCCAGACACCACAAGGTTTTCCTGCTCATGGTTTACTCCCGTTTCTTTCTGTCCAAATAGTACCACTTTATCCTTATTTTGCAATGTTTTTTATCCACTTTCGGGCTTCCTTTTTGACCACTTTTCTGCTACAATTGAGGGGTAGAGCCCGAGGGGCTTTCTGCTTTTAAATGGCTACCGAAAAGACGAAAAAAGAGGAGAAAAAAGGCTCCTACGACGCATCCTCTATAACGGTGCTTGAGGGACTTGAAGCGGTACGCCGCCGGCCAGGCATGTACATTGGCACCACGGGATCCGATGGCCTCCACCATCTCATTTGGGAGGTGTTCGACAATTCTCGCGACGAAGCAATGGGTGGTTTTGCGAATGATATCGAAGTAGTACTTCTGCCAGAGAATGTTATTCGCGTTGCTGATAACGGTCGCGGCATTCCCGTCGACACACATAAACAGACAAAAGTTTCGGCACTCGAGACCGTCATGACCACGCTCCACGCGGGAGCCAAATTCGGCGGCGAAGGATACAAAGTCTCAGGAGGTCTCCACGGCGTGGGTATTTCAGTCGTAAATGCACTTTCAAGTTACATGCGCACCGAGGTGCACCGCGATGGGGGTGCGTATGTACAGGAATACGTCAGGGGTAAAAGAAAAGCCGCGATTAAAAAGATTGGGGCAAGCAGACTCCACGGCACGGTGCAAACGTATAGTGCCGATGCTGGGATCTTTCCCAAGATTGAGTATGATTTCGAAAAAGTAGTCGCCCATCTCCGGGAGCAGGCCTATCTCGTCAAAGGCTTGCGCATCACCATGGTTGATGCGCGAGGGAGCGGCATGAAGTTTACCGATGTTGGGAAAGAGCTCTACATCCGCTCCTACCTCGCCCAATATCCTTCACAGGCCTTTTATTTCGAAGGGGGTCTTCGTTCACTCATTTCCTTTTACAACCGTTATCAAAAGCCTATACACAAAAATATTTTTTATATTGAAAAAGAGCAAGATGGTGTCACGGTCGAAATAGCGCTTCAATATGTCGATGATATCACCTCACGCGTGCTGCCGTTTGCCAATAACATTTACAATCAGGAGGGGGGTACCCATGTCACCGGATTTCGAACCTCCCTTACGCGCACGCTCAACGCCTACGGACGTAAGTCCGGGGTGCTGAAGGAAAGTGAAGAAAATCTGACCGGCGATGATGTGCTCGAGGGTCTCACGGCAGTTGTATCGGTAAAATTGCGCGAGATCCAGTTTGAGGGCCAAACCAAGGGCAAGTTGGGAAGCGTCGAGGCGCAGGGTGCTGTTGCATCAGTCTTTGGTGATGCGTTTTCGAATTTTCTTGAGGAGAATCCGGACGATGCACGCGCGATACTGGGAAAGTCAATCCTTGCTCTTAAGGCGCGCAAGGCCGCTAAAGCGGCCAAAGACTCGGTCTTGCGCAAGGGGGCACTGGAGGGTTTTGGGCTACCGGGAAAGCTTGCCGACTGCCAAAGCAAGGAGCCGAGCGAGTCGGAGCTCTTTATCGTAGAAGGAGATTCCGCCGGCGGTTCAAGCAAACAAGGTCGCGACCGGCGAACCCAGGCGATACTGCCCCTGCGCGGTAAAATTCTCAACGTCGAGCGTGCGCGGCTGGATAAAATGCTTGCCAGTCAGGAGATAAAGCACTTGATACTGGCGCTCGGGACTGCCATAGGCGATGTGTTTGATCTCTCAAGGCTCCGTTATCACAAAATAATCATCGCGACCGACGCCGATGTCGATGGCGCGCATATCCGCACGCTCCTTCTGACCCTTTTCTTCCGGCATTTCAGGCCGGTCATCGACGGAGGCTTTGTCTACATTGCCCAGCCGCCGCTGTATAAAATAAAGAGGGGCAAAGAAATTCACTATGTATACTCTGACGCCGAAAAGAACGCGCTCCTCGGCAAAGATGCCGATACCATACAAGAGATTGAACCGGTAGAAAATGAAAATGCCGAAGAGATCTCCGAAGAGGCGGACGTTGATGAAACGGCTACAAAAAGCAGGAAACATAAAATCTCTCTCCAACGCTACAAAGGTCTTGGTGAAATGAATCCCGAAGAACTATGGGAGACGACCATGGATCCCGCGCGTCGAGTCTTAAAACAGGTAACGATTGATGATGCGGCCGATGCCGACCGAGTCTTCGATATTCTCATGGGCGAGGATGTATCCTCACGCAAATCCTTCATTCAGAGTAACGCCAAGCTTGCGAATTTGGATATTTAACAAAACTCCCGCTACGAGCGGGAGTTTTGGCAAAGGCATTTGAATCTGAAAACGTTAATAAGCCGGAATAGGAATTGTGAGAGTATTTTCGCTTCTATTAAGTTCGTAGATCAAGCCTGAGGGGTCAACGGTGATGGTTACGGTGCCAGCAGTGCCGTAGGGAGATCCGTAGCCGTAACTATTGGATCCGTAGCTATAGCCAACCGGATACGGACTTACATAGGAAGGCGTTTGATACGAAGTCGTGTATCCCGGAATGTCGCACGGTCCATAATAGTTGCACGTATAGGAACTATTTCCATTCTCATAAGCGTATCCCGTGTAGTAGTCAGGACTAGAATAGCCGTATTCAGACGGATTGTATCCATTCGAATAGTTCGTGTAACCGTACGAGTTATTGAAGCTCAAGCTGTACACGATTTTATCGCCCGGGTAGAGTGCTTGCTGTGGCTGGCTCTCAAAAGTATAGCCGCCATTTACCGGTAAGAGCGCATCAAACATCCATCCGCTCGGAATTACATTAGTGCCGACGTTTTCGACCGTGAAGGTCACTGTAATGAGCGAGCCGTTCGGAGTCGTTGAGTTATACACGATCGCGAATTGAGGATACCCGTAGAGCGGTGCGCGTACCCGAGCTGGTCTATAAGAGACTGTCGGAGCAGCGGAGGCAGTCGTTTGCGGGGGCGTATATGTGCTCGATTGAGCTGCGCCAGTAGTGACGTTGGTTGTTGCCAAACCGGTAGTCGTAATGGCGCCTGTCGACAGATCGGTCGAAGAAACCGTGATGACGAGCGAGGCACTGTTGGTACCAGTTAGAGAAGGAATGACCGTCATGTTGTCGCTGGCGTTTACATAATCAAACGGGGTATTGCATGCGACGCTTTCGTAGCTGCCGGTAGGCACAGGAGCTTTAAGCGAGAGACCGCTTTCGCACGCGTAGGAGAGCGTGTAGGAATAAGTATCGCTTCCGCCGGTATGATCCCAAGAAACGCTAAATGACTGTCCCGAAGTAGCGCTCGCCGGAGCCGAAACCGAGAGGCTCTCTTTGGGAGTACTGGTAAAAACATTGGAGACGCCGCCGCCTATCTGACCGAAAATGCCGGGCAGGGCTATTGCAAGCTGGATAATACCCCATGCGCCCAGAAGCAAAACGGCGATGAGGCCCAAGACCGCAATGGTCCGGAGAAAAATGTCCTTGGTGGACGACTCTTCGTGGGTTTCCATACGGCGCTAACCTAGCATAGTGCGTGAGGCTTGTCAAGTTCCCATAAACGTTGTTTTATATAGGGCTATTGACAAATAAGATTATTTAGGGTAGTCTTGAGCTATCTATGGATAGCAGCAATCGCGGAGCCATAGCACAAATAGCCGAACGCCCCGTGATGTTCACGGTGGTCTTTTTTGCGTTTTTCATACTCACGCTTCTCTTTCTTGCCGCAGTGGGTGCCACACCTGATGCGCCCACACCGAGCACTGAGCCGCAAACGACCAATGTTGCCGTTACCAACTCAGGAACACCGGAGGCTCCGGTACGTATTGTCGCGAGCACGATAGGACTTGATATTGTAGTTCAGGATCCGACCACCACCGATATCACTACGCTTGATGCCGATCTGCTTCAGGGTGCGGTTCACTATCCGACCTCTGCCGATCTCGGCGTTAACGGCACGGTGCTTATCTTCGGCCACTCCTCCTATCTTCCTATTCTCAACGACCAGGAATATCGAACTTTCGACGGCATTCAGAACCTCAAAGAAGGGGACATCGTGAGCGTCTATTCGGTAACGACTGAATACCGCTACAGCGTTATCAGTGTGAAGGTCGCAAACGCCACTGACGATTTCATTCCGCTGCCTTCGGACGGCATGTATCTCACCCTGGTGACCTGCGACTCCTTCGCATCCAAATCTAACCGCTTTATTGTGATGGCCGACTTTGTGGGCTCGTACGCCCTTGCACAGTAAGCGATTTCCGGCACCTTCTGTGGGAGGGTATTGACAAGAACCTAGATAGGTGATACACTCGACAGCGGGTACTAGACGTCCCTTAGCCTTGATTGCAAGGCGCAAACCCGGAGGAATCTCATGAAGAAGTCAGTGTTGACTTCGGCAGTTCTCGTTGGCCTTCTTTCACTGTGTAACTGTGCTGGAGGTGTCGGAGCCCAAGCCTATCTCGGCCCTCCATCTGCACCGCCGTCCTACCAAGGTGGAGGCTACGGCGCCCCCCCGGCCTACGGTGGCAATCACGGTGGAAGAGTCGTCCAAGGGACGATGCAACGCCCGTTCGACGTCCCAATCCAAGACCAGTGGCGCTGTACCCCCGATGGCCGGCCCACCAACGTTACGGGGCCTGGTACCGGATGGTGCAAAGCGAACTGAACTCACTTCTTGTCCGGTGGCGTGCATTTCTACGCACGCCACCCGGACTACCTTTTTGGTTAGTTTCTGGTTGTAGATCTACTTAGGTCTTTATCCAGACTCTCGTCAAAGGAGAGTAACGCATAACCCGTGGAGGATGACATGCGTAAGATCTTTGGAAACCTACTCTTCCTTGTGCTCATGGTATCATCCGCCTATGCGGCTGATATTTCAGCGCCAAATCCCGTCGTGCCACCCCGTCCGAAATGCCAGGGTCCCTGTGACGCCCTCAAAGGTCAACCTTCGCAGGCACACCCAACTAACATCGCGCTCGTCTGCGTGGTGTGGGACCAGGTCGGCAACCGGCGCGCACTGCTCACTTTCGAATCAAACGGTGTGCTGGTACGGGCGCCCATCCTGAAAGAATTCGATCTCGAAGGACACACCTGCGTCGGTGCCCAATGGATGCGGTCGCATCAAATCGACAAAGTCGATTTGTGCGATAACGGTAACGCCATTACCGGTCACCATTCGGTCCGGAAAATACCTTCAATATCGCGTGCCTTGCAAGAGGCACACGAAAAAGGAAGGGGATACATTCGGATGTCTCTCACCGGAACGGAGATTGATCCCGACTGGGCGAGGAAGTAGTTTGTTAAGTTGGGTGACGGCGTTCAATCCGCCACCCAACCACCTCTTTTCTTTTTTCTCTTGACATGATAAAAGTTATAAGTATAATCGCATCGTTAATTATGAAGATTACCTTGGTACATAAGGATATTTTAAGCGGCCTCAGTGGCCTGTTTGTCGTGTCTGTCCTTGTGGTCGGTGGCTTTTCTATCTCATCTCTTTCACCGTTTGTGCATGTCGCATACGCGCAGGAGGACGATGGCGGTGACTATAGTGGCGGATGTTGTGGTGATGTCGGGAGCTATACTCCGGACACTTCATACAGTTACTCTCCGGACACTTCATACAGTTACTCTCCGGATACTTCATATGATTATTCTCCGGATAGCTCCTACAGCTACTCTCCGGATACCTACAGCTCTGGCTACTCCTACAGCCCTAGCTACCTTGCTGGCTCGGGTTACACGACCGGTGGTTATTTGACCGGCAGCAGTTATCTCACATCGCCTGGCTATAGCGCCCCGGGTTACATCACTGCGCCGGTCGCGCCTTCCAATTCCAATACCAACGTCAATACTAATACCAATACCTCCAACAACGGCAATACAAGTTTTTGTACCACTCCTAACACCTGTGACACCACTACGACCATAACCGACAATGGCAATACCTCGACCTATGCCCCGGTCACCATCGATAGTGGCAATACTTCAACGGTGAATGATACGTATAGTCCCCCGGAGATCGTCAGCCAGCCTACGCAAACACAGACGCAAACCCAAACCGTCTATGTAGCTTCGGCATCGACACCTGCGCCTGTATACACAAACCCCTACTCTTACATTCCCACGCCTACGTGTAACACTTGTGGTTGCTATGGCTATGAAACTTGCCAGCCTCCGGTCCTCTACAATCCCCCTATCGCTTACAACAACCCGTCTCCGTACGTAACACTTAGCCAAGTGCCGTACACTGGCCTTGATCTTAGTCTCTGGCAACTCATATTGTACTGGAGCTTCCTGGTGTTGTGGTGTCTTGCGGCCGCGTATCTCATCGTCATAAAGCGCGTGCAGAACAGGATATTGAATTCAATAAAGAAATTCCTCCTCGGTACTTCGAAGACTGCTATAGCTAAATCTACCCCGGAAGCTACGGTTCAGTCTCAGAATATAGACATCAACGCGCTTGCAGTGCAGATCGCCGCTCTCATAAACCCGAAAGTCTCTGCGGTCAAAAATGCACCGCTTACTGATGAAAGCGACATGATAGATTCATTCGTGCTCTCTCAGATAAACCGCGCACACGCCTGACTCATAAGGGGAAGAGCGAAGCTCCAAAACATTGTCCTGCAAAAATCCCCGAAGGGGGATTTTTGTTACGCGCGAGCGTCAATTTCTTGCTTTAATTTTGAAATGATTTCTGGAACGGAGAATGTGCCCACTTTGCCTTCGCGGCCCTCAAGCGTTGCCGTGTTATCGGTCATTTCTTTATCACCCATGACTAGGACATAAGGAATTTTCTGTGTCTTCGCTTCCCGAATCTTTTTGCCGAGCGTCTCGTTACTTTCATCTATCTCGGCGCGGATGTCTGCATTCTTTAGTTGCTCAAGTACCCCGCGCGCAAAGTCCTTATGCGCATCGGCAATCGGCAACACCCGCACCTGCACGGGGGAGAGCCACGTGGGGAAAGCGCCATCATAGTGCTCGATAAGGAAGGCCATAAAGCGCTCAATCGCACCAATTGAAGAGCGGTGCACAACGAACGCACGATGCGGTTTACCATCTTCACCGATAAAGGTTAGATCAAAACGATCCGGCATGCAGAAATCATATTGCACGGTGAAAGCGGTATCCTCTTTGCCATTGACGTTCTTCATCTGTATATCTATTTTCGGACCGTAAAATGCCGCTTCGTCTTTAGCTTCTTCAAACTCAACTCCGCGACTCACCATATGCTTGCGCAAAAGATCCTCAGCCTTTTCCCACGCGGCGTCATTTTTATAGTATTTCTCAGTGTTATTGCGATCCCCCATGGAGAGACGGAACCGATAATTCTTTCCTATCCTAAGACCGAAGACGCCTGCCATGTATTCGATCAGATCGAGCGCCTTGCCTATTTCCTCGACCGCCTGTTCTTCAGAAGAGCAGATAATGTGAGCGTCAGCGAGGCAAAAGGTGCGCACGCGCTGTAGACCCATTAATTCGCCACTTTGTTCGTAACGATAGAGCTGTGCCAATTCGGCGATGCGTATGGGTGCTTCACGATAACTGTGCGGACGCGAAAGGAACATCTGAAAATGATGAGGGCAACTCATCGGGCGGAGCATGAATTTCTCGTCGTCTATTTCTATTGGTGCATACATCGAGTCTTTATAGTGTGGATAGTGGCCGCTCTTTTCGTAAAGTTCCAAGCGTGCCAGGTCGGGCGTATGCACATGTAGATAGCCGCGTTTGGTCTCTTCCTCAATAACAAAACGTTCTAGCTCCCGTTTGACTATAGCGCCCTTGGGCAAAAACATAGGCAGTCCTTTCCCGACCGTTTGGTCGATATAAAAAAGTTCTAATTCCGGGCCGAGTTTTTTATGGTCTCGTTCTTCCATAATTGTTCCATATTACCGCGCTTTATTTTTTTGGCAAAAAGAAATCGACGGCCTGGATGGCCGCCGATGTTCTGCAAGTGGAGGGCTAGATGACAGTGTTTGGGTCAAACCGACCCGTCGACTGTTTTATTGATTCCAGATAGTCCCGCTGGTCCGGTGTCGATCTTGGAATGCTGATGTCTTGTCCGCTCTGCCCGTGCTTTGTCGGCAGGGAGCGTGTCGTCGGAAAGCAAGTCGGGCATTGCTCGGTGCGGTAGTGTGTCGTCGGAAAACAAATCGGGCATGCTTTCCATGGTCCGAGTTCCATCGCGCTTCTCCCTGAGATGAGAATTGAATAGCGTTCCAGTGAATATGCTATCTCAAAAGGGCCAAATTGTCAATGATTTAGAGAGCCTTGAGTGCTTCAGTAACTAAGGAAAGTTCACCGTTTCGGTTGCTCAGACGTCCTTTGAGCGCGACACAACTCTCGGGTTTCAAAATATTTTTATACTCAGCAAAACTCTTCGGAAATACAACCGCCTCAATTGAGCCATCGAAATCGGCCAGCTTTATAAACGCCATCTGGTCGCCACTTTTAGTAAGTATAGTGCGGATGTCCTCTATCATACCGGCGGCAATTGCGGTCATGCCGGGCGGAACTCTCAGTTTCAACTCACTGAGTGTCATTGGCCGCTTAGCAAGCTTTTCTCTAAAGCGGTCAAGCGGATGACCCGAAACGTAGAGACCGAGCAATTCCTTCTCCCATGCCAGACGCTCACTGAGCGTCGCCGGAGCGACTGGCGGCAATTTCAGCTCGCTTGCACTGGAGTTCAGACCTGCAAAAAGTGATTCATGCGATTGCTCCTTGACCGCGTCGCGATGGAACTCCAAAAGTATTTCGATAGAGAAAAGCATTGTTCCGCGCTCGCCGAGCTGATCAAGCGCGCCACACTCAATGAGGCTCTCGAGCGCCTTTTTGTTGAGATTCTGGTCCTTCACGCGGGAGAGAAAGTCCGCAAGCGTGACATATCTTCCGTTCAGCTTGCGTTCGGAAAGTATCGCGTCAGCAATACCGCGACCGAAGTTTTTTATAGAATAGAGACCGAAACGGATAGCGTCCTGGTCAGCACTTTGCGCCAGCGCTGCGGCCTTTGCCGTCCGTTCTTTACTTGCTCCCAAGACGACGGTGAAATCGCCGAAGCTTTCGTTTACGTCAGGTGGCAGTACGGAGATGCCCATACGCTTGCACTCTGCAACCATAACGGAGACGGTATCAATATCACCCGCCTCGGCGGTGAGCACGGCGGCCATATATTCCACGGGGAAGTTTGCTTTCATGTACGCGGTTTGGTACGCCACTTTACCGTAACTTGCTGCGTGCGCCTTGCCGAAGCCGTAGGCGGCGAAAGGCTCAATGAGCTTCCAGAGGGTTTGTGCTTCTTTCTCGCTCATGCCGTTTGCTGCGGCGCCGGCGGTGAACTTCTCTTTTTGGGCCTCCATCTCTATCGGGATTTTCTTGCCCATGGCTTTACGTAGTTTGTCAGCTTCGAGCCACGAGTACCCGGCGATTTTTATTGCAGTGAGAAGCACATCGTCCTGATACACCAGAAGCCCGTAGGAGGCGCCTAAATATTCTTTCATGCGTGGGTCAAGGTACGATACCAACGCGGGGTTGTGTTTGCGCTCAATGTAGGCCGGAATGGATTCCATGGGACCAGGGCGGAAGAGCGCCACCATGGCGTTAATATCATATATGGTGGTTGGCCGCAGTTCTTTAAGGAACCGTGTCATGCCGGCACCGTTTAGTTGGAAGGTGCCTTCGGTCTCACCGCGCGCAAGCATCTCGAACGTTTTTCTGTCGTTCAGGGGTACGTTCTCTATATCTAGGTTCTTGCCGCGCGTCGCCTCTACCAATTCAACCGAGTGGGCAAGAATGGCGAGATTGCGGATGCCGAGAAAATCGAATTTGAGTAGTCCCGCTTCTTCTATCGAGTACATGTCATATTGCGTAATGAGCTTACCGCCCTTGGGGTCTTTTTGTATGGGGGCGAACTCAACCAGAGGCCTTGGCGCTATAACGACACCTGCGGCATGGACCGAAATATGCCGCGCGCAGCCTTCTATTTTCCTGCCGAGATCTATTATCTCCCGCACGTCCTCCTCCCCCTTGTATATCTTCGCGAGCTCTGGATTCTCCGCGAGCGCCCGCTCAAGGGTCATTGGAAAGCCTTGCGAGCCGAAGGGAATTTCTCTCGCAATGCGGTCGCCGATGCCGTAGGCGTAGCCGAGCGCCCGCGCGACGTCGCGCACGACGCCTCGCGCGAGCATGGTGCCGAAGGTTCCTATTTGCGCCACCTTATCCTCGCCATATTTTTTACGAGTGTATTCGATGACTTCATCGCGCCGATTATCGGCGAAGTCCATGTCGATGTCCGGGGCGCTGGGGCGTTCGGGGTTGAGGAACCGCTCAAACGGAATGTTGTACTCAAGCGGATTGACGTTAGTGACATCCAAACAATACGTGATGAGGGAGCCGGCGACCGAGCCGCGGATGGTGGTTAGTATCCCATGTTTGCGCGCGAAACGCAGCAAATCGGCGACCACCAAAAAATATGGCGCATAGCCCTTGGATGTGATAATGCCGAATTCATACTCGATGCGCTCTCGCACGGCCTCTCCGCTCATTTTTTTTCGCGTGAGCCCTTCTTCTATCAGTCGGCGCAGCTCTTCATTTGGTGTCACTCCTTTGGGAAGTGCAAGATCGGGAAATACCCAGGTGCCCAGAGGTATTTCGAGATTACACCTCGAAGCTATCTCAAGGGTCTCTTGAAGTGCCTCGGGATTGCTAGTGAAGTATTCTTCCATCTGGGCCTCGGCAGGAAAGAAATATACTTCCTCTTCCGAATCGAGGTTGTTGCTATCCTGGATTCCGCGGTTTTCTATCGCGCGCAGCGTCTCCCAGGCGCGCCTATCGTCAGGTTTAAGATAGAAAATTTCTCGCAGCGCCGCGTTAGTATAGAAATGTCCTTTGCCGAATAGCTTTGCGTACTCGTCCATTTTTCCACGATAGTTGTTAGGAACGACGGCAATAAGCCCCGCGACATGCGCATTGAGCATTTCGCGTGTCATGATTATATTGGGCTTCTCTGCTAAATGGGATTCCGTTACGAGCGCGAGCAGATTCTTGTATCCCATTTCATTTTCGGCCAAGAGTAGCAGTCGGCCGCCCTCAATACTCGCATCGACACCAATAATGGGTTTTATCCCTGCGGCTTTACATTCTTTATAAAACTCGATGGCGCCGTAGAGATTGTCGATGTCGGTCAGCGCCAGCGTGTCTAAACCAACTTCCTGCGCCTTCTTCACCAAATCGGGTATTTTGGGAAGCGCCTTCAGCAGCGAATAGTGCGAGTGAACGTGGAGGTGAGTAAACTTCGCGGCCATACACTGAGCAGTATACTCCCGCAGAAGGAGCTTGAGCCAACCTTGATATAATGGCGTAGATGAGGAGGGTTATTATCGGCGTTGACGAAGCGGGACGTGCGCCCTTGGCGGGTCCCGTGGCCGTGGGTGTGGTGATGATTCGGCAGGGACTGCCGATACGCAGATATTTTAAGGGAGTAAACGACTCCAAAAAAGTTACTCCGCAACTGCGCGAATCTCTCTATGAGCAGCTAAATGTCTTTCAAGACAACGGCGTCGTGCGCTACACGGTTGAATTTTCTTCTGCGGCAATGATAGACAAAGTTGGTATCACCAAGGCGGTTCATCGCTCCATATATAGAGGTGTACGAAAACTGGTTTCATTAATCGAGGACGAAACCCCTACCATAGAAATTCTGCTCGATGGCCTCCTCCACGCCCCGCCGCAATTTCAACAGCAGACGATAATCAAAGGCGACGAGTTAGTGCCGGTCATCTCGCTGGCTTCCATCGCGGCTAAAGTCGAACGAGATAGGCTTATGCTCCTCGCCGCTGAGAAATATCCTCTGTACGGCTTTGAACATCACAAAGGCTATCCGACCCGTGCCCATTATGCAGCGATAGAGAAGTATGGATTATGTGATATCCACCGAAAAAGTTGGAGTACAAGCCGGATTGACCAATGAGTGGAAAGGGAGTAGAATGAACAGTTAGTTTTCGTTCTGTCGAGTGCATTCAAAGTTCACACTGTTCACACTATACTAGGGAGAAAAGAATGGGTTGCAACAGTTCTACGGCCAACCAAGTCGGACATGCAACGTGTCCCTGTTGCGTTTGTGAGAACGGCGGAGAGGATCTCATCTTTCCGTCAAGGGGGAAAACTCCACGAGAGGTTATGTGCATGGGAACAGCTCGAAAAGTCCCAAGCACCCCGGAATCATGCAAAGATTTCTCTCCCAAAGAAATAACCCGGGTAGCTTAAGCTCTCGGTCAACGTAACCCCCGCCTGCTCATACACGGCGGGGGTTTGTCTTTGTAACCCTTATTTGCTACAGTGTCTGACATGGTTGTCAGGATGAGACATAACCGCTCGCAGACGGCTAGCCGCCGTTCTCATCACGCGCTAAAGGCCCAGTCGCTCATGAAATGCGAATGCGGCACTATGCGCGTATCCCACCGTGCGTGCCCTGTGTGCGGGAGGTATAATGGGCGGGTAGCGGTTGACTTGGCAAGCAAGGCAGCCGCTCGGGCGCAGAGACGCGAGAAGCGCGCCGCGAAAGCCGGTAAGGCTTAGAATAAAGAGTTCTTTTTGGTACAGTTCGGGGCAGCAGTTCTTTCTTTGAAAATGGCAAACAGGCACCTTTCACGATCAGTCGTCTTGCAGACGCTCTTCGAGTGGGACTTTCGCAATACCAGCACTGGTGTGGCGATGGATGCACTTGAGCGCAACGCGGGGGAATTTGCGCCCTCGGCGGGCGATCTGCCGTTCATGCAGGAACTCTGCAAAGGAGTTCTCTCGCGCAAAAGCGATTTAGATTTGGTGATAGAAAAAGCGGCGCCCGAATGGCCGCTCTCACGGATTGCTCCGGTTGATCGCAACGTGCTGCGGCTCGGGCTCTATGAGTTGCTGTTTGCCGACCGCGACAAGGTGCCGGCTAAAGTCGCTATTAACGAGGCCATAGAGCTCGCGAAAAGTTTCGGAGGCGAGAACAGCGGCCGCTTTGTCAACGGCGTCTTGGGTGCCGTCTACAAGGAGCTCGGTGAACCCGGTAAGGACGAAGTTTCAAAAAAGAAAAAAGATGTTCCGTACGAGCAAATGCCCGTGGAGAAGCTCGGCGGTGCCGTGGTGTATGCAAAAGTCGGCGGCGAAGTATATCTCGCCTTCGTACATGACATTTTCGGACACTGGACGCTCTCGAAGGGGAAAATAGGGGACAAAAAAGAGTTTGCCAAAGAGACGGTCGAAGAGGGAACGGTTCGCGAAATAAAGGAAGAAATGAATCTCGACATCACGCTGAAGGAAAGCATAGGCGAGAATGAATACATCGCCTCCGACCCCGTCGTCGGTAAGAAGCGCAAACAGGTGTCCTATTTTTTGGCCGAGTCGCCATACACCGACATTAAGCTCAAGCAAACCGGTGGCCTCGACGATGCGCGATGGTTCCGCATGCAAGATGCCTTGGATCTTAATTTTTACGAAGATGTACTTCCCATAGTCACCCGGGCTATGCAGAAATTAACGAAGCAGAAATAACACATGAAAGATTTCAAAACATTTGAAGAAGAACTCGGCATTTCATTCAACAATACCAATCTCCTTCGCCAAGCGTTCACCCACCGCTCCTATCTCAACGAACACCGTGGCGAATTACAGGGCCACAATGAACGACTGGAGTTTTTGGGCGATGCGGTTCTGGAACTTATTGCAACTCATTTTCTGTATGAAAAATTTCCCAACAAATCGGAAGGGGATTTGACTGCCTACCGCGCGGCGCTGGTGAATGCCATCACGTGCGAAGAGGTCGCAACCGAGCTCGGGATGAACGATTATCTGCTGCTGAGCCGTGGTGAAGCCAAGGATACCGGTCGAGCGCGCGGCGTGCTCTTGGCCAATGCCTTTGAAGCGCTGGTCGGCGCCATCTATCTTGATCAAGGATATGACGTCGCTCGGCAGTTTATCTCCACACACCTGTTTCCAAAAATCGACGAGATAGTCAAAAAGCGCCTCTGGCAGGATGCGAAATCGGCACTCCAGGAGAGAGTACAGGAGATCGAAGGCGTGACCCCTTATTATTCCGTCATTAAAGAGAGCGGTCCCGACCACGATAAGCAATTTGTCGTCGGCGTCTATATTAAAGACTTCTTAGCGGGGCAGGGCGAAGGCAAGGCAAAACAGGAAGCCGAGCAGGAGGCTGCACGAGCCGCACTTGAGCAAAAGGGGTGGTAGCGGTATAGTCTTCACGGAATAAGAAACTTGAACCGACCCCAGTGGTCACAGAGAGGGAGCGGCTCAATGAGTTCGATCGAGTTTGGTTCCGGGAAGCAGAAACACCCCCTGGACGTTGTCGAGCGCATGGCGGTCCACAACGACTGGCCATATGAGCGTACGAGCGAGGACGAGGTTGGCTTTCTCGTCACCGGTCGGCTGCTCAATTATCAAGTGTCAGTGACGTGGATGAGTGATATCGAGGCGCTGCACTTTGCGTGCGCGTTTGAGATGAAAGTGCCGGAGACGCGACTTTCGGAGACGCGACAGCTCATCCCGCTCATCAACGAGCAATTATGGATCGGACATTTCGATGTCTGGACACAAGATGGTGCAGTGATGTTCCGTCACGCCCTTGTCTTGGCGGGCGGTGTTATCCCGACAGATCGACAATGCGAGACGATACTCAGCACCGCGCTCGATACCTGCGAGCACTGCTATCCGGCCTTTCAATTCGTAATCTGGGCGGGCAAATCCGCCCGTGAGGCAATGGATTCAGCATTGTTTGAGACTTCGGGCAAAGCCTGAACAAAAGGTTGTAGCACATTGGAGGCGCTACGACCTTTTTCTTTTTGGTAGGCTTACAAAAAAAACGACTGGTAAAGGCTGCTCCTTTTTGTACAATAAACATGGCAAGCACAGGGAGTTCTCCCATGTCAAAATTTCTGCTAGTGGTTGCAGCGTTGTGCGCACAACCTACCGCTCCTATGCCGATTAAAGGACAGATCGAGGCAGCGGATATTCAGATGTACGACACTTCACAAAGTGGGGCAGGCCCTTTTCTGCCCCTTAAGACGGAGATCACCATCCGTTATGTGGGTAGAGAAGGTCACTTCGAGTATTATCATTTGACGGTCTTCGATGGCACCAAAATAAAACTTGGTGACATTGTCATCTTTGACCCGCGTGGCTGCGGCGGCGGGTTGGATCCCGCCGGATAAGCCTGACACGGCATCACTTCGCGATGCCGTGTTTTTTCTTCTTAGAGAGGAAAACTCCGGACTTTAGTCCGAGACTTTAGTATGATGAGATGCATATGGGCGGCCAATATCGCCATACCTCGCACACCACCTACTCCTGCCTCTACCACATCGTCTGGATCACCAAGTACCGCAAGAAGGTACTGCAAGGCGATATTGGATACCGACTGCGCGAGATCATCCGCCAGATCCTCAGCGGGGAGAAGGTCACCATACTCAAAGGAGCCATCGGAGCCGACCATGTGCATCTCATGCTCGAAATACCACCGTACATAGCCGTGTCACGCATCGTCCAACATCTCAAAGGGGAAAGCTCCCGCAAACTGCAGTTGGAGTTCCCCCAGCTCAGAAAAACATTCTGGGGACAGCACTTCTGGCAGATAGGCTACTTCGTTTCAACCTCCGGCAGTGTCACGGAGAAGACCGTCAGGGACTACATCGCCGAACAGGGCAAGCGGGAACAAGACGAAGACCGTACGTTCATCATGCTGGACCAGTAGAGAGGTTCGGATTCCATCCGAACCAGCAGACCCCAACGACCACAAAAGAATACTCCGGACTTTCAGTCCGGAGTGGTTTATTTGCTACAATACAGTCGATGCGGCTAAAAAGTATAGAGCTGTCAGGCTTCAAATCGTTTGCCAAAAAAACAAGTCTTACGTTTAACTCGGCCATTACTTCAGTTGTGGGCCCCAATGGCTCCGGGAAGAGCAATATTGCCGAGTCGTTCCGCTTTGTGCTGGGCGAGCAGTCGATGAAATCGATGCGTGGCAAGCGCGGCGAGGACCTCATATGGAACGGTTCTTCCTCAGTGCCGCGGGCCGGCCGCGCCTCTGTGAAGCTTATCTTCGATAATACCGACCGCGCCCTCAATCTTGATTTTGACGAAGTGGCGCTCGAGCGGGTGGTCCACCGCGACGGCATCAATGACTATCTTCTCAATGGCTCCTCCGTGCGTCTGCGCGACATCGCGGAGCTCTTGGCCCAAGCTAATATCGGCGCTTCGGGGCATCACATCATTTCCCAAGGCGAAGCCGATCGGGTACTCACAGCTTCGATCAAAGAACGCCGAGAAATGATAGAGGATGCGCTGGGTCTCACTGCCTTTTTGTATAAGCGGGAAGAGGCCGAGCGGAAATTGGAGAAGACCGCGGAGAACACCGCCAAAGTGGAGAGTCTTCGCCGCGAACTCGCACCGCATCTGAAGTTCCTTCATACGCAGGTGAAGAAAATAGAGGAATCACACAAATTGCGCGACGAGCTTGCTACTAAGTATCGTGAGTATCTCAAATACGAGAGTGTGTACATTGCTCGCACGGGGGAGACCCTGCGCTCGCAAGGCGAGGAACCGAAGCGCGAGCATAAACGCCTCGAAGCTTCCATCGCACATTTGCGCGAGGAACTTGAGCGTACCCATGGCAAAGATCGCGGCACTCAAGAGCTCATGCAGCTTGAAGCGCGGGGAAGAGGATGTCGCGAACACCGGGATGTCGCGTCGCGCGAACTCGGCCGCATCGAGGGGGAACTTGCCGCACACGAGAAAATTTCCCATGCGGAGGAGACAGTACCAGCTTCGCATGCCCGTACCTTCGCCGAGCGGGTCGAGGAGGAACTTCACGCGGCGCTACTCCTTGACGGTCAGCCGCTCAAAGCGAAGCTCAACGCACTCGTGGTATTGACACAAGAGTTTATGCGCCGGATGCTAAGTCAGCACTCGGGGGAGCTTAAAGAGAAGGAAAACCTGGCGCTTAAAAAAACAAAGCTTGAAGGAGAATTGCATGAACTCAGCGCGGAGGAAGCCCGGGTGGGGAAAGCAGTCGAAGCGTTGCGCAAAAAGATAGAAAGCGAAAAGGACGCCTCAAGGGAGGCCGAGCGGGAGCTCTTTCAGGCCATGGCGAGACGTGGGGAGCTTGAAATCGCGCTCGCGTCACTCCGGGCTCAGGAGGAGATACTCGTCCGTGAGAAGGAGAATTTCAATCGTGAAGTTGCTGAGGCAGTGGCGCTCACCGGCGAGCAGGCGCTCGCTTACGAGGAGTATCCATTGTTAGCATCCGCTTCAGGCGAAGCGCGGGGGTTTCAGGATGAGCGACGGCGCAAACTTGAGCGGATGAAAATTAGGCTCGAGGAGAGCGGTGGGGGCAATCAAGACGAGGTGTTGAAGGAATACGCCGAGACGAGCGAGCGCGATCAATTCCTGAGCCGGGAACTTATCGATCTTGATAGCTCGGCGAAAAAATTACGTGAACTGGTGGAAGATCTCACCGCGACCTTAGAGACTCGATTTGCAAACGGTATTAAGAAAATAAATGAAGCATTTGAGGAATTTTTTAGACTTATGTTCGGCGGCGGCACCGTCTCGCTTTCCTTGGTGAAAGAGAAAAAACTGCGCCGCGCCAGCTTCGAGATTTTGGATGAAGAAGGGGAAGAACCGGAGGATATCGAAGTTGAAGAGGGGATAGACATCACCGTGTCTTTGCCGCACAAGCGGATCAAGGGGCTCCACATGCTCTCAGGAGGGGAGCGGGCACTCACCTCCATTGCGCTCATCTTCGCGATGTCGCAGGTCAATCCGCCTCCCTTCCTTATTTTGGACGAGACCGACGCGGCACTCGATGAGGCAAACTCGCGCCGCTATGGCGACATGGTAGAGAACCTCTCGCGCAAATCCCAGCTCATTTTAATAACCCATAACCGCGAGACTATGAGCCACGCCGGCATTCTCTACGGCGTCACCATGGGCAGCGACGGCGTCTCCAAGCTCCTAACGGTACAGTTTGAAGAGGCACTGGCGGTGGCGAAGTAGTTTTTTGGAGAATATTATATCCACCTCCTTGTGCTTGGATGCAGATATGAAAGGTGATTTAGTGGCTAAGGATGTAGGGCGTTAGACTTCACAAGGGAGGAGCTCATGAATGAGCAAGAAGATGACCATCTGAAACGTAATCCACGGCTGGTGGAGCTTCACGGTCGTTTGGCAAACGGTGCGTGCAAACCAGAAGCAAAAGATCCTCCGCGTCAGTTTGACAGTTATGTGCTAGGCCACGGAGATGCCTGCCGCTGCCTCTCCTGTCGCTAAGCTAGTTCAAAATCCAGAGTTCTCGCGGCCATATCGGACGCGACCAGTTTTACTTTCACCCTATCGCCAAGGGTGAATTTCTTTTTGGTACGTTGACCTATAAGTGCATACTCTTTTTGCGAATAGTTATAAAAATCAGTGCCTATCGTGCGTACTCGCACCAACCCTTCGGCGGCGGTTATTTTCTCCTCCACATATAGACCCCAGTCGGTGACGCCGGAGATAACCCCCTCAAATGTCTGCCCGATCTTGCCGCTTAGGTACTCGACTTGCTTGTAGCGTATTGAGTCGCGCTCGGCATCGACCGCTTCCGCCTCGCGCATTGAAGCAGCGAGACATAGGGTCTCCAGATTCCCGTACTCTTTGCGGGTCAGCGGTTTATGGTAGAGATGGCTCGCCAGGATGCGATGTACGAGCATATCCGGGTAGCGGCGTATCGGGGAGGTGAAATGCGTATAGTACCGAAAAGCCAGGCCGAAGTGGCCGATGTTTTTGGTTGAATAAATAGCCTTCGCCATGGAACGCAGGGTCGCAGTGCGGATGAGATGCTCCTCGGGCTTGCCCCGTATCTGCTCGAGCAGGTGTCGGATGTCCCGCGCGGAAGGCCGCTTCTTTTTATGGGCAAAATCGTAGCCGACCGCCCGCACGAACGTGGCGAGCTCCTCAATGCGGTCGGCCTTCGGCTCGTCGTGGATGCGGTAGAGAAACACATAATTTTTCTCCGGGAGCTTCGCGGCGAGGTCCGCGATATACGCAGCCACTTCTTTGTTGGCGAGCAACATGAATTCTTCAATGAGGAGATTCGTCTCAATCCGCTCCTTGCGCACGACCGAGAGCACCTTACCGTCCTTGTCCAGCGTGAATTTCACCTCGTTGTCGCCGAAATCTATGGCTCCTTCTTTTTCGCGCCGTTCGCGCAAGATGCGGGCAAGCGAGCGCAGCAGGTTCAATTCTCTAAGCAAAGGGCCTTTCTGGGTGTTGAGTACCTGCTGGGCTTCTTCATAGGTGAAGCGTTTATTCGAGCGGATAATTGACTTCTCGAATTTCCGCGAACGTACATCGCCGCTCTTGCTCATGACAAAGACGGCGGAGAACGCCAGCCGGTCTTCCTCTGGGCGCAGGCTGCAGACGTTGCCGCTGAGCTCCATGGGCAGCATTGGGATGGTCGCGTCGACGAGATACACGGAGGTGCCGCGCCGCTGCATTTCCGCGTCTATCGCCGTGCCTTCGCGGACAAAAAAGGTCGCATCCGCGATGTGCACACCCACCTCTATATCGCCATTAGGAAGCTCGACCACTGAGAGCGCGTCGTCGAAATCTTTCGCATCAATGGGGTCAATGGTCATAGTGGGTGTGTCGCGGAAGTCCGTGCGACTCAGCGCTTCCTTCGCGATGGCGGCTGCATGGTTTTTTTCTATTCCTTGCGCTTCCTTCGCTGCGGCTTCTGGAAACGCTGTGCGGAAGCCGTGTGCAAGTACAATGGCGTTCATCTCCACCCGGTGTTCGCCCGCTTTGCCCAGGTGTTCGACGACCGTGCCCACGGGATCCGTGCTGCCATCAAAGGATTCCAAGTGCACCAGCACTTTCTCCCCCTCGGCGTATCTGTCCTCGCCCGGCAGCACCAGAGGTCGGTAAAATTTGACGTCGTCCGGCATGGCTACCAAGCCGCCCTTGTTCCTTTTAAGCGTTGCCACAAAATCCTCCTTCGCCCTGGCGGTAATCTTGATAACGGCTCCCTTGGGGCGGGGGAAAAGCTCTTTCAGTTCTACCTCAACGGTATCCCCGTTAAGTGCCCCCCGCAGATGCTCATTGCTTATTTCGATGTCTTCATGCTCCTTGCCGCTCGTTTCCGAGTAGGGCACGTACCCCGTGCCTTTGCGGGTTACCTGTACGATGCCTGAGATGTGTTTCTTACCCGTTATGTGCTTATATTACGGCATTTATTGACTTTAGGCCAGCATTTGCTACAGTACCCCTATCCCTCAGAGAGGGGTATTTTTAAAACATGCTTACTATCAGACTCACTCGTATCGGCCGCAAAAATGATCCTTCCTACCGGGTTATCGTCACCGACTCCAAGCGCAAACCTAAAACCGGCAATTATCTGGAACTGCTCGGCTCCTACGATGCGCGCACCGACCGCGTGGAGCTTAAAGGCGATCGCATCAAGCACTGGATGGCGCATGGGGCGAAGACCTCCGACACTGTCCATAACCTCCTTATCTCCAATAAGATTATAGAAGGCAAGAAAATAAACGTCCTGTCGACCTTTACGGTGGCCCCAGCTGGGGATAAGAGAGAAGAAGTAGAAGCCGCCGAGGCTTTGACCGAGGAGGCTGTGAGTAACGAAGTTGCACAGGAGGAGGAGACTGCATAAGATAAAGGGAGTGTTTTTAACAAATTAATATACAGCAATGGCAGAAAGAGATCAGGAATTTTTGGAATTCGTCGTGAAGGGTCTGGTCGAGCATACGGAAGACGTGAAAATCGGCCGTACGGTAGACGAGATGGGCGTGTTATTGACGCTTGATCTCAATGCAGATGACATGGGTAAGGTCATCGGCCGCTCGGGCAATACTGCGAAAGCCATTCGTACGCTTCTGCGCGTGGTGGGCATGAAGCACAACGCGCGCGTGAATTTGAAGATAAACGAACCGGTGGGCGGCATGCGCTCGCAGAGTATGAGCGACGGCGGCGGCACCGCGGCACAAGGATGGGACGGCACGCATGAGGCACCCGTCTCTCCGTCGATGAAGTCCGTCGACGAGGCAATGGAGGATCTCTCAAAGTTTTGACACTGACAGTTGGCAAAATCCGCGCTACAGTTAGGGCGCGGATTTTTGCATGGCGGTATGTAACCACACAAGCGTTGGTCTGATCGTTGAACGGGGTGGCAAGATGCTGCTCATAGAACGGAAGATATTTCCTCTTACTTATGCTTTTCCTGCAGGCCACGTGGATGAAGGTGAAGCTTATGACCACGCGGCCGCAAGGGAATTACAAGAAGAAGTTGGTCTTAAGGCAAAAAAGATAGAGCTCATCGCTGAAGGTCGCGTCGAAAATCCCTGCAGCCGCGGGGGTGGCACGTGGCACTACTGGAGAGTCTATCGGATAGAGGCGCAGGGGGATATGAAGCGAAGCGAGGAGGAAACGAAGCAGGCCGGTTGGTATACGAAGGAGGAAATAAATAATTTGCCGCCGCCTGGATTTGAGCCGATTATGCTTGAGTGGTATCGAGAGAAAAGAATTCTATGAAGCTGACTATTTGCGGCAGCATGGTGTTTTATAAAGACATGCAGGAAGCGCGACGCCTTCTGGAGACCCGGGGCCATGATGTGCGCGTACCGTTTCTTGATAATGAATTACCGAGGGAGTTCGGCGGCGGTCGGACGCTCGCCTTCAGTACCTATATAGAGGAGCACGGCGGCATCGATAGCTTCGTGGAAGGCGACAAACTTTGGGATTTCAAAGGGGCCGCTATCAACGATCATTTAGGCAAGGTGGAGTGGTCCGATGCCATTCTCGTAGTCAATTCCGAGAAGCGCGGTGTGCTCGGCTACATCGGCGGCAACACGCTGATAGAAATGGGCCTCGCGTTTTATCTCAAAAAACCCATTTACCTCCTCAATCCCGTCTCCTCGGAGCTCTCTTACAAGCAGGAAGTAATGGGAATGAAACCGATACTGCTTAACGGCGATTTGCGTCGAGTGCCGAATGCAATTGCGGCACGAGTGTAAATAGGCTACAACAGCAAGATGAAATTCTACGTCATAAGCCTTTTTCCGGAGGTTATCGATGCATATACCAGCATCTCCATTTTGGGGCGGGCACAAAAGGAGAAGAAACTTTTGGTGAAAACCTACCAGTTACGTGATTTTGTGAGCAACAAATGGGGAAAGGCCGACGAGCGGCCCTACGGCGGGGGCCCCGGTATGGTGCTTCAAGCTGAGCCGGTTATCAAAGCAGTGGAAAAGATACGAAAGGGAAAAAAAATGAGAGTCCTTATCACCGCCGCGGGCGGCAAGCGCTTCACCAACGCGTACGCGAAAAGACTCAGCAAGGAAAAAAACCTCGTTATCATTTGCGGCCGCTACGAGGGACTCGACTCGCGCGCCAAAAAAATTCTAAAGGCAGAAGAAATCTCGATCGGCCCCTACATTTTAACCGGTGGCGAAGTGCCGGCCCTGGCTATCATTGACGCAACGGCGCGGCAGATAAAAGGAGTGCTTGGCAGATTCGAGTCGCTTGAGGAAGGGAGGATAGCGAGCTACGAAGTTTACACCCGCCCCGAGATACTTACATATAAAGATAAGAAGTATCGGGTGCCCAAGATTCTTCTCTCCGGCCATCGGGAACACATAAATAGCTGGAAGCAAAGGCGAAGGAGTAGACCAGGTGCATAATTGTATTTGACTCACACCCTCCTGTGAGGTATCGCCTCTGGAGAGTTTTTCGTACCATACTATTAAACAACGGGAGGGTCACGTGAGCGATTGCATCGTGAAAGAAACATACCGAGCGAAAGGCTATGTCAAACCATGGCATCACGATAGACTCGCAGGCTTTGTCGTCCACTCTAGGAAGAAAGGCGAAGTGCGGCACATTGCCGACGGAGTGGCGGCGGTACGTTTTCAATACCCACGACATACGGTAGTTGCCGTTCTACCAGCAGGGATCGTGGAACTTCGAACTGCCTGATCCCCCTTTATTCTCTTAGGTTTTTGTAGCCGCTGGGATTGCCCGGCAGCCTTTTATATCTGTGTATAGGCGCTTGACAGACCCTTGAGAATTCGTATACTGGAGAGCGAAACAAAAGGCGGGGCGCCTTCGGGGAGACCTTGAGGCAGGATGAGTTGTGAGGGCTTGCGTTTCAACAATTAAATAGTGGCAATGCGTGCCATCTGAACTTGGGTAGAAACTAAGCAGGGGAGCGTTTTACGCGCCCGCTCTTTTCGTGTTTTGGCACCAGTGCGGTTCATTGTATTTTTTAAAGCACTGTTCGCATTATTAAGTTTCTAGCATACAACCCCTATGCGCGAACAAAAGTCCTTCAGCCGATTCCGCACGCCGCTCGTCGAGACGCCCAATCTCGTCGAAGCGCAGGTAACCTCCTACGAATGGATTCTCAAGGAGGGTATTAAGGATACCTTCAAGGAGTTCACGCCCATCAAGGACTATTCGGGCAAAAAGTTTGATTTGGAATTCGTCAAAATCGAACTTGGTGAGCCGAAGTACGATGAGCACTACGCCAAAGCGCAAAAGATGTCGCTTGATATCCCCCTGCGTGCTATCGTAAGACTCAAGAACAAAACCGCCGGGACCGAGAAAGAACAGGAAATATTCCTCGCCGATTTTCCGCTCATGACTGAGCACGGCACCTTTATCATCAACGGGGTCGAGCGTGTTATTGTGCCTCAGCTTGCCCGCTCCTACGGGGTATTTTTCACCGCTGACGAAGTCAAGAGCAAGCGCCATTTCGGGGCCAAAATCATTCCCGCGCGTGGTGCGTGGATAGAGATTGAAGCGGGCTCCGACGGCGAACTCTCCGTGCGCATCGACCGCAAACGCAAATTCCCCGCGACGTCCCTCCTGCGCATTATGGGTGCCGCCTACGACAGCGATTTGAAGTCTCTGTTCTCCTCGACATCTTACGGCAAACGATGGATAGAGTCGGCTCTAGAGAAAGATCCGGCGAAGACCGTCGAGGAGGCCTATATAGAAGTACACAAGCGCCTACGCGACGGCGATTTGGCGACCGCACAAAATGCCCGCGAATACATCAACTCCATTTTCAGCGAGGAACGCTACGATCTCTCCCGCGTGGGACGCTACCGTTTCAACCAGCGTTTCAACAAATCGCTCGATGAGAAAGAGCTTGGCCGGAAGACCCTCAGTCTCGACGACCTAGTGACGGTATTCACTCACGTGTTGGAGCTTGAAAACGATCCTGACGCCATGGAGGACAACATTGACCACCTTGGCAGTCGCCGCGTGCGCTACGTCGGCGAAATGCTCCAGCAGCGCCTCAGGGTGGGGTTGACACACATGAAGCGCAATATACAGGACCGCATGTCGACCATTGATGCCGACGCCACGATGCCGGTCCAATTCGTCAACCCGCGGCCGCTCCAAGCCCGCATCAAGGAATTTTTTACCACCAATCAGCTCTCCCAGTTCATGCAGCAAACCAATGCTTTGGAGGAGCTAGAACATCTGCGCACGCTCTCCGCACTCGGCCCTGGTGGCCTCACGCGCGAACGCGCTGGGTTTGAGGTGCGCGACGTCCACCCATCCCACTACGGGAGGCTCTGCCCCATTCATACCCCTGAAGGCCCCAACATCGGCCTTATTTTACGTCTCTCCCAATACGCGCGCCTCAACGAGTTCGGCATGATTGAAACCCCGTATGCCAAAGTGGAGAAGGGGAAGGTCACGAGCACGATTGCTTATCTCAACGCGGCCGAAGAGGAAAAGCAGAAGATAGCCCACGGCGCAACCAAAACCGACACCGAGGGCAAAATATTGGAGGACATGGTAGAGGCTCGTCTCGAGGGCGCTCCGGTACTCGTTCCAAAAAATGAGATCAACTATATCGACGTGGCCCCCGGGCAGGCCTTCTCCATAGCCACCTCGATGATTCCTTTTCTCGATCACGACGACGCGAACCGCGCGCTCATGGGTTCCAACATGCAAAAGCAGGCGACCCCCTGCATTCTCCCTGAGGCGCCGCTCGTTGCGACTGGCATGGAGAAGACGGCCGCCAAAGATACGGGCCGTCTTTTATACGCCAAGGAAGCGGGAGTGGTCGTAGCTGCCGACGGTAAACATATTGCAGTTAAGAATGACAAAGGAAAAGAAATCGAATATCCGCTGGTTAACTTCGTGCGCACCAACGGTTTTACCGCGCTCCATCAGCGCCCGGCCGTGAGCGTGGGTCAGATGATAAAAAAAGGAGGACTCCTCGCGGAAACTTCTTCCTCCGACCAAGGGCAATTGGCACTCGGGCAAAACGTGCTCGTGGCGTTCATGTGCTGGTCGGGTTCAAACTACGAGGACGCCATCATCATTTCTCAGCGCCTCGTCAAAGATTCCAAATTCTCCTCAATCCATATTGAAGAGTTCGTCTGCAACGTTCGCGACACTAAATTGGGGCCTGAGGAAACAACTCACGACATCCCGAACGTCTCGGAAGCGAAGCTGCGTAATCTCGATGAAGATGGCGTCGTTCGCGTGGGCTCTGAAGTGCGCCCGGGCGATATTTTGGTCGGGAAAATCACTCCCAAAGGAGAAACGCAGCTCACGCCGGAGGAGCGTCTTCTGCGCTCTATATTCGGCGACAAGGCTAGGGACGTTAAAGACTCCTCTCTGCGCATGGAAAACGGCAAGAAGGGTCGCATTGTAGGAGTGAAAGTATTCTCCCGCGAAGAGGGACACCAGCTCGAAAGTGGCATTATCAAGCGTATACACATAGAAATTGCCCAGTTGCGCACGGTCTCGGTCGGGGACAAACTCGCAGGCCGTCACGGCAACAAAGGCGTTATCTCACGCATCCTCCCGGAGGAGGATATGCCTTACATGGAAGATGGCCGCCCGGTAGATGTCATTCTGACCCCGCTCGGGGTGCCGTCGCGCATGAACCTCGGGCAAATTCTCGAGCTTCACTTGGGATTGGCCGCCAATACCCTGGACTACCAGGCTATTTGTCCGCCGTTTGCGGGCGCGACTGAACAGGAAATCCGCTCGGAACTCAAAGCCGCCGGCTTCAACGAAAGTGGCAAAATGCCGCTCTATGACGGTCGCACGGGAGAGAAATTCGAGCAGGACATCGCAGTCGGCTACATGTATATCCTGAAGCTCCATCACATGGTGGAGGATAAAATTCACATGCGTTCGATAGGCCCCTATTCGTTGATTACGCAGCAGCCCTTGGGCGGCAAAGCGCAGGGAGGGGGACAACGCTTCGGAGAGATGGAAGTGTGGGCGCTCCTCGGTTACGGCGCGGCCTACACCTTGCGCGAGATGCTCACGGTCAAATCGGACGACATCACTGGCCGCTCGGCGGCCTTTGACGCCATTGTGCGCGGCGAGCGGATAGCGCATCACTACGCGCCCGCGTCTTTCAATGTGCTCCTTCATACGCTGCGCGGTCTTGCCCTCGACGTTGAACTCATGCGCGGCGGCAGCGCGGTCATCAACTCCCGCAAGACCCCGGGAGCGGAAGCAAGCGACTTCGATGCGGTGCGCATCCGCCCGGCCTCACCGGAGAAAATCCTGGAGTGGTCCCATGGAGAAGTCACCAAGCCTGAAACTATCAATTACCGCACCCAGCGGCCGGAGAAAAACTCCCTGTTTGATGAAAAAATATTCGGTCCGGAGCGCGACTACGAGTGCTACTGCGGCAAATACCGCGGCATCCGCTACAAAGGTATTATCTGCGAGAAGTGCGGCGTTGAAATCACGCGCGCCATTGTCCGCCGCGAGCGCATGGGCCATGTCGACTTGGCTGTTCCGGTCGCGCACGTGTGGTTCCTGCGAGCCATTCCTTCAAGGCTTTCAAGTGTGCTCGGCATTCCCGCCGGAGACCTCGAGAAGGTAGTATATTTCGCTGGTTATATTGTCACTACGGTTCATAAAAACGAAAAAGAGCGCATTACTTCGGAATTGGAAGCCGAGTACAAGCAGAAGATGAAGAATCTCCAGGACGAGAAGAGCAAGGAGAAAATGAAAGAGCTCTTTGTGGAGGCCAGGCGCGATATCGACGCCATTGAACTTGGCGCCGTGCTCGACGAACCCCGCTACCACCGCTATGCCATAAAATACGGGGCGATGTTTGAAGCCGGCATCGGAGCCGAAGCCCTCTACGACCTGTGCAAGGGCCTCAGTCTTAAGGAAATGGTCGTCGAAGCGGAAACCGCGCTTGAAAAAAGCGGCGCCGCCGAGCGCGAAAAACTTGCACGGCGTCTCAGCACCTTGCGCGGCATGGTTCGCGCTAATGTGCGCCCGGAATGGATGTTCCTCATGCGCATTCCGGTCATTCCGCCGGGCTTGCGCCCTATGGTGGCGCTTGACGGCGGCCGCCATGCGACCTCTGACGTCAACGATCTCTACCGCCGCGTCATCAATCGCAACAATCGATTGAAGAAACTCCTCGATATTCATGCGCCGGACGTCATTTTGCGCAACGAAAAGCGCATTCTCCAGGAAGCGGTGGACGCCCTTATAGACAACTCTATCCGCCACGGCGGCGCCGCCTACTCCGCGACGACGCAGGCGCGCACGCGGCCGCTGAAATCGCTCTCTGACAACCTCAAAGGCAAGCACGGTTTGTTCCGCCAAAATCTCTTGGGCAAGCGTGTGGACTATTCAGGCCGCTCGGTCATCGTTGTTGGGCCTGAGCTCTCGCTTAATCAGTGCGGACTCCCGAAGCACATGGCGCTTGAACTCTTCCGCCCGTTCGTTATCGGCAAACTCCTCGAGAAAGAACTCGCCTACAACATCCGCGGAGCAGGACGCCTCATAGACGAGGGGGTGCCGGAGGTCTGGGCGATACTCGAGGATGTCATCAAGGAAAAATACGTGCTTCTTAACCGCGCGCCCACGCTCCACCGCCTCGGCATTCAGGCCTTCCAGCCGGTCCTCATTGAAGGCAACGCTATTCAGCTTCACCCGCTGGTGTGCCCGGCGTTCAACGCGGACTTCGACGGCGATCAGATGGCCGTGCATGTGCCGCTCTCCCCGGAGTCGCAGGCCGAAGCGCGCGAGATCATGGCGGCGCGCAAAAATATCCTTAAACCCGGCAACGGCGAGCCCGTGGTTGCGACCAAACTGCTTGATATTTTGCTCGGTTCCTACTGGATGACCAAGGAAGTCGCCGGCATGAAGGGCGAAGGACTTGCGTTTCCGAACCCGAACTCCGCCATTTTGGCCTACGACTTCGGGCATGTGGGCTTTCAGGCGAAAATAAAGGTGCTGCCGTCGGAAAAGGAGAAGTACGCGCAGTTCGGCGGGCAGCTCTTCGAGACTACCGTCGGAAGGCTCCTCTTCAACACCGTCTTCCCGAGCGATTACCCCTACATTAACTATCCGATAGACAAAAAGAGCCTCGCGAAGCTCGTCGATGACCTGATTCTGCGCTATGACATCGAGAAGATTCCGGAAATCATGGACCGCATCAAGAACTTCGGCTTCCGCTATGTGACGCAATCCGGCATCACGTGGTCGCTCGACGACATTCGCATCCCGAAGGAAAAAGAGGGCATCGTTGCCGAGGCGCAGAAGAAATCCGACGACATTACCAAGCATTGGGAGCAGGGGCTCCTCTCGGAGGAAGAACGCTATCTCATGAACTTGGAAGTGTGGCACGCGGCAAAATCGGACGTCGAGAAGCTCATTCCTGCGTCACTCCCCAAGGACGGCTCAGTCTCCGACATGCTGCGCTCGGGTGCGCGCGGCTCTCTGGCCCAAATGACGCAAATGGTGGGTATGAAAGGCCTCATCGCCTCGCCCACGGGGGAGACCATTGAGCTCCCCGTCACCAAATCGATGAAAGAGGGGCTCTCTCCCATTGACTACTTCACCACAACGCATGGCTCTCGCTCGGGGTTGGCCTCAACCGCGCTTTCAACTGCCAAGGCGGGGTATTTGACGCGCCGGCTCTTCGACGTCGCGCAAGACATCGTGGTCTCCGAAGAGGAGTGCGGCACCAAAGAGGGTCTCATGGTCTACCGCGAGAGCGCCTCGGGTATCGGCACCTTCCTTGCAAAAAATATTGAAGGGCGCTATTTGGCTTCTGATATAGAAGTGGATGGCAAGATTCACTACAAAAAAGGACAATTTATCACTAACGCCGACGCGCACCACATCGAGGAGCTTGGCGTCCCATCAGTCTACGTTCGCTCGCCGGTCGGCTGTAAAACCTCCCGCGGTATCTGCTCCAAGTGCTATGGTACGGATTTGGGCACCATGAAACCGGTAGGACTCGGCGAAGCCGTTGGCACCGTCGCTGCGCAAGCGATAGGAGAACCCGGGACCCAACTTACTATGAACATCAAGCACGCCGGCGGTGCAGCTTCCGCGGGTGGCGACGTGACGCATGGTCTTCCGCGCGTCGAGGAAATATTTGAGCGCCGGGCTCCCCGCAATCCCGCGCTCGTATCGGAAGTTTCCGGCGAAGTCGTGGAGATGAAGGAGGAAGCGAAGGAGAAAATAATCGTCGTCGCTCCCGATATCGAACACAAAGGCAAGAGCAAAAAAGACACTATAGAGTACGCGGTGCATTTCCGACGCGTGCCGCTCATTAAGGTGGGAGATAAGGTTGCGAAGGGCCAGCTCTTAACCGACGGCTCAGCGGATCTCTCCGATCTCTTCAAATACGCCGGCAAGGAGAAAACCGTCGCCTATATTCTGAGCGAAGTCGTAAAAATTTATGAGCTCCAGGGTGCCAATATCTCCACCAAGCACGTCGAAGTAATGGTCAGGCAGATGTTCTCTCGCATGAAGATAAAGAACTCCGGCACGACCGACTATTCCCAGGGAGATGTCGTGGGCGAGGCGGCGCTTGAGCTTACCAACGAGAAAGTGTCCGACAGCGGCGGTGAAAAAGCGACCGGCGAGCCCCTTATTATGGGCATCTTGGACGTCTCGCTCTCTCGCGCCTCCTTCCTCTCGGCCGCCTCATTCCAGAACACCACCCGCATGCTTATCCGCGCGGCCATTTACGGTGCGGTTGACCATCTGCAGGGGCTGAAAGAAAACGTGATTATCGGCCGCCTTATTCCGGCGGGTACCGGATTCAAAGGTTCGCCGAAATCAAAAATTGTGGAGAAATATGCACCCGTGGCCGCCGGGGAAGTTACGGAAAGACGCGAGCGTGTAGCGCTGTCGAGGGAATAGAAGTATCTATATGCAAAGAAACGCCGTCCCCTTCGGGGCGGCGTTTTGGGCTAGTCATCGCACGGAGCCGTGATAGCCATCAATCGCGCGGCTTTGTGGCTAATTGAAGATTGATAGGAAGGCGATCACCAGGATGAATCCGAGCATGATAAACGCAGCTCGGTGTCTCCTGAAAAAAGAAACTTCCGGACTTTCGCCCATAAGTCACCTCCAAGGTTCATATTCGCCTAAAACCGTACATCCAAAATCGCTTACCTGTCAAGTGATATACTATACCCCTATGGCCACAGATTCCGATGTACAGAAAATCAAAGACCGACTTTCCATCGTCGACATAGTGGGACAGTATGTACAGTTGAAAAAAACCGGGCGTAATTACATTGCCCGGTGCCCATTTCACAAAGAGCGGACGCCATCGTTCATGGTTTCGCCCGAGCGCGGCACCTACATCTGTTTTGGCTGCGGAGAAAAGGGCGATATATTTTCTTTTGTACAGAAAATGGAAGGCACAGATTTCCCGACCGCGCTGAAGCAATTGGCCGACAAGGCAGGAGTGAAGCTTACGCCCCGCTCGGGCTTCAGTTCCACACCCGAGCGCAAAGAAAAGGAGGAGCGTCTGCGAGAAGTATGCGAGGCGGCGGTGCAGTTTTTTGAAGGCGAATTGGTAAAAAGAAAAGATGTACAGACATACATTAAAGTGCGCGGTGTCACCGAGGAGACGCGGAAAACCTGGCGCCTGGGCTTCGCTCCGGCCACATGGAATTCACTCATCGAACATCTGAAACTCAAAGGATTTACAGTGGAAGAAGTCATAGAGGCAGGTTTTGGCATCAAGTCCGAGAAAAAAGCCGCTGAAATATACGACCGTTTTCGCGGGCGCATCATGTTCCCCCTCTTTGATCTTGGAGGAGACGTCATAGCGTTTTCTGGGCGGTTTTTTGAGAAAGCGCCAGGCAGCATCGAAGGTGAACCCTCCAAATATGTGAATTCGCCCGAGACGCTGCTGTTTAGAAAATCACGGGTGCTCTATGGCCTCGATAAAGCAAAAAATAGTATCCGCAAAGCCGACTGCATTTTACTCGTTGAAGGACAGTTCGATGTCATCATGGCTCATCAATCGGGGCTTCCCTTCGCCGTGGCACTATCAGGAACGGCACTCACTCCCGAACATCTCTCGCTTTTAGGGAGATTTTCAAAACGCCTGGTCTTGGCGCTTGATTCAGATGCCGCAGGCCTCCGTGCAGGGCTTAAAAACGCCTCTATGGCGCTTTCAGGAGGCTTTGACGTCAAAGTACCCACCTTTCCGCCCGGGCGGGATCCGGCCGATATGGCAAGACAAAATCCGGAGCTCCTGAAAGCCGCGATACGCACGTCAAAAACGGCAATAGAGTTCTTCCTCGATGCGCTCCAGCCTTCCGCACGCGATGAGCGCGCATATAAGAAAACGGTGGAGTTCCAGGTGTTGCCGCTTATCTCTGCGGTGGGGAGCGCTATTGAACGGGAATATTTTATCCACCTGGTGGCGATGCGGCTCTCAGTCCCAGAATCGGCAGTACGCATAGAGGTTCTGAAGCACCCCACTGCTCCTCCCCTGGAGGAGGAAGTGGCTCCCATTTCCACACAAGAAGCTGTAGCGCCGCTTGATAAAAAAGCAGCGATGTTACTCTTTCACTTCGGCAAGGATGCTACCGTGGGAAAGCGATTGCAGGAACTTATCGGAGAGAAACGTCTCTCTGATATAACAAAAACGTATACGCCACAAAGCGAATACTTCCGCTTTAAGTTCGATACGGAATTGGGAGAGCAAACCTCGGAGGCCGCACTTGCAAACGATATGCTCAACGATATCGAGCGCATACTCAACCGCGAAGCGATCGCACACGCGGGCGCAGACACCAAACTTCTTCACGAACTCGCCCGCCGTGGAGAGGAGCTGCGCAAATAACGCTTTTGTGCTATAATATTTCGGATGGTGAAAAAGAAAAAAAGGACGAGGCGGGCCCTTAGGCGCGCGAGCGCAGTGTCTAAAGCTAAGAAATTTCGCACTGCAGCCGCCAAGCGTCGCGGTCGGTTAGCGCCTAAAAAAGGCTCAAAAAAAGTCTCTGTGAAGGTGGTCGTCCCAGTAAAGGTCTCAAAAAAGGTCCTCGAACAGAACCGAAAGGCTGAGGTGTTGCTCGCCCGCGGTCGCCAGCGCGGGTTCGTCACGTACGATGAAATTCTCAAAAGTTTTCCGACCATTGAGAGCGACGTCATGTTTCTTGAGGAGCTTTACGAGAAGTTCTCGGTGGCCGGCATCGACGTGCTTGAGGGCGGCGGCATGCTCGACATGAACGACGAGCAATTGGTCGAGAAAGGCTATTCCCGCTCCGATTCCCAGTACGACTCCATTCAGATGTATTTGCGCGAGATAGGGAAATATCCGCTCCTCAACGCCCAGGACGAGCGCGACCTCGCCAAGCGTATCGTCGACGGTGATGGGGAAGCCAGGAATCTCCTCGCTCGCGCGAACTTGCGCCTTGTGGTCTCCATTGCGAAGAAATACGTGGGCCGATCTCCGGACTTGACCCTCCTTGATCTCATACAGGAGGGGAATCTCGGCCTCTTCAAGGCGGTGGATAAGTTCGACTACACCAAGGGCTATAAATTTTCAACCTACGCCACCTGGTGGATACGTCAGGCAATAACAAGGGCGCTCGCGGATCAGAGCCGCACCATTCGCATTCCGGTGCACATGGTCGAAACGATAGCTAAATACAAGCAAGTGTCCCGTCGACTCTCCCAGGATCTAGGCCGCGACCCTTTGGCCGAGGAGGTGGCGCTTGAGATGGGGATTGATGTAGAAAAAGTCTATCAGATAGAGAAGATTGATCAGGATACGGTGTCACTTGAGAGTCCGGTCGGATCCGATGACGACGACGGCAAGTCGGTGTTGGGCGATTTCATAAAAGACGACAAGATACTTTCGCCGGATCAAGAAGTATCCCGGAGGATTCTAGGGGATCAGCTGCGCGAGATACTTGATGAGCTCTCGCCGAAGGAGCGTGAGATTTTGAAGCTGCGCCATGGACTCGAAGACGGCATTTATCACACGCTCGAAGAGGTAGGGAAGAAATTTGGCGTCACGCGCGAGCGTATTCGCCAGATAGAGGCCAAAGCGCTCGAGCGCATCCGCACCCACGAAAAGGCAAAACAGCTGAGAAGTTATTAAGCAAAAACCCCGCACTCAGTGCGGGGTTTTTCGTGTCCTTCTTTCTTCTCCGAATTGTCTTCGGAGCGCATTACTTTTTCGCGTTTCTTCAACCCCGTTCCAACGCCGGAAGGAAGGATATAGCACCCATATGACCACCGCTACGATAGTAAGAGCGAAGATAACTCCACACATTGCACACCTCACCCGTAGGACTGTATGGTCTCTTTCTATCCTATCGGCATGAATTATGCAAGAATTTCGGCTAGTATTGGGGTCATGGCACGCGGAGCAAAACACAAGCTTCCCATTACCCATTGGAGTCACTCCTCGCTCATGGCCTTCTTGCGCAACCCCCTGGCTTGGTACAAGCGCTTCGTGAAAGAAATATACGACACCCCGTCGAGTCCCTCGGGCATTGTTGGCCGCGCAGGTCATGTGGCGCTTCAGAATTTTTACGGTGGCATAGACAAAGAAGGAGCAGTCGCGCTGGGTTTGCAGTCTTTGCGCTCGGTGCCGGATTTCGAAATTAATTTCGGCAAAGCAGAGTCGCGGGCGGCCAAGAAGAAGAGACGAGCGAAAATGGAACGAGAGTATCTGCAAATGATGTCTTTCTATCTCGCGCACCCACCCCGCTATGACGTGGTGGGTGTGGAAGTAAAGATGACCGCTAAGGTTCCCGGATTACCCCTTCCCCTAAAAGCGGTTTCCGATCTGGTCGTGCGCTCCAAAATAGAGCCCAAGGCGCTCGATATCGTCGACCATAAATTTGTCGATTCCTTCAGTTCCAAGGGTGCTTTTAAGACACTCTTTGTCATCCAAGCACTGTTTAATTACTACACGGTGAAGGAGAAGTTCGGCAAAAAGGTCGGCCGTTTTATCGTGCATGAAGTTAAAAAGACCAAGAACCTAGACGGCAGAAGCCAGATGCGGCGCTACGTCATCACTTTCGCCGATTGCCGCGAAGAATTTTTGCTTTTTCACCGGCTTATTAAGGATGCAACGCAAGAGATCTCTAGAACGCGCGTCTACCTTCCGAACCCTTCGGACTTATTTGAGGGCGAAAATTCTTTCGATATCTACCGGTTGGGCCTGATAAAGGAATAGGCTACTGGGTAGTTGCCGGAGCAGTGGTTAGAGTGGTACTGCCCGTCGTGGAGCCTCCGGGGAGCGTTGCCAAGACTGCATCAATGGCCGCGCGCATGGAGTCATAGGGCTGAGCTCCCTCAAGCGGAATGGCATCTTTGGAACCCTGCACGGTAATGAGAATAAACGGCGTGCCGGTACCACCCGCGGCTATTGCGTCGTTGTAGCTGTCCTGTACTTTTTGCGCATATTTTCCGCTTGAGAGGCACTGGTTGAACTGTGTCATATCAAGTCCTTGCTCTTGCGCTATGGCCGGCAGCTCGCTTAAATCAAGCCCATTCTCCGAGGGCGTTATAGCGTAGATTTGGTCGATATATTTGAAGTACTCAGCGCTCCCTCCCTGATCGGCCGCGCACTCCGCGGCCTCCGCTTCTTCAGGCGCTTTGGAGTGAATCTGCGCGAGCGGGAACGGGCGGTACACCCACGCCACTTGTCCGGACTGACCGTAGTAGTCCATGACCTGATTCATCGTCACCTGGAATTGTTTGCAGTACGGGCATTCAAGGTCGGCGTACTCAATGACAATGACCGGGGCGTTGGGGTTGCCTAGGACGTGGTCGGTGGCGGGGTTATACGGAACGAAGTTTATCGCCTGCGGCTGTCCGTTGGAGGTAGTGGTTGACGTTCCCGTTTTGCCGAGGAAAAACACCGCTCCGGCGATGAGAAGGCCGGCGACTACTATCGTAATGGGGAGTATGTATTCTGTTTTCATATAGAAGTCATTTTAACAAGGGTGTTTAAAACGGCAAGGTGTGGGTGAGTGCAGGGGCATGCGACACTTCCTCCCAGGTGCTGGTGTTGAGCTTTACCTCGCGCGGCCCGTCGAAATCCATGTATTTCAGTATCCCATGCGCTTTGGCGTACTCATACAGCTCCTTCGTTATTTTCACATCATTGAGGCAGTAAGCGCGCACTTTCTCAACCTGCCCCTCTTTCCACCACTTTTGCGCCTGAAGTCCGTCGGCGCTTTTTTTCTTGCCGAGGGTCGATTGGGCGAGATTGTCGAGTTTGAGCCTCCTGCCGATGACATTCTTTACCTCCTTCAGCAAATCGACCCCCTGTATTTTCGAGAGGTCGCCCGAATAGTATTTGTTGAGAATAGGAATGTCGAAATGCTCGCTGTTGTAGCCTACCAAAAGGTCGGCGCGCTCGATAAGCGGCCAGAGCTTCGGGAAGTCTTTCTTGAGGTAGGAGGAGAACGTGTTCGTTTCGCTGTCGTGAAGTCCCACGACGGTTATTTCCAAATTTGAAAAATCACCGTTGGGAAGAAATTCGCCCTCGGTTTCGATGTCGAAGGTCAGGATTCTCATGGGGTACGTTCAAGATTAAGAAAAAATTCTGCGAGCCCTTCTTTAGAGAGTTTGCTCTCCTTCCCAGTCGCGAGTTCTTTGATGCGTACCTCTCCTAAGGCGAGCTCTTCAGGCCCCAGAACGATAACGAACGGGATCTTGTGCTTGTTCGCCACCTTTATCTGATCCCCCAGTTTTTTCTCCCCAAAATCAACGGCTACGTTTACGCCTTGTATGCGCAGCTTTGCAGCAAATTCCTGTGCTTCCCACGCCACGTCGGGCGACGTAATGGCGATATATACCTGCGCAGGGGGCCGATAGGCGGGAAGAAGCCCGCGCGACTCCAAAAAGAGTCGCATCGTCTCATCCCCCACGGCAAAGCCGACTCCCGGAAGCGGCTCGTCGTCAAAGAGCTTGGTCAGATTGTCATAGCGGCCGCCGCCCATGAGCGCGCGGCTATTTTTGGTATTCGTATCAAAGACTTCAAATACCATGCCGCTGTAGTAGGCGAAGCCCCGCACTATGGAAGGGTCGTAGACTATGTTTTTGATGCCTGCCGCGTCGCGGAATTTCCGTATCAACTTCGCTATCTCAGCCGGGGGCTCTGAAGGGAAGAGGCTGTCATTCGGGATATTGAGTTCCCTGAGATGTGCCTCGAATGCTTCGCGCGGTAGTTTGCCTCGGCGGTCGAGCAGCGAGAATAGGTGCTTCGCGTTGCTCTCGGAGAGTTTAAGTTCCTTCACCAGAGCATCAAGAAACGCGCGGCTCCCGACTTTAATGACGAAGTCGCTCTCGGTGGCGCCGAACGTAGTCATAAGCCCGTAAGCCATCCCAATCATCTCCGCGTCGGCGAAAAAGGAGGTGCTGCCGAAAAGGTCGACATTGAGCTGCCAGAACTCGCGGATGCGACCGCGCTGCGGGCGCTCATAGCGGAAAAAATTCGGTATCGAGTAGAGTCGAAGAGGAAAGCCCCACCCGCGCCTCCTCGCGGCGACCATGCGCGCCACGGTGGGCGTCATTTCGGGCCGGAGCGTCACTTCGCGTCCGCCGCGATCCTCGAAGGTATACGTCTGCTCTGCTACCAGCTCCTCGTTCTGCGACCCCTTGGCTTTATACAGCTCGCTCGGCTCTAAAATCGAGGCCCCGTACTCGACGTAGCCCAGTCTCTCAACGAATTCCCGGCAGGTCGAAATAAAGTAGTTGAGGAAAGCTTGCTCCTCGGGGTAGAAATCCCGCACCCCTTTGTAGGGCTCGACTGAAAGTTTTTTTTGTTGTGTGGGCTCGTTGGTTTTGCTCATAGCCGCCGCATCGGCTATTCTAACAGAAATGTCAGACACACCCAATCAAACGTTGCACAAGGCAGGCCAGGTAGTGAACCTATACAAAAAACTCGGCGAGACGCCGCGCGAGCGTCTCGAGCGATTGCGTACCGAACGGGCGTATTTTCAGCACGAAGTGCTCTCTTACGCCGGACGGCTTGATCCCATGGCCGAGGGGGTGATGCTGTGCCTCGTAGGTTCGGCGAACAATCGTCGTGAGGAGTATCTTGAGATGCCAAAAGAGTACATACTCGATGTGCTCTTCGGTTTCTCAACCGACACCTATGACATACTCGGCCGCGTCATTGAGATGGGAGATCCCAGTAGCGTCAAACAACCAATGATTATACAAGCGCTGAGTGATTTCCGCGGCAGCGTCTCCCAGGACTATCCGCCCTACTCAAGCAAAACGGTCGAAGGCAAATCGCTCTTTCAATGGGCGCGCAGTAACGCCTTGGGGGCACTCGTCCTTCCCAGCCGCACGGTGACTCTTTACGACGTGAGGTTGCAAGGGATATATAAGGTGGAAGAAGCAGATCTCCTCTCCTATATCGAGGAGAGTGTTAGTAAAGTAAATGGCGATTTTCGGCAGGAGGAAACGCTGCGGCTGTGGAATAGGTATCTGAAGAAGTTGGGAGGGCGGGAGTTTCCCTGCGCCACCATACAGATTGAATGCTCCTCAGGCACCTACGCGCGCTCTATAGCCAATGAACTTGGCAAGCGGCTTGGTGTGCCGGCCCTGGCGCTTCATATTCTGCGCACTAAAGTAGGAGAGTATGACGTCGCCCACGCGTTGCGATAATTGAGTGGAGTTGTATAGTGTCTTTGGCAAGTAGGAGGGCATCATGGCTTCAGAAGTTATCCGTTTGTTTCCCGGGCGGGAATCGCCCACGGCTGCGCGAGTGACGCAATCGCAGGTTGCGTTGAGGCCGTCGCTCTACGTGGAGGTCAATCGCATACCCGACCCGTCCGCGTGGTTTTGGGAGGGGAAGACGAAGCTACAGCTGTCAGTGAGGACGTACGGATCACTCTTTGAAATAGGGTGGACCGTCGAGGTCGAGGATAATCTCCTTGCGCTCGAACAGCACCTACGCTTGCTTGAAGCTGGTTGCAGGGAGCTGGGTTATTCGTACGAACCCATTCGAAACGACCTCAAAAAATAATCGCCATCGGTCTGCGCTCTAGCGCGGACCATTTTTTTATGCTACGGTATCTTCGGCTTTGTTATGCACCCACGGAGAACCTCATGAGTGTCACTCCACCGACCACTAGACCCCGGGAGCTGCTACAGGCAACGCGACTTGACCCGCCCGGGAGTATGACGGTCACAGTACGCAGACGCACGCGCTGGGACGAAGGCCTCTTTGGTTTCGGCACTGAATATTTCGAGATTCGCATCGTCGACTGTACGACGACTCGCTACCGGGTCACGAACTGTGAAGTCAGTACGGGTCTGGATTTAGGCGGAGTGCTCGACTGTCTGGAAGCTCGTGCTAAAGAGACGGAGGCCACGTTCAACTGCGATCACCTCGGCATATCCGCCCATCAAATCGCTGAGTGGCGAGCGTCCTGATCCAGAATTTCCCGAGGCCGACTTGTTCGGTCTCGTTTCTTTTTACCAATCCAGCTCTCCTGTTTTATATTCCGTCACCCTCGTCTCGAAGAAATTTTTCTCCTTCGGCATATCCATGATCTCAGACATCCAGGGGAAGGGGTTGTCCTTGTGGTATTGCCGCTCCAGCCCTATGCGCTCGAGCCTCCGGTCGGCGATGTGCTCGATGTACTGCTTGACTGAAGCGGGAGCGAGCCCCACGATGCCGCGCGGCAGCGCGTCATCGGCATATTTTTTCTCCAGCTCCACCCCGCGCAGAATATTTTTTTCTAGTGTTTTCTTGAATTCGGGCGTCCAGATCTCCGGATTCTCCGCCACGATGGTATTGGTCAGATCGGCGCCGAAGGCGAGATGCACCGACTCGTCGCGCAAGATGAACTGGAACATTTCCCCCACACCCACCATGCGGTTCTTGCGCAGCATGGAGAGCATCATGACGAAACCGGCATAAAAGAAAATACCCTCCATGATGACGTAGTAGCCGACGAGGTCGTGCACGAACTTCTGTATGTTTTCGGTGCCCACAGTGGAGAAATTCGGATCAAACACTGACTTGGTCATATCGACCACGAAATCATCTTTCTCCTTTATCGAGGGAATGGTTTGGTACATGTTATAGATATCATCCGGGTTGAGGCCCAAGGTATCGCAGCAGTAGATGAAGGTGTCGGTGTGTACCGCCTCCTCATACGCCTGGCGCAGAAGATACTGCCTCGACTCGGGGTTGGTGATATGGCGGTAGATGGCGAGCACGATGTTGTTGGCGGTCAGGGACTCGGCGGTCGAGAAAAAACCGAGATTCCAGAGAATCATACGGCGCTCATCCTCGCTGAGGCCTCCTTGCTTTTTCCAGAGCTCCACGTCCTGCTGCATGGAGACCTCCTCGGGCACCCAGTTGTTGGCCACCCCTTTTTTATAGTGCGTGCGTGCCCACGGATATTTCATCGGCAGGATCTTGTTTGGGTCTGTATTGCTCCCACCGTTGATGATTCCCATTGCTCCTCATTGTACGTGGGTGGCCGGGGGAGGCAAGGGGATTAGATATATACAGACAGTAACGAGAAGGTAGGTAAAGGCCTTGAGGCCTTGTAGGGACGTTTTGGAGCTTTTGAGTGAGGTTTGCGAGCGGTCGAGTGCCTTGGTATGGTAGTGAAAGACTGGATATTCCGCGCATACAGGAGATGGTCTATGTATGATAAGGCTCTCGACAAGTCAACCAAAATCGGCCGTGCAACGCGTGAGGAAAAAGTTGCAGCCCTCCTGCGAGCCTCCCGCATTCTTCGCTCGCTGGATACTGCTATAACGCATGAAGTGCTTGCCCGCCGCGCTGCGAGGATGCTTCCTCTGAACCGTTTGGCCATAAAACGATTCATCCAGGTTGAGTTACGGGATGAAGAAAGAAAGCATATGGGCCTTCCGCCAAAGGATGTGACCAGAAAATGCCCAGTGCCGCACCGTGAGTGATGCTCCGAAGGCTGCGTCGGATGCTTCAACCTCAGTACCTTGAGAAGGAGGACCTATGCTACAGACGCCGCGTCAACTGACACTTTTGTTCGTCTTGTCGTCTCTTCTTCAAGGGGAGACACAAGTGCGAGATTGGAGTAGTTCACCCTATTACGGATGGGCCGATAAACAAATGGTCATGCCTACCGCAACCAAACGCATCTGCCCCATGATGTCTGCCACCGACCAATGCTCCTGTTGCGAAGGAGCCGAAATCATCAAGACTCATTTTCGCCCCGCCAAAGACGGTTCGGATGGATGGGACTGGTACAACCCCGTTCAGCAAAAGTGAGAAAGAGTGCCAGAGGACATAATCCATTGGGGGGAACCAACACCCACCAAAGAGGGCGTCATGTTCGTCTATCCTATGGGATCGGATTCGCCACGTTGTTTCTTTCCGCCTCAAGGAGAGGGAGGATGAACATTTTATTTTTTTCTAAAAACCCTTGACCCTCGTAAAACAGCCGCTTATTGCAGCACGAGGGTCATTTCTTTTTCTCCCAGTCTGCTCCGCTACAAGGACAAGTTCAGATTGGTAGATTGGAGAGAGATTGAGCAGGAAATGCAGTGGCTCACGGTAACGATACCGAGATTGGTGGAGAGATAAGGAAAGAAAAAAGCCGTCCCAGCAATATGCTAAGACGGCATCAATCAGTAAAGAGGAGCTACGTCCTCAGCGACGTACCCATCCTCCTGTCTGAGCGACTAAGAAGTCGGCACTGTCGTTGCTCTTGATTTTGACCCCGCACGTATAAGGTCAGGACGGCAGTTTGCCGAGGACAGCGAGGATGATGACGATAACGGGGCCTCCGACGCCTATGGCATAGCCAAGAGGCGTGACGATCCTGAGCAACCAGTTGTTCACTTCGGTTGAGGTGTGTGTGTTCGACGCCATAGCTTTCTCCTTATGCTGGCGTTAGTGATGAAAGAGGATGTATCCGTGCCGGATGGCTTCCTCGATCCATAGGCCGGCGATTGCCAGACCAACAATACCGAACAGCCTGCGGCTCGCGGACCAGCTGTGCCGGATGGTCGCAAAGTCTTGGTGGCTGAACGGATGTACCCGGACGCCGTTTAAGTTCTGGTCCTCGTGGTCGAGTTGTTCCAGTTCAACCATTCGCTCATCGAGATATTTAATCCAATTGTCGGCACGCAGAGTCGAGTTCAGGAGCACAACGTGCATCCATGCACCGACTACGCTGATGACGAACCTCAGCAACTCCGGCTGCGTGGTTTGGACGATGCCGAAGACCAGTGGAAGCGCGATGGTGTTGAAGACGAGAAACATCTGCACCCGGCTCCACTGCGTCTGCATGTATCCGTTGCGTAGTGTCGCAAGGGACGTGTATATCTGCGGTTCGCCATCTCGCATCAGGCTCTCCTATGTGGATGCTTCTGAGAGAAACAATAGCATATTTGACAGAGAGGTCAAGATACCGCATAATTAAACCCGGATTAGTTTGGCGTACCAACCCTAGGGAGAAGACTGATGGGTAAGAAGGCAAGGCCGTGGACACCGCAGCGAGTCGAGTGCATGAAGGACAATCTGGATCTCCTTCTCGAAGGGCACTGCCTTGATCCTGCTATCCTCGACACGCTGGTGGCGATGGGCCTTGAACCCGACACGCCGCCTGACATCAAGGGCGACATCGGCAGGGTCGTAGAGCGGTTCGGCCGGAACCGCTCAAGCGTTGGACAGAAGGAACTGCCACTTTTGCCGCGATAGCGGCTGCGAAGGAGGAGACAATGTCAACAGCGAGATGGTTGTTTATCATCGGCTTCGGTGCCCCGGCACTTTTAGCCACCCTCAACCACTTCACCAATCTGCTGTGATCGCCAATCGGCAAAAACAGTAAGGACAGCAGCAATGCTGTCCTTTTTTCTCTACCAGGAAACCCCGTGCTCGAAGAGGCCTAAAGGAGTTCTGGCGACGGCCAACTCGCACGGGGTTTCCTGGTAGAGAAAAATGCCGCCCTTTCTGTCAGGCGGCATTGAGTAAGTAAACCTGCTTTTCTATGTGTCCTCCGGCATCGGCAAGTGCTCGGGCTTCTTGGCACCCAGCATTTGATGCTTGAGCAGTCCGAGCCTCCATAACTCCCGGTACCTCTCCGGAGATACGGAGTCGAGCACGAAACGCAAGACATTCTCGTCCCATCTCTCCACGGTTATGTTAGTGCCGGGCCTCACTGGCCGAGGCGTGGAGCGCCGAGCGACATGCCGCACTGGCGGCTGGGTCGGCTCCCACCTCTTTGCCGGTGCGGAGTATCGTCTTGAGGCAGTAGGGACTTTCTCCTGTCTCGGAGGAGCGGGTGCTTGGGGTACATCCGCTACTTTTTTCATTGCAGACGGCCGATCCAGCCGTATGCCTGCAGCAGCGGCTCTCGCCCGTATCATCTCCGCCTGTGCTGGTAGCGTGAGGTGGAACGTCCTGACGCTGCCTTTCAGAATGCATCTGGTTTCCAACTCGGGAGTTGCGCCGAACTCCGCGAGCACGGAAGACAGAAAGCTCTGCTCCGGATTAACGCGTTCGGCTTCTGATGCCATAGAGTGTACTCCTGCTGAACGTCTGGCATTCTTATACCATACGAAGTGACAGCATGTCTCCCTACGAGAGCAGAGAAAAGGCTCCGACGCGAATCGGAGCCTCTTGATTACCGGCCTTCAAGCCAGTCTTGTTCTTCGTGTTGACGCGCAATCTCTGCGCTCTGCTCGGGATGTCGCTCATGCCAGCGTATGGAGTGAGCGACAATTTCGATGACTGAAAGCAACGTCAGCTCGACGCCGATGAGCACCTGCCAGATATTCATAGCGGCGCTCCATTGCTGACGAGCGTGAGGATTGGTCGCCCCAAATGCGTAGAGAAGAGCGGCTCGGGTTCGGGCGCGTGCGGCGCTTCAAGAGAGCAGTCGCACACCGAGACGAGGCACCGGCATATACTCACGACCTGCTCGCGGAGCTCATGATCGACGAAACCATCGGCGACTCCGGCGACGATAGTGTAAAAGTCCTCCGCCCGCCGCCGCAGGTCTTTCTCGGCGATGTGCAGGAAGAAGTTCGCTCTCCCTTTGTACCGCTCCATGCAGAGCGCTCGCCAGAAGACCTTTCCCTCTTCCCAAACGTCTTCTTGGAGCAGCACCTCCATTCCTGCGGCTACCTTCCCGCAGGGCTCGCAAAGCAGCGCGTCGTCAGGAAAGTCGGTGACCCTGCCGCTCCAGTGCCGCAGCCCTAAGAAGGTGTTGCGTAACAATCTGTCCATGTTCTCCTCCCTCAAGAGGGTAAAACGGCGCTTCCAAAGTAGACGGTACTTCTTTTTTATGCGTATATCAAGGTCGCAGAGCAGCGTGTTCTCAAAAGAAAAACATGATCTGCTCGTATCCGATTGTGCCGTGTATAATGCGGCACATGAAGCGCAAAACGAAGGAGCAGATACTGGCAAAGCGCCACGAGATCGAGCAGGAGCTTGAAGAGCATCTGCGCAACACCGGCAGCGACTTCAGTCTGGAACACATCAAGGTGGCTATCTACGAGGAAGAGGAAAGCGACGACTTTACTGCGCTCATCGCCATGTTCGACACCGGACAGGGCGCGATTGAACTCGGCACCATCGTCGAGGCGCTTACGGATGCGTGGAACTACTTTCCGCACAAGGCATTGGGTGGCCTCTCGCCCGCGGAGAGGGCATGATGATAAAGTGGGAATATGCAATCCGAGCGGTCAGGAAAAGAATTATACGAAGAATGGAAACGGCTCAATAAAAGCGGTGAGTTAGGAGCATCGCAGCTCTTCACCCAGTCGCTGATGCAGGAGGAGCGCATGCGGCTGTTCGAGTACGATGCTCAACTGCAACAGGAGCGCGAGGCAAAAGAGCTGCCTCATCTCAAAGAGTAAAGGCCGGTCGTTTCTGAGGATGTATCTCGGAAATCGACCGGCCTTGTTACCGTTCTCGGAGCGCGGTCACTGATGTGCATGTGGCGCATCATCGCCGTTCTCATCGTCGTTGTCGGCGCAGAACTCGGAGCAGTAGAACTTGCCGCCGCATTTCCACGCGTGCACCAAGTCACCCTCGACATACAGCGATTTCCGGCAGAGGGGATTGGCGCAGATTTCCTTCACCGGATCGAGCGTGTGAAAGCCGTTGGCTCTCATGGCGTCCTCCCTTCACTGGTCGGTTTCCCCGGGCGGCCAGAAGCACGAGGGCTGTCCAAGGTAGATAAAGAGCACTCCTTCACGGCGCATGGCGTCGAACTCCGGCAGAGTGTCATCCTTCGGGTCCTTCGCATGGATCTCCCCCTCGTGCACGACGTCGTCGGGAATGACCAGCAGCTTGCAACCCTTCACCGTACAGTTTGGATCGGGGTATTACTAAGGGCGACTATGACAAAAAACTGCAAGAGACGAAAGACAAGCAGTACCAGCTTAATATCGAAGCCGAAGAGCACATGAGAGCGGATCACGACTACAAACTCGTTATCGCTCAGGTCTTTTCTATATCCCGCCGGATGGGCCAAATCTTCGCCAGTTCTGAACCGCACGAAAAACGAGCGTTTTTGAATTATCTACTTCAGAACCCGACCGTAAGTGGGAAAAGGCTAGCGTTTACACTGCGAAAGCCCTTTGATGCCGTCCTCGAAGTGGCTACCTGTCCAACTGGGCTCATCTCTACACGGAAACTCGACCGTTTTTTATGGGAAATCCGGCGTGATTTACCCCTACATTCACCCCTACATTCGACCTATGCCGGAATGTAGGGGTAGCTCCTCTCGATATTGGCTTCAACGCAGGGCTTTTCAATCCTTGCCCAAAAAAATCTCAACCCCTACTTCACTCCGGAACGCCCCCGTGGCGTTCCCTCGTGAAATGTCGCGGGTTCGTGTTTGGGTGGCTCGGCCTTCTCCTTCCGTCCTGCTGTCTCTTTTTTGCTCGTGTGTGGGGGGTGAACTGCGAAAAAGGATAGGACGGGAAGGAGGAAGGCCTCGTTTGAGGGGGTCTGAAAGTCGTATAATCTAGGGTAATTGCCATGCCTAAACCACGTCGTCAAAAGTTCGTTCGAGGTGAAGCCGACCCCCTCAGATTACAGCCCCGCGACACCGCAATCCTCTCCGATGTGGCCGAGTACCGCTTTTTGAATACGGAGCAACTTGTGTCTCTACACGAAGGGAGCGACCGAGGCATCGGGAACCGCCTCAGCCTTCTTTTCCAGCATGGCTACCTTGATCGGCCGAAGGTTCAAAAAGCGGCAAACCTAGCGTCCGCCCACGTCGTCTATTCTCTCGACCGAAAGGGCGTTGAGGTGTTGGCAAAGGACGCGCAGGAGCGGCAAGGAATTTTGCGCCGCGTGCAGGAATTGAAGCATACCTCGCCGCTCATCGCCCACGCCCTGATGATTTCACAATTCCGAGTTTGTCTTACGCTCGCTCTCAAAAGTCGTCTTCTATATGAAGTCATGGCTTCAGTACCTATGTCCCACTACTTCCTCTATGCCCGCAAATCCACTGATGTCGAGGACAAGCAAGTCCTCTCGATTGAAGGCCAACTAGCAGAACTTCGTTCGCTCGCGAAAAGCGCAGGTTTAAACGTCGCAGCAGAATTTGTAGAGAAGAAAACGGCTAAGATGCCCGGCCGTCCTGTCTTTAATGAAATGCTTAATCGGATACAGCAGGGCGAGGCACAGGGCATCATCTGTTGGAAGTTGGATCGTCTTGCTCGCAATCCGGTGGACGGCGGACAGATAAGTTGGCTGTTGCAGCAGGGGACGATACGGCATATCCAAACGCATGATAGAAGCCACGTCTCGAACGACAACGTGCTTATGATGTCCGTAGAGTTCGGTATGGCTAACCAGTTTATACGCGACCTAAGCGCAAATACGAGCCGTGGGCTACGTCATAAGGCGGCCATCGGGCATTTCCCCGGTACGGCTCCGGCGGGCTACTTAAACGATGTGCGGGCTAAAACCATCGTCGTTGATCGCAAGAAGGCTAGATTTATCAGAGCCGCCTTTGAGCTATACGCCAAAGGCAACTCTCGACTTGAAGATATTTCACAGTTCCTATACAACAACGGCGTTACGAGCATTTACGGCAATCGGCTACAAAAAGATCGAGCGAAGTTTATTCTTTCCAATCCTTTTTACTACGGACATTTTCGCTATGCCGGAGAGACATACGAGGGCAAGCACACCCCACTCATAGACAAAGAACTTTTCGATAAAGTGCAGACGATCCTTGTCCGTCGTGGACATCCACAGAAGCCAGACAAAGAGCCGAAGATACTTTGCGGCTTACTCCGGTGTGGTGAGTGCGGTTGCATGATCACGGCCGAAGTTCAGAAAGGCCACACCTATTATCGCTGTACGAAGAAAAATCTTTCGGTTCGTTGTTCCCAACTCTACGTCAGAGAAGAAGTCCTCATTACCGATCTCTCCGAGATACTATCGCACTACACAATGCCGGAGGACTGGGCGCAAGGACTATTCAAACTTGCGGACGAGGACGAGAGAGCTACTTCGCGCACGGCGGCGGCCTTCGTTTCCAGTCTACGGGACAAGGTTGCGGATATCAGCCGTAAACTCGACCGCCTTACAACCACGTTTATAGATCAGGATGTTGAGCGGCCGGAGTATCTAAAACGACGAGCCGCGCTCATGTCGGAGTGCAGATCGCTGGAGGAGGTTATAGCCAAGTCTCAAAGAGGCCAACACCCGTGGCTCGAACCTATGCGCGAGTGGATAAACAAAGCACAAATGCTTGATGAAATAGCAAAAAACGGCGACCTTCCCTCCAAAAAATCCTCCCTCCAAGAAATTTTCGGCTCGAACCTGATTTTGCGAAATAAAAAAGTTGAAGAAACCCCCGTAAAACAATACGCTGCGCTCCGCGCAGCGCGTTCAAATTTTCCTAGAATTGCATTAAGTTTGCTGCTGGCTCCGCATGTAGGACGATGTTCTAACCTAACTTTGTGTTAAAAAATAAGGATATTTTTGGTGCTTGAACTTAGACAGTAGGGAAGTAGAGAAAGAAAACCCCCGAGCGCCGATGTGTGGCGCACGGGGGTTGATTGCTTATACCTGGAAATGCCGATTCATGATTTGAGATCTCGCTCAATCCCGTGGAGTGCAATACGAAATTCGCGCGATCCGTATTGCAGCCTACCGAGTGCTTCGATACGCACTGAAAGGTCGCCACGGCTTGATAGTTTGAGTTTGTGGGCTTGTGTCAACAGCAGAATCTTTTGTCGTTCCCACATCTGCTCGTTTTCCGCATCCATGATGATTTTCTCAGCCCTCTCAAGCTCGCCAAGCCGAATGTAGTTCTGGGATGCAAATACTGCTACTGCGCCGCAACGAGCAGCACGCTCCGTGAGTGCTTCGAGACGCAGATACAGCGCGTACGCTATATCCAGCCCGTCAGTCCAGAGTTTCGATTGTACTAGTTCACCGCACCCGATGTGGTTAGCATTTTCCAACAGCGTGTTCCGCCGCTTGAGCATGGATATGAGTTCGCGGGCAGCGGGAATTCCACTTTTGCGAGCGGCGTTTAGGTGTTGCTGATCGGCACCCAGCTGGGCCGCTTCCCTGAGCAATGCGAGAAGCTCTGCCGACTGTGCAGCAACCTTGTGTGCACGGCGTTCCATCTCGTGGTGCTCACGTTCCAGGCGTCGATATGCTTTCTCTTCCATAAGGGACAGCGTAACAACATCGCCGCGACTAAACGCATCGACGAAACGGGGATCGTCTTTGAGCTCGGGATACATGCTCTCCATCTCTGTTCTAGCTTTTGTGAGATCCTTCGCTCTGGCTGCGAGCTCCCGAAGAAGACTCCACGTGGCACCGCGGACAAAAGTCTCGTGACCCGCTCTGATCGAAAACGTTCCGCTCAAGCGCCGTAGATAGAAGTAGACGACGAGCGCATCTACTATGATGCAGACGACTGGGATTTGGGCGCCGATCAAGAACCACGTCATCCAATCCCCGGTGCTGTGCGGCGATCGACCACTTGCGATGACGACAGTCCACAGGATGACGTTGAATACAGCCTGGACCATGAGATAGCGCCTCATGAGCGCCAGGGAACGTGAATATTGCGTCACGACGAATCTCCGATTTGTGAGGAACAAGTGCGAAATGTCCGGAATGGACGCTCCAACAAAGATAATTGCACGATTTTTTGACTTAGTCAAGCTCCGCGTAATGGTTCAATAGCTTGGAACCACAGTTCGCCTTGTGAGGAAAAATAAGCGGATTTTGAATGTGCATAGGTATAGGTCATTGATTTTTCATACCTCCGGGTGTATGTTTATAGTGTCTTTTGGTTCTGGCATAGAACTGAAAGGGTATTACATCCAAGGGCCACCCTCCTCGCGGAGGGTGGTTTTCGTTTACAGGTTATTTATTATCTTTAGAACGGTACTTCAAATCCCGTCCCCAAATATCCTCTTCCAAAGTTAAAACATCAAAATAGCCGTCGCCACCCGTCCGTAGCTCTTGAGACACATTGTTTTTAGAGGAGAAGATAAATACCTGCTTGCCTCCTTCCCGTAAATAAGTGACAAGGGCAAGGAAATCAGAATCGCCTGTGAAGAAGACAGCGACATCGTATTTTGACAGGTGATGGAGAGCATCAATCGTCATCTCTACGTCCATGTTTCCTTTCTCTTGAATGGATTCACCATCTTCATCAAGTATGGAAATCCGTTTCAGTTCCTTCTTTCTTACAATGAACCCGAGACCTTTTTTGAGGAAAGTAAAAAATTTGTGCCTCCCATCCAGGCTATATGCCCGTGTCCCCTCAGCCGGGTATGCGGTGTAATAAAATATCTGGAAAGTGCTGGCGGAGAACTTCTCCTTTATGTAGTTGGCCAGTTTGGCATAATCAAAGACCTTACCTTTTGCCTTCTGCGCTGCCCACAGATTTGATGCGTCAATGAATACGTAGATAGTCTTGCTCTTAGACATCCCCGTAGTGTAAGGCTTTCTACATTATTCGGAAAGGATTGTTGTCGCTTCGCCTGAGGTATGCTTAATACATGCGTATAAGCATCGTGGGTATGGCGGGAAGTGGGAAGACAACACTTGCCGAAAAAATAAGTGAGAAGTTATCTATACCGCATATCCACCTAGACCGCTTCTGGTTTGAGGCTGGTGGAACTCACGTAGACCAACATACTTCCGAAGCGGAGCGAGAAAGGGTGAGAGCGTTTGTGAGACAGAAGGCCTTAGCCGCCATTGCTGCGGATTCATGGGTTTCTGACGGTTTCTACTTGCGTCAAGCCCCAGAGATAGCCAAAAGAGCAGATGTCATTATTTTTCTGGATATTCCTCTGTGGCGCAGATTGCTTAATCACGCTAAGCGCATACTAAGACCCTCAACCCGACACGGGGAACTAACCACATGGCATGAGATGACGTTCTTTTTTGAAATTATCCGACGTACACGCACTCAAGGACCAAAACTCAGGCAATTTATAAAAGAATATCGTAGCAAAATAATCACCTTAAAATCCCAAGAAGAAATCGATAAATATCTGGAGACTCTGGTTTAGAGTAAAAATAAGAGCCGCGATTCTCGATCGCGGCTCCCTGATGGACTCTTTCTTCTGCACATAATGCACCTCCTTTCTCTGCCCTCGGGCAGTGCTATCTCCGCAGCACCAAACGGGCACTGCAGAAGAGAAACCAAACGGTGAGCGAAAACAGGTAGACTAGCATCTTCAGCCAGTTGCCGAGTTCTTCACCGTAGTTCTTCTTGGAGAACGCGACTCGCAGAGGGGACGTAAGCCCCTTGGATATGCGCGGTCCCGCCTTGTGCCACCCACGCCGTAGGTCGGCTCGGTAGCGGATGAGGTCGTAGGTCATGGCGTCAGTCCTTCTTCTTCGTGAACGAGCTGAACATGATTTTGTAGCCCAGTATCACGAGAAGGAGAACAAGGAGCGGCGGAGCAAGCGGTCCCACGGCATTGATTGCAGCCGTGAGAAAGTTGCTGAGGGACGTCTCGATGACGTCTGGCCGGAAGTACGCCAGCACTAGGCCGAGGGAACACAGCGACAGAAAGAACCGCCGCGGTGTACCTAGAAAGAACGTGACGAACTGCATGGGTTCCCCCTGTGTGCGTGTTTTTGAATGTGCCTTACTCGATGAGCCAGCGATATCTCGTGGGCTCAATAGAGGGGAAGAACGCAAGCGTTCTCCCCAAGTCGGCAGCGTAGCACTGATGGCATGGCATTTAGCGCCACACCACGCGCACAACCGACAGCAGGATAAGCAGGGCCACGAGAGCGCCGAAAACAACGACACTCGTGTGCAGGTAGGTGTGAACGTGCGCCACTTCCTGCACATCGCGCGGATTGGCAGCCAACTGCCGCGCAACATCACCAAGACGGTCGTCCACCCAACCGAGCCGGAAGCCCAAGAGTGGCAACACCGCCCAGATGCTGAGCAAAGGCAACCCGACGATGCCGCCTAAGAACTCGGCGGCTACGAAGGCTACTGCCGTACTCGCGATGACGAGTAGCACCGCCTGCACGTACCACGGTGTGAACCCGAAGGTATAGTGGTACATGAAGGAGAGCCATCCCGGCCAGATCCAGTTCTCGATAACGATCCCTGCGATCAGGCCAAGAGCAATCCAGAACTTGGTCATTTTCCATCTCCCTATAGTCTGTGATGAGCTTTCTCTCCCATTATATACTAAAATGACGTATTTGTCAAGTCGTCAAGGACCACGCAGCCAGGACTTATATTTTGGGAGATTTTGGTATAGTACGAGTGGAGTTAAGGATAATCTCGCACCTGAGAGAATGTTGCGAGATTATATACGTTAGAGTCGATCCATCACAAAGGTGGGTCGTGTTCGTTGACATACCGTTTCTGCATCAAATACAACACAAGGAGCTGTGATGAACGAGCGACTGGTCTTCTCCTTCGGCAGCTCAAAGACTGCCGAAGCACTTCCGAACCCAAAGAATCTCCTGGGAGGCAAAGGTGCTGGTCTGGCAGAAATGTCACGCATCGGTATTCCTGTGCCGCCCGGCTTCACTATCACCACCGAGGTCTGCACTCACTTTTATCAAAACGGCAAAACGTATCCCACCGGGCTCACTGAACAAGTAGTGCAAGCTCTGAGCGAGATCGAGAAGGTGACCGGATTTCGATTCGGTAATCTTCAAGAATCGCTTTTCGGTCGGGAACTGCCTCTACTGGTCTCGGTGCGTTCCGGTGCCCGGGCATCAATGCCCGGCATGATGGACACTATTCTCAACCTCGGTCTCAACGATGCCACGGTCGATATGTTGGCACGCGCTACGCAGAACCCGCGTTTCGCGCACGACAGTTATCGCCGATTCATTGAGATGTACGGGCAAGTCGTCCTCAATATCGAGGACGGCCTGTTCGATGACATCCTCGATCAGCTCAAGTTCGAAAAAGGCATCGAGCTTGATAACGAACTAGACGTTGATGATTGGAAGCGCGTCGTCGATTCCTACAAAGGGCTGGTGCAGGATCAAACGGGAAAATCGTTCCCGCAAGATCCCTACCAGCAGCTATGGGGAGCTATAGGTGCCGTGTTTAGCTCGTGGATGAATGACCGGGCCATCAAGTACCGGCAACTCCACGGCATTCCGGAGAACTGGGGCACGGCGGTCAATGTCCAGGCTATGGTCTTCGGAAATATGGGCGAGAATTGCGCGACAGGCGTTGGCTTTACACGCAATCCTCTGAACGGTACCCGCGAGTTTTACGGCGAGTACCTCCCCAACGCTCAGGGCGAGGATGTGGTCGGCGGCAAACGCACGCCGCATCCGCTGTCTCTCGCCACCAAGAAGGCGCGAAAGTCCAAACTGCCTTCCTTGGAAGAAGCAATGCCCGAGGCGTTTGTCCAGCTGGTTGCCGTTCGCGACCGTCTTGAGCAGCACTACCTCGACATGCAGGATATCGAGTTCACGGTGCAGCAGGGGAAACTCTGGATGCTCCAGACTCGAACCGGCAAGCGCAGTGCGACGGCGGCCATCCGAATCGCCATCGACATGGTCTCTGAGGGTTTCATCACCAAGGAGGATGCTCTCGGCCGCATCGAGCCCACAACGCTCGATGAGCTCCTGCATCCCGTTCTTGACCCGGAAGCCAAGCGGACAGTCCTGACCCAGGGTTTGGCCGCGTCCCCGGGTGCGGTGTCGGGCCATATCGTCTTTTCTACCGAAGAGGCGAAACGGCTCGCTGCGCTCCATGGTTCGGTCATCTTGGCGCGAACTGAGACCAGTCCCGATGACGTGCATGGCATGAGTATCGCCAAGGGAGTGCTTACTACCCGTGGTGGCACCACCTCGCACGCTGCGGTCGTTGCCCGCGGCATGGGACGTCCGTGCGTGGTCGGCGCGCGCGAATTGCGCATCGATTACGATAGACAGACCATGACGGCTAAGAATCATGTCGTCAAAGTGGGCGACAAGGTCACCATCGACGGGACCACCGGCGAGGTGATGCTCGGCGAAGTTGCGACCATCGAGCCCGAAACTTCGGAGGATTTTGCCACCTTCATGGCTTGGGCAGATAAAATCCGGCGGCTCAAAATCCGCACCAACGCCGAGACGGCAAAGGACGCACTCGCGGCACGCAACTTCGGTGCCGAGGGTATCGGACTGTGTCGTACCGAGCACATGTTCTTCGGCAAGGGCCGCATCCTTGCGGTCCGCGAGATGATCATGGCGGACGACACGGAAGGGAGACGCGAAGCATTGGAGAAGATACTGCCGATGCAACGCGACGACTTTATCGAGCTGTTCCGGATTATGGAGGGCTTGCCCATCACGATTCGGCTGCTCGACCCGCCTTTGCATGAGTTCCTCCCGAAGACCGACGAGGAATTCGTGGAGCTCGCCAAAGCTGCCGGCAAGGACATCGAGACCGTCCGACACCGGGCGGCAGCACTCCATGAGGTAAACCCCATGCTTGGCCACAGGGGCTGTCGGCTCGGGATCACGTACCCTGAGATCTACGAAATGCAAACGCGGGCAATCGCCGAAGCGGCGATCGACGTCAACATGACCCGCACTAAAACGGCAGTGAGTCCTGAGATCATGATTCCGCTCGTTGCCGGCAAAGCCGAGTTCGACCTCGTCGCGGGTCTCATCAGACGAACGATTGATGAGGTGCGGGAAGAGCAGGGTGCAACCCTTATGTACAATATTGGCACCATGATCGAACTTCCTCGCGCGGCGCTCATGGCCGGCGAAATCGCAGAAACGGCGGAGTTCTTCAGCTTCGGGACCAACGACCTCACGCAGACCACCTATGGTCTGTCACGGGACGACGTCGGCAGGTTCCTTGGCGACTATATCGAGCAGAAAGCGCTTGAGCACGACCCCTTCGTGTCCTTGGACATTGAGGGCGTCGGCGAGCTCATTCGCATCGCTGTCAAACGTGGCCGTAAGACGCGTCCAAAAATCAAGTTAGGCATCTGCGGAGAACATGGCGGCGACCCTCGCTCTATACGGTTCTGTGAAGAAGTCGGTCTCGACTACGTCTCGTGCTCTCCGTACCGGGTACCCATTGCACGCCTTGCGGCGGCGCAAGCAGTGCTTCAGTCGGCAGGGGATCAGACGAAATAACATAAACCATGCCCGTCGCAGTACGATCTGCGGCGGGTTTTTCTAATCTTTGGTGGAGCAGTAGGTAAGAAAAATAGACCCTCCGATCACAATCGGAGGGTCTGGCGCCTAAGCGCTTCTACAGTTTCGACAAGCGGTCGAGGTACAGGTGGAAATCCTTTCCGAAGGCGCTCTTGATCCGCGTCACGAAGTTGGCGCGGAATTTGCCGTTCGTGCGAGCCAGTGCGGCCCGCAAGCTGCGGCCGAGCCCGGCGGAGTAATGGCCGAAGTCCTGTTTGAGAATATTCTTCCACTGTCCGTTATCCCAGGAGCCATTGCCCTTAGCCTTGAGTTCCAAGGCCTTGAGCAGCCAGGTGATCTGCTCCTGTTGGGAGAGATCATCCCAATTTCTACGAGCTCCCTTCTGAGCGGGGGTCGTAGAACTCTGCGCGGTCTTCGGCGCCATGCCGAGCCCGTTCACAGAGGCAACCGTCTGCAGGATCTGCTGCAGCTGTTCGTTGTTTTGCACGAGCATTTCGTACTCGGCCAGCTCATCGCCGCCGAGCGCTCGTGCAACATTGCCGAGTCGTGACATTATTGTTCCTTTCGTTGGTGCTGTGCGCTCCACCACTGTGGAGGGCGCTTTGATTTCGACAAACTTCTCTCCGCCGTTGAAGTGCAGCGGACTCGTGATCCACATTCGCGCAAATACAGACCCCGAATTCTTGGGATTGCCTTGCTCGAAGTGAAAGAAGTACGTCCGCATACGAAACGGACGGCCTTGGTACCGACTCACATAGACGTACCGCTCGATCTGAGCAGATGTCCATGAAGCGTGGTTCCGCAGTATCTCGGCGATTTCCACCAACAGGCCAAACTCGCGCTTGGCCGCTTTAGTGGGATCGAAGGCCTTGATGAACGCGGGCAAATTCCGTTTGACTGGAATACGCCGCTGCTGTGATTCAATCTCCTGGAGCATTCCAGTCGATTGTCTCCCAAACAGCTGCTTGCCGCGCAACTGAATCTCAGGCCACTGCTCGAGAGCCACGTTGCGACGCTGATCAGCGACGGTGATCGCGAGGCACTTGCCGGTGCTTTGTAGCACCAGCGGAAGCACTGGCGAGAAATCGTCGATGACCCGGTCGCTCATGGTCCCGCACAGATCCAAATGGAATCCGTCGACGTGACCGTCTTCGCCATAGCCGTTCAGGATCCGGTGGAAGGTTCCCAAGCGGTTATGGCTCTTGTATCGGTGGCTCTTGATGAGTCTACCCCCTCGCTCGCGGTTAAGCTCAATGAGCCAACCGTGATCGGGAGGGACGCCCGACTCCGCCCAAATCTTGGCTTCGATTCCATATCCGCCGAGGGTCGCAAGGCGAGCCTGCGACAAAGGCACATAGTGGGACAAAAAACCAAGAAAGAGGCGGATGACTCGCTCTTTCGGAGTAATCATCCTCTTTCTCCTTCATGTGTGATAGAAACGTCGTCTGTTGGCACCATAATCGCAATCTTTACTTTTGTCAAGTTGACATGACAATGGAATTATGTAATCTAATTAACAGCTAGAACCGGGAGAAAATCATGACTGCAACCCCTGTGGTTGAACTTCGAAACGAAAAGGCGATCGTCCAGTCCGCGCAGTACGTCGAAGGACAACTGCAGGCGTGCCTCGAACTTCAGATGCTCGACCGTCGTACGGATCCTCTTATTGAGCGCATTCTCGCGATGGTCAAAAGCATCGGCTATGGCCAGGACGAAAAGACACTTATCAAAAATTTCGACAACCTGGTCGAATTCCTTTCTGCACCGCAAGTCGCAGGACCAGTGGGGCACTTGGTATCTCTTGTGGATATCGAGACCGAGCTCCTTCGGCGCGGTAAGCTCCGCGACGAAGTCGCTCGCGCTCAAGAGACGTTGCTCAACGAGCGCGATGCCAAACGTAATCGTCTCGAGACTGTCGATCAAATGCTCAAGCATGAGGTCGGCGACACCGAAGCGAACAAGAAAGAAAAGACCGAGCTTGATCGTGCTCTCGCCTCACTCGACAAAACCATCGAGGTGATGACGGAGGCCGTCAGCGACAACGATCGTAAGGTTTCGCGACTCGTTTCGTATCGAGCTGCGGTACAGCTCGTTCAGGAGGGTCTGCCGAAGGGAATCATCGGTGAAAACTTTAACATCCGTTGAAGTCACAGTAAGAAAGAACCCCCGACCCGCTTGCGCGGATCGGGGGATTTTTTTAGTTTAGGCTTTCTTCTTGAGAAATTCGGCCCTCACTTCGTTGGTGAAGCACATTGCCTGACGGGGGTCCATCGAGAATTTGCTTCGTCCGATTGCCGAAAGGAGCTGCATGAGACAATGCTCCCGCCGTGCCTGTTTGCCGTCAGGCAACGCCCGGTATCCGCCGCGAACATTCACGATGATCTGCTTTGGATTATTGGCGCTGACTTCGGCGTAGACGTACGGATCCAATGACTGCCCGCGATAGAGAAGGAAAGTCTCGTTACGGACCTTGATGGAGACGTAGCGCCGATACGGCGTGCCACTGCCTTTATTGCCACGATTCCCTCCGGTTTTACCCGGGGTATGCGGCGGTTGAGGCGGAGTCGATGGAGTCGGACCATTTGGATGTTTGTCCTTCTCCTTCTCCTCCGGGACACCGTATAAGCTGTGGATCATCTCCACCACCTCGTCGAGTGTCTCGGCAGCATCTCCCGAGATCGCGTCCCGTTCGATGAGTTTCTTCGCCATCGGAGCAACCTGGCTGATGAGAAACATCATAAGCCGCTGCCACTCCTTGTTGCTCTTGCGGGTGAACTCCTTGTTGAGGGTGCTGCGTGCCGTGTTTTGATGACGGAGCAGTCCCGGTGCAAAGATATCGCCCACGAGATCGGGGAACCACAGCGGGTCAGGCAACAGACGTCCAAGCTTCTGGCAACTGGCGACACGGAATCCGGTCACTTCGTCACAGAGCCATACGCCATCGCTATGCTCGTTTTCTGCCGCTCCAAGTCGGGCGCGGTAACGGCCATCTTGGGAAGTGACGTTGATCTCACCCTCAAGCGGTGGAGGCCCGTAGACCTTACCCCCAATCACAAGCGAGAACATCTTGTCCTGCTCACGCGGTAAGAACCACTTTATCGCGTCGTAGATCTCCTGATGCGATTTGAAGATCGGCGTCGGGACGATTACAGCAGTGAAAGATCCCTTGAGACCTTTGAGGGGGCCCATTTCGGTGGCGGTCGAGGAGATGAAACGATTGATTTCAAACCCTTGCTTCTCCGCCATCTCTGGGATCACCGGCACGAATCGCACATCGCCGTCCGCTTGCGTGCGAGACAGCAAATAGTAGCCGTGCTTGACGCGAACTTCATAGTCCTCTTGGAGACAGTTCTCGTTGAGACCTAAGGCGGCGAGCCGCCCGATGCCTTTTTGAGAAGCTCCATGGAAGGATCCGTTGGCGTTCTTCCTCAACTCTTTCAGCGGAGTGCCGAGCCAGTTGAAGTAGCGTTGCAATCCCGCATCGGTCATCCCACTCCCATGGTCAAGCACGACAAGTGCCGGACATCCCTTGGGGGCGAGCGGATGATTGGGGAACAGCGAGATTTCGATTCTCGCTCGTTTCGGCTCCCACGTATTGGGATCCGGCATGCTCGCAACGAGACCGTTGCGAACCAACTCCATCAGGCGCTGGCCGACGCTCTCGTAGAGACCGCCAGCCAGATTCTCCACCATGTGGATCGCGGTGGCCATAAGCCACAGGATCTGACTCATCGTCTCTTCTCCTTCTTTCGTAGTCCGATCGTGGCGAGATCGTCTCTCGTCACGGGTTGATTGCGTGCCGCGCTCGGGTCGGAGAACTGTGCCGTGACGCCGAAGCGTTTGCAAATTTCCTCCATCGCGCTTTGTACTTGCATCCGATCTCCGTCGAAGGCGTCCTTTGGTTGGATGCCTGCTTCATTGAATAGGATGTTAAGCGAGTTAAGCATCGTAATCGCGTGTCCGACAAGTTTTCGGTTCACGCCCTTACGGTTGGTGCTTGGCGACTTCGTTTGGCGAGGAGGACTCGGTGGAATCATCATGCCATTGCGCCCTTCTTTCAGAGCGCGGAGCACCAAGCAGACGTCTTCAGTGGTGAGCGTCGAAGGATTTTTCAACCATTCGCGCACACGCCTGAATTGTTCGCCGTGTAGCCCGAGGCAATGCCTCGAGAACTCGCGAATACGATGTTTGCTCGACGATGCTGTTTGTATCCTCTTCTGGAGCTCCTCAATCATAGTCGAGAGGCTCCAGAGGCGTATTTCGTCCGAGAGTTCAGATGCCAGGACCCGCTTTGCCTCTAGGAAGGCAGGCGTATCCGGCATGTGCAGAGTTGCCATTGAAACCTCCGTTCAGGCTGATAAGGTACAAGCTGAGACTGGTCAGTAGTAAATACTATTTTGGCGTTTTGTCAAGAGAAAAGCCGTCTGCATGACGCAGACGGCGTTAAGGTGTTACCGGGTAGATCCCAGCAAGTTTTGGATGGCGGCAAGCATCTCTTCGGCCTCTTTGAACTCAGGACTAGTGAGAAATTCTTCCGCTTGAGCCCGTCTAGCTTGGAGCTCTTCCAAACGAGCTGTCTTGGAGGCGATGAGATTCTCGATCTCATCGATCTCCGTAACGACGCTCGCGAGATTACTGCGGAAAGTCTCTGCCTGCCGCATCTTCTCGGTCAGGCCCTTGAGTTCGGCTAAGAGATCAACCTGACTCTTAGTGGGAATAGGTTCCTTCGGCTCCAGGACGGACGGCGTCGATAATGGCGTGTCCGACTTTTTGTCGCGAAACTTCTCCTGCCACTCGAAACCCACGCGAAACATCTGCTCGCTTCCTTCGAGAGCGACGATGTATTTCGCATTAACGAATGCGGAGAAAGCCGGATCGGCATCTTCGCCAAGTTGTCGGAGGATTTCGTAACATTGCTCGCGGTCGATAAGACCAAGGTCGGGTGCAGCCTCACAAAACTTCTGCATGCACCGCTCGATCCTTGCCCTCGCTTCTTTGAGCTCATCTGTCTGCGGCGCAGGTGGGGCAGGGGTTTGGTGAGGCTTCGCTCCGCTCACTTTTTTTACGTTTGAGTCATCGTCTAACTCCTTGTATGCTCGGTCAAGACGAGTATGGAATTCGAAGACATCCATCCCATGCGGGGCACCTAGAAGCATGCCGAAACGTTCGTCATTGCTCCCTTGTTGCCAACGGATTTCGACAGATCGTCGTGGCTCGACTGGCGCCCCTAGACGCAGACCCTTGTTATGGGCGCCACCCTTGACTGTGTTGGAGACTGTTACGGCAAAGATGCCGCCGAAGCCAGCACGTCGGAGTAGTGCTTCTGTCCCTGCTTCAAAATCCTTCTTCGTAGATTTGAGGCCTCGAAGCAGCTTCTCGCTACCGGTGTATTTGAACTCAATCGGATTTTCGTTCAGTGCAGGATGCAGTGCGGGCATGGTGCCCTCCTTCCGGTTGTTGATGAACAAGAGGTGAATTCTAACTGAGATAATAGTACAAATAATTCGTCTTGTCTAGGTTACAAAAAACGCCCCCGAATAATATAAAGACCCCGACACGCGCTATGCGCTAATGTCGGGGTCCGGGTCCGGAGGCAGGCGGGGGTTTGATCCGCTGGGTGCCTCGCTAATCATTCCACTGGCTCCTCCATGCCACAACTGTGGCGGTTTGGAACATCGCTAGTGGACGATCGGCTTGAGGGCCGACAGCTCCACCTTCGCATGAGGATTATCGGGGGTGCAGGCAGGACAGCCGTTGAGAAATTTCAGAACGGCGCCACCGGCACCACTAGCTAACTTCTTGTCCAGCTCCTTTCTCAATTTCGGAGTAATGAACCTCCGAAGGGTTTTTTCCGAGACCGGATAGGTGCCGCATTTTGCACACTCGAAGAAAAACTGTCGGGGCGACGGGATGGTTTTGACACTCATCACATCCTCCTCGACAGTTTCGAGCGCAACTCGCGTGCTATACGGCCAGCGAGAACGGGGAGGTTTTCGACCTCTTCGCGAGCGATGACGATATCGGCCTTACCAGAATCCTTGTGGGGATTCATGGTGATGTCGATCGTCACGACTACGCCGCGGAATTCAAAGAACCCGTCACACCCGTGCATTACGTCGAGGGCGCTCCCGACGGCGGTGAAGAACATCACCGAAACTCCAACCTGCGCGCTCACTTCTCTTTCGAGACGAGCAGCAACTGGAGCCTTCGCACGCGGCTGGCTCTTGCGAACCAACTGCGCCGCCTCGCGCCATCGCAGATACCCGCGGTAGGGAGCAAGACATTGGCCGAGCATCTCTCTTTCGAAGAGATGGCCGGTATATCCGTCATCAAAGCGGCTCATGGCCACCTCCTCGCTATGGGTTAAGACAACTGTTAGTTAGTGTAGCATATATGAGCAAAATGTCAAGCATTTTAAAGGGGGTCAAAATATCCAACAAAATAAGCATTCTAAAGGGCTTAGAGGATGGTCGGAATGTTTATAAAAATATAGAGCCACAGATTGCGTCTGTGGCCCATAATGTAGAGCACCATCAACGAACCCTTTCTATGTGAGTGCCACAAACAGCTCTTCGAGTGCTTGTAACGTGTGCTTGCCGATGCCGGATATAGAACTCTCGCGGGGTCCGGCAATGTTCAGGATGCGAATGTTGTACTGCCGTATCCAGTCGGCGAACTCCTGCACTTTGAGTTTGTGCTGGAGATCTACAATGAACCACGGCTTATTTCGCTCTCGGCAGTTGTTGATTGTCAGCTTAGTGCCGCCGCTCGGTGTACCCCGCGTGATAATCAGAGTTCCACCCGAGTGCTGCACGTTCATTGCCGTGCGTTGTGGGTAGTTGCTCGACGAGGTCTCGGTCAAGTTGTACTTGTCCGAAATTCTGCCGCTCTCCGACCTCCGCCCTTTCGGGCAGTAGCCGCCATGGGGGATGCCCCTCCTGATAGCGTAGTCGAGCGCCGCAATATATTCAACTGTCTTTTCAATATCTTCCTTTGTCATACTTGTTTCTTCATAAAGGTATCTATCCACCTCAAAAAGATATCTCTTATGTCTTCAAGATGTTTTGGTGCCCTAAACGTGTGAGGGGCATCTTTAAGTATATGGAATTCCTTTGAGCCGGGTAGAGCCTCGTAGAGCAGTTTTACTTGGTCAGGTGGTGTAGAGGTATCATTTTCCCCGACGATGAGCAGAACAGGCATGGTAAGTTTTGAGACTTGAGGCAGTAAGTCATATCTCAGCCTATCAACGATATGTGACCAAGGGAGACGTTTGATAATTCCTGGCTTCGATTTACTTTCTGATTCCTGCCAGCCAGTCTTCTCCCATTTCTCAAATTCTTCAGGATCGTCCCGTTTATGCGCTTCGACGCTCAGCCTGCCAGAGACAACGGGCGATATGGGGGCAAGGGCCAAAACCTTATTCGGATATTTTTCAGCATACAAAGCTGTACAGATTCCGCCGAGACTATGACCTGAAAGAGCGAAAGGTTCCTGATACCAATCCTGACTCTGCGCCCACCCAATTACATCCTCCAAATCATCGTAGTAATTGGTGATAGTTGCATCCTCGTACTTTCCGTCGCTCTCGCCAAAGGTGTTCGTCGTATCGAAACGCACAACAGTAAAACCCTTACTCTTAAAAGCTTCGGCAATAGTGTGGATATGGTCCTGCTCTTTGAATCCACCGAGCCCGTGCATTACGAAGGCGAGGCCTTGTTGGGGTTCAGATTTTTCTACAAGGACAGAAACCTTTTGTTCCTCCCGATTTTTGATGAAAAGTTTTTCCATGGTCATTCAATTACAGCATTTACCGCAACTTTCTTATATTTTAGAAGATCGAGTAGATAAGGGAGGGCGGCTGCAACGAGAATCAATACAGCTCCAATAATTGTTCGAGTAGTTAGCCCCTCGTGAAAGATGAGAATTCCAAATGAAATACTAAATACGATCTCAAGAAGACCAAGCAACCCGCCAATGCTCGCTTCAACATATTTGAGTCCTTCTATAACACTCCAAAAACCCAAAACACTCGCGGCGGCGTATCCAAGCAAATAGAGCCACGTGATATCGAAAGTGGGAACATGTTGGATTTCTCCTACTGCGACGGAAGTGATTCCGTTAGTGATGGCAATAGCCACCCAACTCATCCAGCTAAGGTACAGCGCCGAGTATGAACCGGAGAGTTTTTTGGAAAATGAAACTTCGCCGCCGCTCGCAATTCCGTTCAGTATTGCCATTAGAGCTGCAAGGAGAGCGAAGACTGTTATAGAGAGCGAGAAAGTCGTATAAAGTCCTATAGCGGCAATAACAAACGAAGCTCCCTTTAGCCAAGAAAACTTCTCTTTGAGGAAGATGAACCCAACGGCATACATCGTGAGCAACATGCTGACAAAGAAGAGGAGTGTTGCCGTGCCGATATCCATATGGTTGAACGCGTAGAATAGCGGTGCCTGCGTCAACGAGGTAAATACCAAGAAGACCGCGAGCCATCCCCAGTCCTTTTTCTCGATCTTTACCAGCTGTTTTGAGTAATAGAGAATTGGGAAGAGTACGAACGCGATCAACAAGGCTCGCGTCCAGCCCTGATAAAATACGCCGAACGAAGAGCCAATGAGTCGGGACCACACTCCATAGCTGCCGAACATCAGCGCTGCGAGGAGTAACAGAGAAAGTCCTTTAGGCGACGTCTTCATAGACAGGGGCGGGACTCGAACCGATTTTGTGGCTTAAAATCGTAGCCTAGACTTTCTCTCGAACTCATAGCGAAATACGCTCCTAAAATCCCATTGTGGTACTTGGGATTTTCAGGACGGGGATGGGTCAGTTCCACAAAAATCATCTGCTCCGCGGGTAGGACTCGAACCTATAAATCTAAGCGGAGCAGGATTCGCACGCTTCGCCGATTATCTCGATTTTAGGGTTCTTGGGAAGTTCAAAGGAAGACATACTGTCTGACACTTCAGTCCTCGGTGCTTCGTACGCGGTTTGCTCGTGCAGTTGTATCGGCATTACCGGAAGGGTCTCGCGGGGGGCCACCTCCATAGCGGAGAGTACAACGTCGCTTAAGGGTGAGGAAACTGAAGCGACCATGACGGTCTCTTCGATAAGGACGCTTGAGGGTGTGACCATGGCGCCTACCCCCTCGTCTTGCTTGGAGGTGCTGCCAAATTTGCCCATATTGACGGTCGATTTCTCGATGCGGGACGCCCCCATGGTGCGCAGATAGTAGGTGGTTTTAAGCCCCAAGCTCCAGGCGTATTGATAGATTTCCGAAAGCGCTTTGCCAGAGGTGCCGCCGTAGAATATGTTGAGCGACTGACTCTGGTCTATCCAGCGGCCGCGATAGGCCGCTGCTTTGACGAGCCACTGAGCATCTATCTCAAAGACCTCCTTGTACTTTTCTCGAATGGCAGGCGGGATTTCGTATATCTGTTGCACCGAGCCGTCATGGTATTTAATTTTCTCCAGCATCTCCTCGCTCCAGAGCCCCAATTTTTTGAGATCATCAACCAAAAATTCGTTGACCACCATAAAATCGCCCGCCATGTTGCTCTTCACATAGAGGTTTTTGTAAATGGGTTCAATGGTGGGATAGCAGCCGGCGATGTTGGCGGTCGAGGCGGTCGGCGCGTTGGCCATGCAGTTGGAATTGCGCATGCCCCACTGCCTCACCGATTCGCGCACCAGCTGCCAATTGAGTGTCTCGTGACGCGGCACGTCTATGATCATCCCGCGCTCCTGCTCCAGAAGCGCTATCGTGTCCTGTGGGAATATCCCGCGATTCCATTTGCTGCCTTTGTAAGTCTCGTAGGATCCGCGCTCCTTAGCGAGGAGTGCGGAGGAGAGTATGGCGTGGTAGGCAATGGTCTCCATAGTCTCGTCCGAAAAGCGCACCGCTTCTTCCGAGTGGAAATTAAGTCCTGCTTTATAGAGCGCGTCTTGGAGGCCCCGGAGTCCCAATCCCACCGGGCGGTGGCGCATGTTGGAGTTGCGGGTTTTCTCAGTTGGGTAGTAGTTGATGTCTATGACATTGTCGAGCATGCGCATGGCGACCGGTACCACGCGGGCTACCGTGTCGCGATTGAACTTGCCGTTCTCGACGAACTTTGCCATGTTTATAGAACCCAAGTTGCACACGGCGGTTTCAGTCGCTGAAGAATTGAGCGTTATCTCCGTGCACAGATTGCTCGAATGCACCACACCCACGTGGTCTTGCGGCGAGCGTATATTGCTGGGATCTTTCCACGTGACCCAGGGGTGCCCGGTCTCAAAGAGCATAGTAAGGTGTTTTTTCCAGAGCTCCGCTGCGCGGATTTTCTTAAACATGGGTATTTGTCCCGCGTCCGCGAGCTTCTCGTAGTGACGGTACATCTCCTCAAACCTCTTGCCGTAGAGCTCGTGGAGCTCAGGGACGTCCGAAGGGGAGAAGAGGGTCCAATAGCCGTCCTCGGCGAGGCGTTTCATAAAGAGATCGGGGATCCACACGGCGGTATTGAGGTCGTGGGCGCGCCTGCGCTCGTCTCCCGTGTTCTTTCTGAGTTCTATGAAATCTTCAATGTCAGCATGCCAGTATTCAAGATACACGGCCTGGGCACCCCTGCGGCGTCCCGAGCGGTTAATGGAAATAGTGACGTCGTTGGCGATTTTGAGAAACGGTATGACGCCTTGGCTTTCAACCCCGGTCGTTTTGATGAGAGAGCCTGTGGCGCGCACCGGCGTCCAGTCGGTGCCGAGCCCCCCGGCATATTTGAGCAACTGCGCCCCGTCGCCAAATTCCGCAAAGATGGCATGAAGATCATCCGGCACGGTCGAGAGGAAACAGGATGAAAGCTGAGGTTTCATGAGGCCGGAGTGGTAGAGCGTCGGGGAGGAGGGCGTGTAGTACATGGAGGACATGACCTCGTAGAACTCTACGGCGTAGCGCTGTCTTTCTTCCGACGTTTTCTCCGCGAGCGCCATGCCCATGGCGGCGCGCATCCAGAATATCTGCGGGGTCTCGAGGAGCTTTTTCGTGCCGTGCTCCTTGGAGAGATAGTTGCTCTGGAGGGTCTGTAGTCCCAGATACTTGAATTCACGGTCGCGCTCTATCTGAAGCACCTCGGCAAGCGCCGGTACATCGAATGTGAGAAGTTCCGGATCGAACTGCCCGATATCGACGCCGCGCTCAATGGTCTCAATGAATGCGGCGCGGTGCGCATCTTCCACGCGCGCATAATCGAATTGGCCGAATACCTGCGTGTACATCGACTGAAGCAGCAGCCGCGCGGCGATGGTGGAGTGAGCGGGATCCCGCTCGATCATCGATCTCACGACCATGATAAGCACTTCGTGTATATCGGTTGATTTTATACCTTCGTAGAGTTCCTGGCGCACTCGCCCAATGATTGAGGGCACGTCTATAAAGCGCTCGAGCCCCTCCGCCGCACGCAGAAAGGTGCGGGTGAGTTTCACTTCGCTGAAGCGCTCGCGGGAGCCGTCGCGTTTGACGATAAAAAGGCTTGATTCAGCGATTTTTTCAGCGACCTCTTGCTTTTTCTCCTCACGTATTTTCTCGTGCTCGTAGCGGTAGATGATGTAGGATTTCGCGACGGTAAAATAGCCCCGCTCCATGAGCGCGGTTTCGACCAAATCCTGGATCTCTTCGACCGACGGCATGAACGCCGTGGTGCCGAATTTCACATCGATCGCTTCGGCGACAACGCGTGTGATGTCAGCTGCATCAGGCTCGTGTGCGTCGCCCAACACCGCCGCGAACGCTTTTTGCACAGCTATGGTTATTTTCTCAGGAAAAAAATCGACAATCTCCCCGTTCCGCTTCTTTATTTTTTGGGTGATCGCCATATCGCTCGGAAATTTCATTATACTCCCCGGCGCCACGGTGCGGTACTTTTCTTGACTGTGCATAAGTGGTACGAAAACTTTTTTTGAAAATGGCAACGGCATCGCTCAAAAAGGACTAGGAATAAGGCTCGGAGAACTTGATTTTTGGCTTAACATGGGGTTTTATTTCCACCCCAAAAAAGCCTTCTGCGGGAGCCTTTTTGGTCGAGTTGACAAAAAAGCTTTTACATAGCGGCACGGTCTTTTGTTTTTCCTCAGAACCTTGCATACTGGTGTCTATGCCCCTGCGACGCCTGAAGGAGGATCAAAATTTTTGGAATTTTATACTCAGTCTTTTTTTTCTATGCGTGCTTATCGCGGCGCTCTATATCATGGCTGTGGTGCGCGGCGGCTTTTTAATCTCGGTGCCCCCGTTTGACGCACTGCTAATGGCTCTCGCCACGTTTCGGATCACAAGGCTCATCGTGTACGACAAAATTACGCGCTGGTTTCGCGAGCTCTTCGCCGATACGCGCGAGTTCGAGCAGGCGGGCGTGGTGTATGTGGAAATAAAACCCTACGGGAGCGGCTTCCGCCACACGCTCCACGAACTGCTCCAGTGTCCGTGGTGCATCGGCATCTGGTCGGCGCTCGCGGTGATGTTTTTCTACTATATCTATCCGTGGGCCTGGTCGGTCATATTCTTTTTGGCCCTCGCCGGTGTGGGCTCCCTCATCCAGGTGTGGGCCAACGGGGTAGGGTGGAAGGCGGAGAATCTTAAGTTGGATTCCTTTGAGAAGGAGCGGGCGGGGGCGCGCTCGGATAGGAGCGGGTTATAACACGCTATCCACTTGTAATACCCCTTTAACACACAGGCTATGCCGATGTTGTCCACCGGCTCTCCACAGGTGGGCTGGTAAAAAAACGGCGCGACCTTTCGGCCGCACCGTTATACGTTCGTTGTTACTCAGAGGTCACTACCTCCTGCCTGCGCTTGCTCACCTAGCTTATCGTGCCAGTATATGAGACCGAGCAGCAGGTAGATAGGCACTGCAATGAGCGCGCTTTGCCAAAGGTGCCATCCGCCCACCACATACAGTGCAGCAGGGACTGAGAGCACAAACGCCGCGCTCAGAAGGAAATAGAGAATCGCCAGAAGCCTATCCGAACCGGGTACAGTCGCGTCGGCCCATGCCTGTCGGTACCACAGAAGCAGCGCGGCCCACCCGATAACGTACCCTATCCACCGAATGACAAAACCAATGGCGAACACGACGACGCCCATACCCACTGCCGCATACAGAGCGACTCTGATGCGACGGTCTGCCGGTTCGATCATACGAGTAAAGCTAAAGATAAAACCGATGACCACTGCAAGAAAAATCCCCGCCGGAAGCGAGCGGCGTGCGGCCACTTTTATGTACGCCATGAGTTCCTCCCTTACTTCTCCGCGGGTAGATATAGCATACAAATGAAACAATGTCTGCTGCGGGCAGATTGTATTATGAGGAGATTTCTGCTAGGCATACACGCAGAGAAGGAGAGGAGCAATCCATGCATACCCTAGAGGACAAGCTTCCGAGGCAGTTTAAGCTGCGGCGAAAACGAGAGGTTACCCCCAAGCAGCACGAAAAGTCGACAGAAATACACGAACTCTTCAATGAGATGGAGACCGAGTACGGTATGAAGAGCCTAGCGGTGTTTCTGGCGGCGGCGCAGGGGCTCCACCGCCGCTTTCTCAGCAATGTGCGTACGTGCCCCGCTTTCGTTCTTTCCTACTGCCAGCATCAGCTCGCTCCCGAAGCTCTTGCGACACACCGCCGGCAGAAGGAAGCGCTGCGGCAGGCGACCCTCGCGAAACTGAGGGAGAAACTTCAGAGCACAGAGAAAGCCGCACCCTAGCGGCTTTTTTTACACACGTTTGCATGCAAAAAGAAACCCGCGGCTTGCCGCGGATTTGTGAGTGAAAAAACCCTACTCTATATCGAGGATAAGCGGTAGATGGTCGGACACCTCAACGTTCGGAACACCAAACTCCTTCACGCGAACCTCCGGTGAGACAAAAACGTAATCGCAGAAGAAAAGTTTATTGGGATGGCGATCCCAGGCGAAGCGGTTTCTCGTGGTGGCAATGGCATACTCCGCAATAAGGTTGCGATACCCATGCTCACGGAATAGCTCAATGCTTCTGGTATCCGGCAATAGATTGAAATCCCCGCCGATCACTGTGGGCCCCACCTTCTCCTTATAATAGTCAAGTATCCTCTGCGACTCCCGCAGCCGCTCGGGACTATCGATTTTCTCTATGGGGCGTGCGATGCCATGGTAATTACATATATGAAGCACGTGATCCTCAAAGCGGATGTCGTTTGCAAGGCCGAGACCACTAACGCGGTTCTCATCAACGAGTACCTCAGAGCCGAGCATGGTGAGTGACTTTCGTACGAACGTCGCCTGCGCATACCGCTCGGACGTCTCAGTGCCACGCTCGCGTCGAGTGACGTACGTGGGGTTAAACTCTTTGAGATAGTCCTCAAGTATGCGCGGCACTCGCTCGTACGCTTCCTGAAGGCAGAACACGTCGGTATCAAGAGCGTGCACCTTGAAGAACTCCCGGAGGTCCTTCTCCCGCTTTCCGTCCCAGGTGTTGAGGAATATAATTTTCATAGCGGAAGTATAGCAACTTGAGGTGAATAAAAAGCCCGCTGAGGGTGCGTGGGTCAGCGGGCGTTTTTTTCGTTTTTGAACGTGCGCGTCGTCATGGAAGCCTTTGTACGGGAGGCTATACGTTTTGCGCGGGAGGGCAGCAGTACAAATCCCAGTGCACTCACAACGAGCATCCCTGCTCCCGCGAGCAGGAGATACGCTCCCATCTGCGGCGCGAGGCCCCAGAAGCGTATAAGGTCGTCCTGCCACGCCCATAGGAGTCCTTCGAATACGGCGGCGACAATGTACAACACCATACAACACTGTCTCATGTTCATGAGACTCTCCTTTGCGTGCGACTGGCAAGAAGTCGGCTTTGATCTGTGTATCATGGATGCGCCGGTGCAGCAACTCCTAGCTCTGCTTTGCTATACTGCTGCTATGAGACAGTACGCCAAGGTAGGAGGCAGCCGGGGTAATCCGGCCTATTGCACGCCGGCGACGTTTCGATATCGAAAACATGCGGCGCTCTTAAAGGCGAAGAGGAGGGGATAAAGAAAAACCACTACCCGCTAGGCGCGAGTAGTGGAGCGTTTGTGCGCGGCATAATGATGCTGCCGACGTTGGGACTTCTCCATATGCGCGCGATGGTGCCTCACTTCGGCACTGAGGCTTCGGGCGAGATCAAACTCCGGACTCGTCAGCGGCGCCACATGGCCCGCGTCATCATTGTACGGGCGACCCACCCGGAGGATGAGGCGGTTGGCGTCTATCCACTGGTAGAGCTTCTCGTTCCACTGGAGCTGCTCGTGGCGCGTTGTCCCATTGAGGCTCACCAGATCAGCTGCGAGGCCATGACCATAGCCTCCCCGTGCGCTCCCACCGTGGAAGGAATAGCCGACCGCGGCTTTCTTCCTGCCTTGCGTAATGCTCTGCCTGAAGTCGTCGCGAAAGGCGGTGAGGATGCCGGGGTTGAACCCGACCCACACCATGAGCTTCATGGCAAAGTAGAGCGTGTGTCTAAACTGTTTATCCATGCCGCCGATGTCGAATGCTTTCAGCGTCATGCCGGCGTGCCTCGCGGCTCTCTCATCCTTGTCGGTGAAGTCACCGTACTCGTCTATTTTGGGCGTCAGTTGGTAGCGAGAAAAAAGATACGCGTCGACGTCCTCCTCAACGAGGAAGCACGAACCCGGCGGATCTCTTCCTATCTCACACGTCACTGGGAGGCATCCCAGTGACGCCAGGAGTATTGCAAGGGCGATACGCATGCTACTCTCCCTTCTACATCCGTGGCCACCATACCACTCACGGCGCACTTGCAAAGCCCCTCTCTTATCTTCTAGGCACGTTGCGTATGAACAGGAGCGATACGATACCGGAGAGGAGGGCTAGAAGAGCGCATAACACAACCGCAAACGGGTAGATATTTCCGGAGCCGAACAACCCTAAGACCGCGACGGCGATAAGTGGTCCCATCGTCGCGACGCCGTTGTTTATGGCCGAGGCAATACCCGATTTCTCCTCGGGTGCCGAGTTAAGGGCGGTGGCGGTAAGGGGTGCCACCGTCAGCGTGAGCCCTATGCCAAACAGGAGAATCCCCGGCAGGATATTGATGAGATAGGAGGGATGCGGATGAAGCGGCAGCAGAAGAAACATACCCGCTGCGCACAGCATCGGTCCCACGGACATGAATATGCGCGATCCCCATAGGCTTGAGTAGGTGCCAATTCTGCTTGAGAAGAGTGCCAGGAGAATGGAGGCGGGAAGAAAGGCCGCGCCGGTTTCGGTGGCGGTATAGCCGCCCAAGGTTTGAAGGAATACCGCGAATACCAAGCCGAACCCCGCGAATCCCGCATACAGGAGGAACGTCGCCGCGTTGGTCGCGGAGAAGTTTCTACTGCGAAACAGCGAGAGGTCAAGTAAGGGATGCGTCGCACGCCGCTCCCACTCAACGAACAGCGCGAAGAAGAGCGCCCCTACGATAAGGGAGCCGACGGTTGCGATACTCCAGCCGAGATCCGGGCCTTCGATGAGGCCGTAGGTGAGACCGAGGAGACTGACGAATCCGATGACGACTCCCGTCCAATCGATGTGCGCCCCCGTCCGCGGCATGTCGTGGCGCTTCAGCGAGGCATAGCCGAAGATAAACGCGACGAGTCCCAAGGGAACGTTGACGAGAAATATGGCTTTCCAGGAAAAGAGTTGAATGGCATACCCGCCGAGCAAGGGACCGAGCGCCAGTACTATGGTAGTCCATGCGGTCCAATGTCCTATGGCGCGGCTGCGCAGGTTGATCGGAAGCTCGGCATTGAGGAGGGCTAAACTCACCGGGGTCAGGAGCGCCCCTGCCACGCCCAAAAGTGCGCGCAGATATATCAAGGCCAATGCGCTCCACGCGAAGGCGCATACCAGCGATATGGCGATAAACGCGCAGGTGCTCCACAGGTACACGCGTCTGAGCCCTAGGCTGTCTCCCAAAGAGCCGCCGAAGAGTATCAGGGCCGAGAGTGTAAGGTTATACCCGTCTATCACCCACTGAAGCGATGAGAACGGCACGCCGAAGTAGTGCCCTATGGAGGGAAGGGCCAGGTTGGTGATGCTTTCGCCCAGCATCACCATACTGCTTCCCAGTATCGCGGCAGTCGTGAGTACAATCTGCTGCCTCGTCATGTTCATCATAGTAGCGTATCTTCCGCTGCCTTGACAGCGTATATACATTGTATACACTTTCAGTATGACGACTCTCAATGTACGGATTGAACAGAAGACCAAGACAGCTGCGCGCAAGGCCCTGAGGGGTATGGGACTCGATCTCTCAAGCGGGGTCAAGTTGTTTCTCCATCAAGTGGTGATACAGAAGGGTCTGCCTTTTACGCCGACTAACGATCCACGGGCGCTCCGGGCCGCATGGGACAGGGAATTTCAAGAAGCCAAAAAAAGAAAACGTTATAAAAACGCACGAGAAGTCTTACAAGGGCTGTAACTTCTGCAATGTATTCGGTAGCGCGTGCCCTTGCGGATGAGACGCGTGCTGCCACAGTGCGGGCAGCGCGCGGGTGGCTTGACGGTATGCGGAACGCGATGGGCGTGAGCAAGTGACGTGGCCATACGGAAGGCGGTGAATGCACTTTACCACGCCTCGGTGCGTCACGGGTTTTGGAGGGTTTGGCGGCGTTTAGTGGCGCGGTTGAGCCGCGGCGGGGGATTGGTTGCCCGGCGTCTTATTGGTTGTAGCGTGACGCTAGAGGCGGTGGGGCCAGCGGCGCGAGCTGTGGTAGACGCGCGCGATCTCGATCCTTGTACCGCGCACGCGGTAGGGGACTATGTAAGGCGTTTTTGGTATGACGAGTTCGCGCGTGCCGGGCACGCGGCCCGACGCGCCGAGTTTCTGGTTTTCCGACAGCAGGTATTCGACGCAGTAGAGGATGTGTAGGGCGACGCGTTTTGCGGCGGCCGGATCATGTTCGGCGATGTGCGCGCGCAAGGCGAGAAGATCATGAATGGATTCCGGAGACCATAGGAGCGTCATATGCCCCGAGGAGCTCGGCGCTCCTTCCTTGTCTCCCAGGAAGCGACCCAATCACTCACGCGTATGTGTGCGATGGCTTTGCCTCGGTCAAGCGAGGCCAGTGCTTTGGTGATGCCCGCGATCTGCCACTCGTTGATGTCGAGATAGGCGGAAATGGCTTCGGCCGCGAGGAATGCACGGCTCCGACCGGTGCTCTTCGCGAGCTTTTGAAGCCTCGTTTTTGCTGAACGGTCGAGGCGAACCGAAAAGGTCTCTGTGTTCATAGGTTTACAGTATAGCACAGGGGCTAATGTGTGCACGAACGAGCCGACTGGGGTGACGTGGTGCTCGTTTTGCTATAGCCTATTGGTCGCTGGAGGGCCTCCAATGGAGGAGTTGCTGCGATGTGCGACTATAGCCTTCACAACGTGGCGTCACGACCGGCGAAGGTTGGCGATAAACTAACCACACGCGACTTCCGCACCGGTACGCGAGGGTTTGCTGCCTCGGAAGATGCTCGGGTTGCTGTTTGCGTTCTGCCAGGGACTGAATTGGCGTTTGCCAAACCAGTCGAGTGTGAACCCGGTGGTCTGTTGGGCTTGGGCTAAAGCAGAAGAGGCTGCAATAAGCAACGCGAGGAGAAGCAGGGGACTTTTCATCTGAGGACCTCTTTGTGTGGGGACAGTGCTGGGAGCACCATAGTTTATTTTTTATTACGTATCAAGTCAGCTGGAACTGACCCTCTCGCAATTCATATGAGGGTTTAGATAGAGAAAAACACTCCCTCGCCTGGGGGAGTGTTTTTCTTGAGGTAGCGTGTAGTACCGACGTCTACAGCGTGCAGTTACGGATGGTATTGCGACCGTATCCGACCGTGCAGGTGCTAGCGCCCCCTCCCGCATCGATAAAGTGGTTGCCAGTCCCGGTCACGATGGTGTCATCCCCAGTGCCGGCGTTGATGGTAGTATTGCCGCTGCCGGTCGTGATGGTGTCGTTGCCTGCTCCGGTGGTGATGGTGGCATTACCGTCTCCGGTCATAATGGTTTGCGTGCCACTGCCGAGTGTGATCGTGGCTCTGCCGCCACCGATAAATACGGTGTCACTGCCATTGCCGAGCGTAACCGTGGCGTTCCCGGCCCCGATGCAGACGATGTAGTTGCCGTCCGGTCCCGTGACGTTGTAGTTGCCGCCCTTGCCGACGAACATCGTGAACGGAGCGAGCGCGACGGAATCGCGGTCGCGGGTGTCCGTCTGGAGCGTATAGCCCGCAGGAGCGCCCGTCGTAGAGCAGGCATTCGCTGGCGGCGGCGGCGGCGGGTTACTCACCGTAAACATCCACACGAGGCTCCACGGGCTTGTATTTTGGTCGGCATCCATCGCCTCTACGTGCCAGAAATACGTGCCCGCAGGAGTGCCCGGTGTGGCGAGGGTGGTTGTCGAGAGTGGGCCGGACGTATAGACGGGTGTCGTGAAGGATCCGTCAGGGTTTTGCGCGGAGGTATTCGACGCTTGATAGACGTAGGTGATGCCGCCCGCCGGATCGGTTACCGAATTCCAGCTGACGGAGGTTAGGCCCGCGGTCGTGGTGGTGGTGCCGTTGGGCGGTGAGAGCAGTGTCGGTGCAGGAAGTGCATAACAATTCCTATTCCATACGATGACGTACTCATTGCTGGTGAGGTCGGGGAAGTTGGGCGCTGTCAGAGAAGATGTAGCACTCATTGCAGCCGCCAAGGTAGTGCCGACAGAGTACCCCATAAGGGTAGTGGATGCCGTGCCGTCGCAAGTCGCGGACACGACGGGGGCGCTCATGACTTCGTTAGTGGTGTAGGTTGCACCCTGATCCATCGGGGAGGTAATGGCCTCATAGGCGTTTGGACTGTTGAATCCGGTGGGGCTGAGGGTAAAAGAGCCGCTGCCGGAGGAGGGAGTGTCGCTCCAGGAGGCATCCATCGGGAAGGCTAAGGTGGTGCTGGTCGTCGATGCCGCTATGCCATTGAGGAATTTGTCGATGGTGACCGTATACGTAGGCGTAGGCGCCATATACGTGTAGGTGGTCGTTGAGGTAACAGTGCCGCCGTCGAGGTTCGTGACCACCACGGTCGCTGGGCCGACGCTACCGGGAGGGGTTGTCGCAGTGATATCGGTGGAGCTCGCAACCGTGATGCCAGTTGCCGAGGCGCCGTTAAACGTCACGGTTGCACCGGTTGCGAATTGCGTGCCGGAGATGGTGACGGAAGTTGAGCCGGTGGTTAGCCCACTACTGGGCGTAATTGAAGTAATGGTTGGGGTCGAGGTTGGTGCCACATAACTAAACGCGGTCGTTGAAGTGGCAGCGCCGCCATCGAGGTTGGTGACCACCACGGTCGCCGGGCCAACGGTACCGGCAGGTGTCGTTGCGGTTATATCACCAGTGGAACTTGCAAAGGTGATGCCGATCGCCGAGGTACCGTCGAATGTCACGGTCGCACCAGTTGCAAACTCAGTACCGGCAATGGTCACGGTGGTTGAGCCGGTGGTTAATCCACTGCTGGGAGTAATGGAGGTAATCGTTGGGGTGGAAGAAGCTAGTGCCATACTAGTCAGCACAAGAAAGGACGCTGTAGCAACCAGAGAAGCCAGACCAAGTATATACGTTTTCATAGTTAGTTTCTGAGGTGAGTAAATGGAACAGGCACGGCACCTAAGAGCTAGAGAACGTTATTGAGTTCTTTTAATTATACGCACGAACACTGCAATCGTTGCGCAGCCTCCCTGAGGTTTAAATGAAGCATATTCGTGACCAAATAAAGCGAGAAAACTCGCAGATTCACGCTATCGTTTTTGTGGTTTGAGAGACCAAAAAAAGAAAAGCCGCTGAACAAATCAAGCGGCAGTAACGTATGACTCGGGCTGCATTTGTTTCTTGATTGGTATCCAAGCTCATGACCAGCGTCGCCTCGGGGGTGTCGGAGACCGGGGATCGAGACAGATGCCGATTGAGCAACTTGGTGCGCCCGAGTCTGCGGACAATAGTATTAAGCGAAACATTAGATTCCTATGAAAAGAGACAAGAGAAGGCCCCGCGCATGCCTGGGGGCGACCGCGGCGCCACTGAAGAGCACAGCGATGTATCGAAAACGCACCATGAACGACGTCACTTGTAACAGAGTGTTTAATATAAGAGAATGCCGCCCTTCGGGTGAAGGGCGGCGACAATGTTGGGAAGCTAGCGTCCGAATGCGGCGTTGCCATGCGGGTCGCGCGCCTGCTCTTCGCATCGGCGCACGAACTCTATGAGCATAGCCGCGTCCCGGATCGGGGAAGGAAGGTAGAGTAGCTCACCCTTGTTCCCCTCTTTCTTCTCGACTTCTTTCTCGTTCTCCATGCTCACACCGCCACGAGGAGGGAGATGAGGTCCGGCACCCACGAGGTGATGCCGAGATAGGCGAGCCCGAGGCATACACCGAGAGCCACGTCAGGTAGCAGTTGTCCCATAGGTTCCTCCCAAGCTTAAACTAGTGGTAGTCACGCGTACTTCTTGAGGTAAATAACACTATGGCCACCGGAGGCGCTTTCCTTTATCGCTTCGATGGCTCGGAGTCCGCGAGACACATGCCATAGGTCCCAAAACTCCAGGCCAACGGTCATACTGGCAGTGACGACCGCCAACTGACATTCAACCATCGAATTGGTAGCCCTCCAGAATGCATCGAACGCGCTTTCCATATGGTAGCTTGCCGATTGCTTTTCCATCGTTTCCTCCCAAGAGCCTACTCTGGCCTTAGGCTACCACACAATATCCTTGTCCACCTCCATGTATTGCAGGGCAGCAATGCGGGTGGTATGGTCGGTGGTGAAGGGCTTGTTTTTGTTCCTTCGCAGCAGTAACCAGGAAAGGAGCACAGCGATGTGCGACTACAGTCTGATGCATGTCAAGCGACGAGACGCCAAAGTGGCCGATAAGCTTGTTACGCATGACTTCACGACCGGCACCAGCGGCTTCAAAGCGGTGAATGACCCCGGAGCGGCCAGTGGTGCAACTGCCATCTGTGTACTCCCTGGCACCGAACTGTCCTTCGCCGAAAGCATCCGCACTCGGAGCATCGGCCCATACCAAGCTGACGTCAACGGCAAGAAGCAGACCATCGGCGTGCCGCCAAAGAGCGCTGAGCGCACCGCGACCTTCATCCAGGTCGACAAGGAGCTGGCGAACCGCCACCATGACGCGCTCCAGTTTGCGGACGGCAACATCGTGCTTCTGACCAGTCTCCAGCCCGGCCAGGAAGCCACCGTGCTCACGCTGCCGGCCGCGCCGAGAACCCCGGTCGAGAAGAAGGCACAAGAACGGGCCTTCTCCTACTGACGTTCTCACCTTTCTGGAAATATAACGGCCCACCTGCACCTTGCGGGTGGGCCTATTTTTTTGTTGACGGTCGGGTATGGGATCAAATTTGAGACAAATGAGACACTTTTTGCGTGTCTCATTTGCGTGTCTCATTTTGCATTTTACCAAGCAGTATAAAGACAAAATAGGTATATTGTCGTTTTTTGGAGGTAAGTCGCTGTCTCATTCGCTTCCCTGAAGAATAGTGGGCTTGACAGTTTTTATAATCGCATGTTCTAGCTGTGTGGATAACGTGTACAACAACACTTGCATAATCAATCGACCTCGATATAATTACGCTGGCCTTCTCGATTGAGCCTGAATCAACCTGAGAACACATCTAGTAATGACCGGCCTTCTCGGTTGAGCCTGAATCAACCTGCGTAAACGTCATGCTATATGAAAAAAGCTGAAGCTTTTTTCTGCGCACGGGAAAAATCCTTCGGCGAAAGGGATTTTCATGCAATCTGCACGAGTAGCGGATGCTTATGCAACTTCGGCACGGAAAATCATCTGTAAATAGTACTGTAGGAAAGATCCGCAACTAGTTCCTATTAATTTAATTGTTCAGTACCATGACAAATACAAAGGTTCCTGGGGGCCTGCGCATTGAGCATGTCTCAATCGCTACCCTCAAACCCGCAGAATATAACCCAAGAACGTGGGACAAGAAAGCGGAGAACCAATTAAAAGAAAGCATCACGAGCTTCGGCATCGTCGAACCGTTGATCGTGAATAGTGCGCCGGAGCGAAAGGGCGTCGTCATCGGCGGCCACTTTCGCCTCTCCATTATCAAGCAACTCGGTATTGAAATCGTGCCGGTGCTATATATCAACATCCCCGACTTAGAGCGGGAGAAACAATTAAATCTTCGCCTCAACAAAAATAGGGGCGCATGGGACGAAACGCTGCTCGAAAAATTCGACGAGACATTCCTCTCCGCCGCCGGGTTCACTAGTGAAGAGCTTGACGATATCTTCACTATCGACATAACACCCAAGCCGTTTGATCTGGAGGAAGAAGTAGCGAATCTTGATCACAAACGCCTCAACGTCGAAAAAGGCGACATGTATGACTTGAGCGGCAGCCGTCTCGTATGCGGAGACCCCACCATCGGGGCCCATATGCGCACACTCATAGGCAAAAATAAAGTGGATCTGTGTCTCACGTCTCCGCCCTATCTGCTCCACGGCAGGAGAAAGAAAAGCAATGTCGTCTCGAGCACGCCGCGATGGATGGCACATGTGCAGGCAGCCGCCAAGGACGACTTTCATATCATCGTCTTTGAGGACTGGCAACACATTCGCCACATTTCGGATGAGATGGAGAAGTACTGGCAAGTCAAAAATATGCTGGTGTGGCATGTGGGAAATCGCGGGCCGAGCTACTCCGCCAATTACAAATTCTCTGCTCCGCGTGCTATCGCCATGGTCGGCTCCTCCAACGTGAAGATGTCCCTCAACACTGCTCGGGAAGATGAGCTTCTACAGAATGTGTATGAGAGCGCGCTCCACGCTATGCAGGGGAAGCCGTACTGGGGAGGCTACGAAAAAGACATGCACAATCAGCCCACCGACTTTATCGAACATGGGACATATGACCGGCATGCATCCCACCAGGGCATTAGGTCAAAGCCAGTTGATATCCTCATACCCTATATCAAGGTACTCACGAAGCGCGGGGATCTCGTGCTCGACCCATTCGGCGGTAGCGGCTCCACGCTCATAGCATCGATAAAGATGCAGCGGCGCTGCTACGTCATGGAGGAATCCCCCCTGTACGCCTCGGTCATACTCAACCGCTGGTCGCAGCTTACTGGCCTCATTCCAAAGAAGGTATGAGTGAAGAAGAAATAAAAGAAGTCCCCTCCGTTGAGGAGCGCATGATCGAGAATAAGCAAAAAATGCTCGATGCGCTCAAAGAGTGGCCCATCATTCAGGTCGCCTGCCAGAAAGCCGGGGTATCGCGTCCCACCTACTACCGCTGGCTACAGGAGGATGAGGTATTCAGGCGGCAGGCCGTCGAGGCGATAAAGCAAGGGATCGAATTCATCAATGATATGAACGAATCCCAACTCATCCTACTGAGCAAAGACAAGCATTGGCCAGCGATTAAGTATTGGCTCGAGCATAACTCTGCGAAATACGGTGCGAAAGTGAAAGAACATGCGCTCACTATAAAACATGAGATTACGTATACCCCAAAAATCAGAGAGCTCGCCGATAGACTTCTCAAGCTTCAGTGATGAGGAGATAGAGCAAGCATACAGTCGTTACCCGTCCTTATGGGCATCTACGCTCGTGAATGAGGTGGGAGAACCTATTGAATTTGACGACCACAAGTTCCTAAAGGATATCTACAACGACTTCTCCCCGTTAATGGTGGTGCTCAAACCACCTCAGGTCGGCATGACGACGGCGCAGATATTGAAGTGCCTCTACATCGCCTACCATCAAAAGAAACAGATAGTGTATACCCTTCCTACTGAGGATTCGACGTACGAGATGGTGTCCGGAACATTTAACCGGCTCATAGCCCAAAATCCTCCTCTACAGAAATGGGTGCAGAATTCAGACACCATGTCACATAAGGCGGTGGGGGATTCGATGATACGCTTCCGTGGAACGCAGATTCCCACGCAAGCGATGATGTATCCCTCAGATATAAACGCACACGACGAGTTAGATTTCTCTAACTGGGAGAACGTCAAGCTCATGGAGACGCGACAACAAGCTAAACCCGAAGCAAGCAGATGGTATTGGTCTCACCCTTCCGTGGCTGGATTTGGGGTGGACATTTATTGGCAGCAGAGCGACAAGAAAGAATGGGTTATTACCTGCCCCCATTGTACAGTGAAGCAGATACTTGCGTGGCCCAAGTCAATCAATCTTGAGACGAAACACTATCAATGCAAGTATTGTTTCGCGCCTCTATCAAATGATGTGAGAAAAAAAGGCCAATGGCTCGCCACCGCTCTCGGTACATTTCGAGGCTATCATATTTCTCAGTTGATGTGTCCGTGGATAAGCGCAGAGAAGATTATCGAAGCCAAGAACGACCCACATAAAAGTGAGCAATACTTTTACAACTATGTCCTTGGGCTTCCCTACATCGCCTCGGAAAACAAAATACCCAGCACTGTTGTGTTAAAGAACGTCGTGCCTGAAGTCAATGAACAAGGCGACAGGATTATTATCGGCGTTGATACAGGACTTCCCATTCACTAGAACCAATCTCAAAAATACCGTTGTAGACTAAAGGCACAGGGCGTTACCCGTAATTTGCCTGCCCATGCCTCTCACCAACGAGCAGTGGAGCGTCATCGCTCCGTTTGTCACACCCCTCAAGCGTTTGGAAACCCGCGGCCGTCCCCGGCAGGACGACCGCAAGATACTGGAAGGTATCCTCTGGGCACTGAAGACCGGCGCCCAGTGGAAGCACCTGCCGAAAGACTACCCGCCCTACCAGACCTGCCATCGCAGGTTCCAGCAGTGGGTGGAGAGCGGCGCCTTTGACCGCATCGTCGAAGCCCTGGCCATGGACATGGAATACCGGGGGCGCATCAAGCTCAGGAGCTGCTTTCTCGATGCCACCTTCGCGGGGGCAAAAAAGGGGGTCTTGGCGTGGGACCCACGAAGCGTGGGAAAGGCACCAAGATCATGGCGATTGCGGACGAAGGCTCTCTTCCAGTCGCCGTCTATGTGGCCTCTGCTTCTCCGAGCGAAGTCCGGTTGGTTGAAGACACGCTTGCCCGGCGATTTACCCGACAGAATCCGCTTCGCCTCACGGCTGACCGAGCATATGATTCCGATCCGCTGGATGGAACGCTCCTGAACAAATACCGCATCAAACTCATTTCACCGCATCGCAGAGGCCGGGTGCGCAGAGCAACACAGGACGGCAGGGCGCTGCGCTCCTACAAGCGCCGGTGGAAGATTGAGCGGCTGTTCGCGTGGATGCACAACTGGAGAAAGCTCGTGACTCGCTACGAATACAAACTGCAGAACTTTGCCGCCTTCGTGAAGCTCGCGTGCATCATGCTATTACTCAAACATTATTTTTGAGACTGGTTCTACACCCTTATGAACAAACAAGGCGTGTTCCATTACGGCCAGTGCAAACCCCCCTCCAAAGACTACGACCCTTACGACGCACTAGAGAAGTTCCTTTTGCGTTGGCCCACTAGTATTATCATGGCCGACCAGGGAGGAGATTTGATTGGCATACGGAAACTGCAAGCAAGATATCCTGGACGCGTGTTCCTTGTGTACTATCAAAAAGACCACAAATCGAAGGAAATGGTCAGATGGGGACAGAATGAGGAACAGGGAACGGTTCGTATAGACAGGAACCAATGGCTGCAGTGGATGGTCGAGCAACTGAGAGACATAGGCCGCATTAGACTCAATGGAAAAGTTGAGGAGTGGAAAGACTTCGCCTCTCAGTTTGACCATATCTATCGCGAGATTAAAACGGCCATTAATAAGCCGGGCCATGATGTAGCCACTAATTATGGCGCAGAGTTTATCTGGAAGCGCAATGGGCCCGACCATTTTGTACATTGTCTGGCATATGCGCTTGCCGGTCTCGACAAATATGGAAGTTCGGGCGCACAATTCATAAAGCACAACCCTTTTATTCCCTTTCCCACCGCTTCAAAGGCAAACAATACCTTTCCCGCCAGAATGGTATTAGGGAAGGAATATAAAAAATACGTCGATGTTGACTTCGGCTGATGTCACACTATACCACGCCTTCAGCTTGCCTTTAGAACGAGCGTTCTAATATACTGGGGTATGACCCCAGCTGAAAAGATTGCTTCTTTCTACCGCTCTCGGATCAGGGAACTATCACCCCGGGGTACCAAGCAATAGAAGCGGCGGTGACGTCAAACGCCACCACTACCCAAGACGCGACGGTGCGCTTGCTGCAGAGTTATGGTGTGGGCTATATCATCTTCACCACCGACGAGGTATATGACGACCCCTTTTCCTACCCGTTTTTGCACTCCACACTGCTCCAAAGCGTTATAAACACTCCTTCATTTGTTCTTTACCGTATTGCGTCGTAAACTAGTAGTAGTTGGTTCTCCTCCGGTATTTTCAGTATTACTGGCCTCTTACATTGCAGGTATGCTATTTAAACGATTCTCAACCTTCGTACTCTTCGCAACTATTGTTTTGGCAGTATGTGCACCAGCAGCTGCACTCGCCGACTTCGGCTATGGCGGCTTCCCGCCCATTAACGTTCCGAACGTTTTCAACGTCCACCGATTGTTCTCACGCCACTCATTATCACGATCCCGCCGATTGTTTTCCCCTCATTTCTTCATTTTCCAACCTTTGTGTTTCCTACCATCCGTATTTTCTAGAGCAACGGTACTGAGACTCTAAAAGACTCTATTGTGGCGCCCTACAAGACGCCTTGTTTCTCGTGCTTGCATTATCTTTTCTTGTATGTAAAGTAGGGGCGCCAATTTTGAGGTGTTGAACCTGGTTGGCATCCCGTAACGCTATGCTATACAAGGCAATATCAGGGTATATGCTCACGTCCATGCTTGTGCTGGGGCTTCTGTTGGCCCCCGCCTGGGCCCTTGCCGATTTTGGCTATGGGGGTGGGGATGTTGTGTCAGGGCCGCAGTCATACGGATATCAAGTAGGCTCTACGGGTTCAACCGGCACCAATGCAGGCAGCGCACCTTCGCAGGGTGTCGTGCTTGGCGCATCCACATACAACTTCAGGTTCAATATCCAATACCGCGATAGGGGTACCGACGTCATGGAACTTCAGAAGATTCTTATCGCCGACGGGTATCTCGCCATAGCGGCGCCAACCGGCTGGTTTGGCCCTATGACGTACCTGGCAGTGAAGGAGTATCAGAAGGAAAATACCATCAGCCCTATAAGTGGCTTTGTAGGACCTCTCACCCGTGGAGTGCTCAATCAGGGGATCTAATCGCGCAGCACTTCCTGGGTGAAGTACGGAATCTTATGATCGGGGCTGTCGCACCGGCGTCGGCCTGCTGGTTCTGCTTGATGTACCTGTGCCACCCGACGCGCTAAAGGTATTCGTGAGAGTACAAGTCGCCGTCGTGTTTGCCACGACTGCTACGCTGCCTTGTGCGTCGCAGGCACCACTCCAGGAGGTGCTGTATCCGGAAGGGACGCCTGATTCACTGAGCGTATATGTGCCGGGTATGAGTTGAGTAAAGAGGATGGGGCTCCCCGAACCTGAGGGGACTCCGGTATCAGCCGAGCCACTTTTCGTAAGATGCACTGTGAAATCGGTCGGTGTGGCCGAGCCGCCAGAGACAATGTCCACTATCTTAATGCTTCCCGTGGGGGTGAAGGTATTCGTGGCGGTACACACTGCCTCTTCACTCGCTGCAATCGTGACAGCGCCCTGTACCGTGCAGTTTCCGCTCCACGAAACGCTGTATCCTGGAGGTCCTGATTCAGTGAGTATATAGGGAGCTGCCAAAAGTCGGGTAAAGGTGATGACATCGCCCGAACCCGACAGCACGCCACCATTGGTCGTTCCACTTTGTGTGATCTCAACCGTGAAGTCCGAAGGGCTCGCCATACCACCGGAGACCACCTCCATGACCGTGAGGCTGCCAAACCCACCGGCCGCATGTGCCGTGTTCCATTCCAAGAGTACGAGACCCGCACACATGAGTAGCACTACCATTCCAATTACCGCAGTGCTCCGTACCGACACTCGTTCAATGTATTCCATAAGGGATTAGGATTTAGTCACGCTGCACGCGCACTAATAAAGTAGATTGCAGCGGGGACGCTATTATAGTCACATTTGTGCGAAAGAGAAGTGACTGGGCGATACCTCCCTGGCGTCCTATGCATCTGCCTTATATCTAAAGGGGATTTCACCCTAGGCGCTCAATGACCCCTGGTAGCTACCGATGAGGTGAGCGCTGTGGCAAAACTTGACACGGGACTTCTCTTCATCCATTTCTCATGGTGTGGCGCTAGAGTATAGCGCATGAATACTAACTCAACATTGCCATGGGTGGTGGTCATTGTCCTTGTTATCCTCGTTCTCGTGGGCGCGGGCTACTATTTCTACAGCGGCGCGGGAGCATCCGCTCCGACCTCCCAAACACAGACCACTGCGAACCCCAGCGGTTCCACGAATGCACCGGCGGGCATCATCACGACGACCAACGTCACGGCTTCGACGACTAACACGCCGACCGGCACCATAAACTCCACCTCAACGACCACCACGCAAACAGCTTACTAACGGAACCTCCGACGCGGGTGCTCCTGAAGGAGGAAACATACTCACGCAAAACGTACGGTGTAAAGTACTTGCGCGTATCTGGATGCTGTTCTAGAATGGCGCCGTGCTTAAAAAGCCCTCGAGTCTATTCGATGCCAAATGTACGGTTGGCATCGAATAGACAGATGAGGCAAGAAGCATTATTGAAAAAATGGCTCCGTAAGGAGCCGTTTTTTCTTAACTTACCCCTCAAGAGATGCCTTCGCCGTGTGCTACACCCCGAGTGAATCGCCACTCAATTGACAACCCACTCATATCAACTATGGTGTCGCAGGATTGTTCAATCCGGTACATGGCAGAAGGAGTTGCTATCATGCTTGACACCGTACGCCGGCCAGAGGCCCACGTAACAGGGCCTGACGAAGCGTACACTAAGGAGGATCACTGGGTGTGGAATACCTTGATCAAAAGGGTACTACAAACCCAGAAGGGCAGATTTTGTCGAACCTTCGAAGAAAATGTCATCTGGCTTGGGATGCTTGAGGGCGGTATTCCTCCCCTCCCTAAGCTCAATGCCCGACTCTACTGGGCGACTCGATGGAGCCTGGACCCTACCATAGCGTACGCAGAGAATGAAAAAGACTTCTTGAATTTTGCGAAACGGAGATTCCCGGCGATAGCGAAGATACGGGGTCGCGATGAGATTGACAGGGCGAAAGCACCGGACCTTTTTCACGACTATTGCGGGCATCTCTGGATGCTGACCGACCCCGATCTCGCTTCGCTGATGGAGGCGTTCGGGAGGCAAAGCATCAAGGTGAGCGGCACCCCGGCCTTCAAAGCGCTCTCGCGCCTCTATCTCAACACCATTGAGTTTGGGCTCCAGCGTAAGGAGGGGAAGCTCGAGGGCTTTGGCGCGGCCCTTGCGTCCTCGCCGGAGGAGCTCCGCAATGCAACTGAAGGCAAGCCACTCCGGGTGCGTTTCGACGCGGAATGTGAGGAGGATGTCGCGCGCATCATGCGCACGGACTTTCACTTCAGCGACCTGCAAGAGACGTACTTCGTCAATACGAACTGGCCGGCGTTCCACTCCCTCATGCGGTCGGATCTGAGCCCGTACTACAAGAACATTGCCGGCCTCCCGCTCCTTGCTCCGGGAGAGCGCTGCGACAGCGACGTGCTCATCGCCGGGTGAGACTCGGTAACAACCTCTACTACCCAAGATGTCTTGGGTAGTTTTTTTCATCGTGCGGTGCTGCAGAGTATAGGCACAGTTCATGTACCTCCAAGAGTGAAGGTCTCGGACCTGCTTGGTTTACAAAGCAGAATTCTGTTATACTGTGGACCTATGGCAAAGGAAACGACCCTGAAGCAGTTATACGATTTGGTGGACAAAAAATTTGATTTAGTGGACAAAAAATTTGATATTGTTTTTGCACACTTACAAAATATTCAAACTGATAGTAGACAGTTACAAAAGATCCAAAGAGAACACTCAGGTCGTTTCGATGAGATTGACGAGGTATTGGGTGCAGTATCCCGAGCGGTTGATAAAGACGCTGTGACCATCCTTGCATATGGTCGTCGGATCGCTCGTCTTGAGCGAGCCCGTTAGTGAAGGATCACCGCTCCATGGTAGGCACAGGTAGTACTGTCCTCACAGTTTACGTCGCAATGGTATTTTGCACTGAGAGTGCTATAGTGTCTTCCGTTCTCCCTTACCAAGTAACGTACTCCCTATGAAAACTTCAACGATGGTGTGGATAGTTGTTATTGTCTTAGTCCTCTTAGTTGGCGGCTGGTATTTCTATTCCCAAGGTTCAGCCACCACTACCCCAATCCCCACTCAGAGTACGCAAACAACGACCCAAAATCCCGCCACTACTACCACCTCCGTTGCGACCACGAACACTACCGTAGCGCCGGTGCTCTCGCTTGGCTCGAGCGCCGCGCTCGGTTCCTACCTCGTCGCTCAGAACGGCATGACGCTGTATAAATATACGCCTGACAAGCCGGGCGTCTCCAATTGCACCGGTCAATGCGCCGTGTTGTGGCCGCCCTATACTATTTCCCCCGGTGCTTCTCTTGCTGCAATGAGCGGCATAAACGGCACGCTTGCAACCATCACCCGCGCTGACGGCACCACGCAGCTTACCTACAACGGGATGCCGCTGTACTTCTACGTTAAAGATGCAAAGCCTGGCGACACGACGGGACAAGGTGTGGGTGGCGTGTGGTTCGTGGTAACTCCCTAACCGAAGAAAGTCCGCCCGAAGACGTTAGTATCGGGCAGACCCCGAGGCCATCTTGTTTGCTATGATATACTGGGCCCATGTTTAGTTTCCTACACCAAAAGGCTAAAGCTAAAAAGGACGATGTGGTAAAGGTTGCCAAACAACAACTGAAGGAGAACCGCGCTATCATAGAGTCATTGCGCGACTATGACACTGGAAAGAAGGATATTTCAACCCGTGACGTCGAACGACGTCTGCCAAGCATACGAGTTACTCCATAAGGAGAGGCTCATCTCTTTTCCGCTTACTGAAGAGGCTCAACACAAGGTTGAGTCTCTTGTCGCTACCATTACTGGCACTTATTATTGCCTGCTGGACGATGTTCGAATCGATTTATTGGCGTAAGATAAGCCCCTATGGACAAAAGCAAGATAGTAACTGTCGTCCTGCGCGTCGGGGTCGCGTTTCCCTTCCTGTACGCGCCTATCAATGCTTTTTTCGACCCGTACTCCTGGATTGATTTCTTCCCGCAGTTTATGCGCGGTATCGTGCCCGACCTGGTCTTGCTCAATGGCTTCGGACTTCTTGAGATAGTCATCGCGCTCTGGATACTCTCGGGGAAAAAGGTGTATATTCCTTCCACCCTCGCGGCCCTACTCTTAATTGCGATAGTCCTCTTTAATCTCCCTGAGTTTCAACTTCTCTTCCGAGATCTGTCCATTGCTGCCGCAGCGCTCGCACTTGCGTATATGAGCTGGCCACTCGAAGCGTTTCCTGGTTAGACCAACGTAAGGACCATGCTATACTGTGAGCATGGACACTAAGGTAACCATCGACAAAGGGGAGTACGAAACTTTAAAGCGCGAAGCAGCGGCGTGGAGGCATGCGATTGGCGAAGCGGATGATGCCGTGATATTCAATGCTGCCCGTGATAACAATGGTAAAGGTGTCCCAGTAGAAGAATTCATCCGCGTCTTGCACAAGCTCGAGGAAGAAGAAACTTAAACCCAGTGGTATGAAGCACCTCGAGAAGCTGCTTCGGCGGATGCCTCCCAAACATCGCGCCCAAGTGCTCGAGGCGCTTAAGTGCTTGAATGACGAGTCCTGTCGCGTGCAGCTTCGCATAGAAAAGCTTTCAGGTACTCATGCTCTATTTCGGATTCGGGTAGGGAAGTATCGGATTATTTTTTCGATCCAAGATACTTCTATCAAACTTGTAGATATACGCCTCCGAAATGAAGGGACCTACCGGGATATATGAACGTCGCAGTCGGGATGACAAGTTTATGACTCTATCTAAGTGGAAAATAATATCGAGGTCTGCACTAACGATAGGGATGAATGGAATCCTGGCGACATCGTCCTCGATGTCGCTGCTCCGTATTACCCTGCGAAAGGAACCCCGGGCGTAAACTCCCCGCGGGTCATTTTTCATGAACTACCACATCGTGGTGCTTGTAATAAACGCGTACGCCTGAGACCTTGCGCGAAGTTAGTTTCTAGAACTAAAGATTGGCGATGTAAAGAGCGCTCATACAAAAACGCTCTCGCCTATGGACCAAACGGGTAGCAGGGAATGTTACCCAGACTTCGTCACAGCTTTTCCACAGCTTGTCCACACAGTTATATACCTTTCTCTTGTTGACCAGAGAGGCCGCCTACTGATACCACTAAAAGTACGTTGGACTTCACCTTTGGTGTGTCCTCTCTCTTTCTGCTGTGCTTCATTCTTGGAACTTCCATCAGGGATGAACGCTTCCGCTATGCACTACGTATGGGCGGCGACTGCGCAAAAAAAATAAGAGCACTTCCGTTTCGGCTAGTCACTCTAAGGCCGACACGTTCTCACCCACTCTATACACGCGAGGGAGCCAATCGGCCCTCCTCTTATCGCAGCATCTGGTAAGCGTCGGAGGTCACCAACCATAGCTCTCATCAGTATCCCGATGTCAGATTCCCCAACGCAAAAGACAAAGACGATCCTTCTTCTTTTGGGCGGTGGCATAGCATTGTGCGTGCTGCTGTATCTTGCGCGCGTGCCCCTCTACAACGAACTCAATGCGCTTAAACTTATTCCCGAGCCTGAGCCCTTCACCGAGTTATATTTCGACACCTATCCACAAGATCCTTCGCAAGTCACCAACGGCACAACTATTTCATTCTCCTTCACCATCCACAACGTTGAGGGTACGACCACGACCTACCCCTACCTGGTCTATGTCATGAGATCGCTTGGCACCACGACCATCGATGAGGGAGTCATCACGCTTGCAGACAATGCCTCGAGCACCATCAGTGAAGCAGCGGTGCTGAGCTACGCGTGGGAGCCAGGCGAGTTTATCGTTCTTTTGCCGACGCTTCAGCAACACATCGACTTTTATGTGCCGACGACGACACAACCATGAAACGCACGAATAAAAAAGTCACCGCGCTTATCCCCTGCTTCAACGAAGCGGAGAGCCTTGAGGCCGTGCTCAGGAGTTTCCCGACAGAGAAGTTGCGCACCTACGGCTACGACCTCACCATCATCGTCATCAACAATAATTCAACCGATGACTCGGCGAGAATCGCACGCCAACACGGGGTGAGGGTCATTGATGAACCTCGCCGCGGCAAAGGCAACGCGATGCGCCGCGGATTTGCGGCAGTGACGGAGGATACCGACTACGTCGTGATGCTCGACGGCGACAACACCTACCGGCCGGAGGAGATTTTGCGCTTGCTGGAGCTCCTGGACTCGGGCTTTTGCGATGTGGCGCTCGGCTCGCGGCTGGGCGGCCGCATTCATGACGGCTCGATGACGTTGTGTAACCGCGCAGGCAATTGGATTTTCTCACACCTGGTGCGCTCGCTGTATCGTGTGAACGTCACCGACGTGCTCACGGGCTACTTCGCGTGGAGAAGGGAAGCTCTGACTGAGTTGCGCCCGCACTTGCGCTCAGACGGCTTTGCCATCGAGATGGAGATGATAACCAAAATGGCGCGTTTGGGGCAGGAGATTTATTGCGTGCCCATCAGCTATCATCCTCGGGTCGGCAGCGTATCGAACTTGCATCCGCTGAAGGACGGGAGCCGCATCCTGCTCATGCTCATGCGCAATACCTTCTGGCGGCCAGAGCGTGCCGAAGCCCCCAGACTTCCTTCCTGCACTAAAAACATTCTCATTGTCTCGAGCTATTATCCGCCGCATGTCGGTGGGCTCGAAATTGTCGTCAAGAGTCAGGCGGAGTTGCTCTCCGCCGCCGGACACCGCGTGACCGTCGTGACGAGCGGCATCGCCGCTGAGGGGCCGGATTGTCTTCAAAAGAATTTGACGATTATACGCGTAGGCGCGTGGAATATTTTTGAACGCTGGGGCGTACCATTCCCGATCTTTTCGCCGCAGTTTCTCCTCGTACTCTTCAGGCAGACGAGGACTGCCGATATTGTACACATTCACGACGCCTTCTATATGAGCTCGTTTCTTGCCGCACTGTGCGCACGGGTATGTGAAAAACCCATCGTCTTAACCCAGCACGTCGAAATGATCATGCATCCCAATCTCTTGGTGAAGACCATGCAGCGCCTCGTCTATGCCACGACCGGCGCCATCATTTTCCGTTTAAGCGCACGCATTATCACCCTCAACGACCGGGTGGAGCTGTTTTTACTCAACGGGGGTATACATCGCAGTAAACTGCAGGCGCTCTCAAACGGCGTAGACCTCTCCTTGTTTCATCCGGTCACTCTAGAGCACAAACAAGCGCTGAGAAGGAAATATCATTTGAGCCCGCACAAAAAGATCATTCTCTTTGTGGGACGATTTGTGCCCAAAAAGGGAGTTGATAAACTGCTCGCCGCGCAGAGCGAATATTACCAGATTGTACTGGTCGGAAACGAAACTCCACGGCAAAGTAGTGAAAACGTCGTTTTTCTTGGGCCGTTTCCGCAATCCGTGGTCGCCGAGATTTATCAGGCGGCAGATATTTTTGTGCTGCCCTCCGAAGGGGAGGGGTTTCCGCTGTCCGTACAGGAAGCGATGGCAACCGGACTCCCCATTATCACGACCTATGATGCAGGCTACCGGCGCTATCACTTGGATGAGAAGCTCATCTATTTTCTCGATCAGCCCTCCGAATCAAGCGTACGACGGGCCATCACGACGATCGTTAACGACGATGTCCACTTAGAGAAGATGAGCTCGTATTCCACGCACTACGCGCGATCCTATTTTGGATGGCCTGAGATTCTTCCGAAGTTGCTCGCCATCTATGACGCCTTACTGACATGAAAAAAGTGATTGTGACCACAAGCTGGGATGATGGCCACGTGCTCGACCTGCGCGTGGCCGCATTACTTACGAAATACGGCATCAAGGGAACGTTTTATATCGCTCCGGATAATGTAGAATTTTCTCCACGCGATCTTCTTGATCCCGCACAAATTCAACACATAAGCGAGACGTTTGAGATAGGCGCACACACGATGATCCATCACCCGCTGCCCGAACTCTCAGACATCGAGGCACGCAGGGAGATCACGCGCTCAAAGGCATACCTCGAGAACCTTACTCGCAGGCAACTGAAATCCTTTTGCTATCCCCACGGGGACTATACCCAAAAGCACGTCGCTATGGTCCGCGAGGCCGGCTTCACCTATGCGCGCACGGTGCACAGGCATTCCTTTTCGGCGGATCGCTCTCTTGAGGCACAAACGAGCATTCATACGTACAACCATTTCTCCGATCTGTGGAAGATAGCCCGTTTTGCGCACTTTAACCCGGCCAAGACCATTGCCTATTTTCAGTGGGACAATCTCGCCATAGCGATGTTTGACCGGGTGCTTGAGCGTGGCGGAATCTTTCACTTGTGGGGTCATTCCTGGGAGATCGATGTACACCATGATTGGGAAAAACTTGAACGCGTATTGCAGTATATTGCAGGGAGAACGCAGGTTACCTATGTACATAATGGCGAGCTCGCCCCGCACGCGCAAAAGTTGCTTATTGCCATTCCATACTTTCCTCCCTATCACGGCGGGACCCAAATGTACGCCTACAACATCGCCACACGACTGCAACAGGAGTTCGGCTGGGAGCTGTGCATTGCCACCTCGGGTGGTCGCGGTTTTCGCGTGCGGGAGGAGGAGTATAAGGGGCTCAAAGTATATCGCGTGCCCTATTGGTTTAAGCTATCCAACACCCCCGTCAATTTTTTGTGGCCGTGGTTGCTGCGGCGCATTATACGCAACGAGCGCATCTCTGTTATTAATGCTCACACGCCCGTGCCGTTCATGAGCGACGTCATCGCTGTGGTCAAGGGGAGGCGCCCCCTGGTGCTTACCTATCACACGGGCAGTATGCAAAAGATGCACGGGGTCCTGTCCAACCTAGTGATCTGGCTCTATGAACATGGCCCCATGCACTGGCAGTTGAGACGGGCCGCCGCGATCGTGTGCCCGTCTGATTTCGTACGGCTCGGTTTTTTACGCTCCTATGTCCACAAGAGTACCACCATTACGCCGGGGGTTGATACTGATCTTTTTATGCCGGGCTACTGGGACCTTCCGCATCAAACGATTCTCTTTATAGCCGGATTGACGCGCGCTGAACAACACAAAGGATTGCCCGTATTGATAGAGGCATTCCATAGGGTGCACGAGCGGTTTCCCAATCTCCGGCTCGTGATAGGGGGTGACGGCAATATGCGACCTGCCTACGAAGCGTCTGTCGCAGCACGTGGGTTGCAGGATAAAGTGATTTTTAAAGGCAGAGTGACTGCACCAGAACTCACGACCGTATATCAGCAGTGCACGATGTTCGTGTTGCCGTCGCTCTCACCTGCAGAAAGTTTTGGGATGGTGCTTATTGAGGCGATGGCGTCGGGCAAACCGGTCATCGGTTCGATATCCGGAGGCATCCCGTGGGTCATTGAGCATGAGAAAACCGGTCTCTTGGTACCATCAAACGATGCTCCGGCGCTTGCGTCGGCAATCACCCGCTTGTTGAGCGATCCGCCCCTCGTTGAGAAATTGGTTGAGGCCGGACTACAAGAAGTCAAAGCTAAGTACAACTGGCATACGTTAGCGGCGAAACACCACGAGATTTTTATGCATGTGCTCCGTGACAGCGCCTATGAGCAATGAACCGCTCATCGTCCAGGTCAGCGCCTATTACCCGCCTCATATGGGGGGGCTCGAAGAAGTGGTACACACCACTTCACACTACCTTGCCAAACGTGGTCACCCGGTCTTGGTGTTGACGTCAGGTGGCGTCGGCAGCGACCGCAGTCATCAAGAGCATCTTACCGTAAAAACACTGGGCAGTGTTGAATTTGCGCATACCCCGCTGACCCCGACCCTGCCGTGGCATTTACTCACACTCCCTACACGCTCGCTCATGCACCTGCATCTCTCCCAGGCGTACTACCCAGAGATGGTACTGCTGACGTCACGGCTTCGGAGCATTCCCTATATCGTTCACTTCCATCTTGACGTCGGACCCTCCGGTTTTTTTGGCCCTTTGTTCCTGGTGTATAAAAAGATCCTCTGGGGGCCACTGCTCAGAGGTGCCTCACGAGTGATTGTATTCTCCGACGAGCAGTCACTCCTCGTTGAAAAAAAATACCGCGTACCGACGTCCAACATCGCCATTATTCCCAATGGGGTCAGGAGCCAGTTTTTTACCCGTGAGCCCAAAATCGCATTCAATAGTCCGTCGCGCATTTTATACGTTGGTCGTTTTTCCGTACAAAAGCGTGTCGATAGGCTTATCAAGGCCGTGGCGCTGCTTAACGTGCCGGTTGAGGTTGCATTGGTCGGCGATGGGGAAGAGGCCGCTGCGCTTCAGCGCCTCACGAAAGAGCTGGGATTGAAAAATATTGTGTTCGTGGGAAAAAAGTATGGAGACGCATTGCTCGAGTACTATCGCAGCGCCGATATGTTTGTCTTGCCCTCTGACATTGAGGGTATGCCGCTCGTGCTGCTTGAGGCCATGGCGGCCGGGTTGCCCGTCATTGGCTCCAACGTAGCGGGTATCCGCGAGCTTATCGAGGAGGTCGGTATCGTGGCCGACCCGTCCCCGGTCAATCTGGCCTCTGCCATAGAAGCAGTGGCACGAAGTAACTCCCTCGCACAGGAACTCTCTAAAAAAAGTGTGGACAAAGCTCGGCAGTACTCCTGGCCCACGGTCATAGATAGACTCGAAGACGTCTATAGGGAGGTGGTATGAGACTCTCTCTCAATCGAAACAGACTGCTCATCTATACCTTGCTGTGGGAAGGTGTTTTTTTATTCCTTAGTGCCTCGCAATACAACGGATTTCAAGTCCTAAACATTGTCGGGTTTATCACTCTTATAGGTCTCCCCGGAATATTAACGATCATTCTCTTGGAGCTCAATGGACTGCCTTTGTGGGCCTACGTCGGTTTGACCATAGGTTTCAGTGTGCTTGAGCTCATGCTGGTAGCCTTAGCAGGCAATACGCTCCTCCCCCAATTGGGAATAGTGCGACCGCTTGATCGACCCACTCTTCTGGTGGAGTTTGCTTTTTTGGTGAATGCCCTTATAGCGTTTATCTGGGAGTTTAAGGAAGAGGTACATATCTCGCTTAGGAGCTACGGGGTGTTTGGGAGTGTCCGCGATGCCCTGACTGCCTTGGCACCCATCGCGTTTGTCCTCATGGCAATCTTCGGTGCCATTCGGCTTAACAACGGAGCAAGCGGGGTTCTGACACTCATTATGCTTATGGGCATAGGAGTGTATTGCCTGTGGCTTGTGTGGCAGGGCGAGAGACTCGGTCCCAATGTCATTCCTATAGCGCTTTTCTTTGTGTCATTGGCACTCCTCCTCATGACCTCGCTTCGTGGCTGGTATGCGACCGGTCATGATATTCAGCAAGAATACAGCGTCTTTCAACTGACCACATCGAGTGGTATCTGGTCTATCGCCAATTATCGCAATGCCTATAACGCATGCCTGAGTATCACCATTTTGCCCACTATCTTTAGTAATGTGCTCAGTTTGTTTGATCCCTATGTGTTTAAAGTGCTCTTCCAGTTACTGTTTTCAACCCTGCCGGGTATGCTGTATTTGACGGTGAGGCGATACGTCTCCAGTACCCTTGCGTTTATTTCTGTGCTCTATTTCATCGGATTCCCAACTTTTTTTGGCGATATGCCGTTCATTAATAGGCAAGAGATCGCCTTTCTCTTTTTAATCCTTATGATCTATGTCATTTTTGAAACGGATATTCCGCTTCGGTTGAGGCAGCTGCTGTTTGTCGGTCTCGGGTTAGGTATGATTTTGTCTCATTACAGTACGACCTACATCGTACTGGGACTCCTTATACTGTTAGTACTGACCGAGCCTCTCGTGCACTGGTTCTCAAAAAAATACAGTTCACGATTACAGTTTTTTTCCTCCTCAGGGATGGCAGCGCTGCGGCCCTCACTCTATAGGGATGAGAAGCGCATCGTGCTGTGGATGGTCGCCCTCCTCCTCCTCGCCACGTTTGTATGGAGCAGTACGTTGACCAATACGGCATCCGGTAGTTTGTATCGAGTGTTTGATGAGACGATTGCGGTCATGAAAAGCAATGTCAAACAAGACACCCAATCAAGCGATACCAGTTACAGTTTGCTGTCCTTGCATACCTCAAATGCCGATCAGCTCTTTGCGCAGTATCTCCAATTAGTGATTGCACCGTTTCGTGCGATCGCTCCTACCGGGGTCTATTATCCCGCATCAACCTACGAGCACTATCCCATTGAAGTCATAGCCGATCCGGTGATGCCCTTAACCGCGCTTGGCCGCGGTATGGAGCAGGTGGGTATCAATGTAGTGGCATTCAATACTGCGGTTCGGCAAGGATCAGCCAGGTTACTGCAACTGCTGGTCATCATTGGCTTTGCCGCACTCCTCCTGAGCAGTCGATTTCTTCGGAAACCCCTTGCGAGTGACTACGTTATCTTATCAATCGGCAGCATCGTATTTGTGTTTGCCCAACTTGTCTTGCCGGTGCTCTCGACCGAGTACGGATTGCTCCGGGCGTTTCAGCAATCGCTCATGTTTCTGAGTATCTTTATCGTCGTCGGAAGTCTGTATGTATTCGTGGGTCTTTCAAATGATACGAGAATAACATTGGCGGGTATCCTTGCCGTACTGTTCCTGCTCTCATCGACCGGGGTCTTTACCCAACTGCTGGGAGGATACGGGGCCCAATTGCATCTCAATAATTCCGGCGATTATTATCAGCTCTATTACATCCATGCCACTGATGTGGCGAGTAGTGATTGGCTTGCGGCTGAGATACAAAAAGACACGCTCTCCACTTCCAAGATACTGATCCAGGGTGACTATTATTCGACCCGGAATCTCTCCACCTTTGCAGACGCAAACCTTAGTAACGATATCTACCCCGGGGTGGTCCAACTAGACTCGTATGTCTATTTGGGTTTTTCTGACGTTCGAAATCACGCGGTGTCCCTCTTTTATGAGGGAGACAATATCTCGTATACCTACCCGCTGGCCTTTCTTGATGACAATAAAAATCGGATTTACGACAACGGAAGTGCGCTCGTGTACCGATAAGAAGCTATGACTATTTATTACATCACCAACGAAATACTCGATGATAGCTCGGTAGAGACGATTCATATAGATGAGATTTGCAAACAGCTGGCTTCTCTTGGGCATGCGGTAACCCTCTATGCGCCGAAGACGGACACCTTCTCCTCGCCTCACGGCTACCGATTGAAGTCCATTACGACACCGCGTTTTTTGATTTCGGTATGGTTCCAAGTACGAGTCTTTTTTATCCTACGGCGCGATATCTTCCACCATAGACCGGACATTATCTACGTGCGAAACAACCACCTGCTGTTTGTGCCCGTCCTCATTAGCAGGTTCTCACGCATTCCTCTCGTCCTTGAGATGAATGGTAAACTGCTGGACGAAGCGGAGCAAAACTTTCACTCCATTATTGGTCGTGCGCTGCTTACTCTGGGAGTGCTCAAGATGATAGAGTCGCTCATCCTCAGATCTGCGGCACAAATTATTGTGGTTGCACCCGGGATTAAAGCGTACGCACTTAAGCACTACGCGATAGATCCCGCCACGATAACCATCGTGCACAATGGCGTCGATACAGCTATTTTTCAGCCTGGCACGTCTGCCAGTGCCCGCCACGTTGTTGGCCTTGGCTCCGGAGTGTATATAGCCTATATCGGGAGCTTTTATCCCTGGCAGGGGTTGCGGTATATCCTAAAGGCGGCACAGTTGGTGCTGCGGGAGCGCCCCCAAAGCAAATTTCTTATCGTCGGTAGTGGGAAAGAGTATGACTACATATCCTCCTTTGTGAGACAGAATCAGTTACACGCATCAATCGAGCTACGCCCGGCCGTTCCGCACGCCCTCATTCCGCGGTATATACAAGCTGTCGATATATGTCTCTGTTACCCGACGAGAGTTCGAGCGTATGCCACGTCCCCGTTTAAAGTGTACGAGTACCTTGCCTGCGCTAAGCCGGTCGTCGTCTCTGACATAGGCGGCATACGCGAGGAGTTTGGCGCTGCGGTTGCGTATGTTAAGCCGGAGTCGCCACGAGCGCTTGCACGTGTACTCGTCGCGCTCATTGATAACGAAGAAGAACGCCATGCGTTGGGGGAGCGGGGTCGCGCCTTTATCAAGAAAGGACACACCTGGGAGTCAGTTGCCGGACGTATCAGCGCCGTGTGCCACGCTGCGCTGAATAACTAGGCGCTTTTCTTCCATGAATTCAGAGGCAAAGGTTTGAGAGAGAGTGTGTAAAAAAACTCGGTAGAACGCTTTGCTTACCTGTACTCCCGGGCGCGGGCCGGTCGGGGTATTGTTGGCATCGACAATATAGAGTTTGCCGTCATCCGCATCGCGCAGGACGTCGAGCTCGCCGTAGTCAAGCCCGAACGTGTGGCAAAAACGGATGATCTGTCTTTGCTCCTCCTGGCTGAGCGCTTTGTCGGTGTCGACCCATTCGGCTCTAAGATTGTCGTCAAAGCGGTCAGTGGCGCTTTTATACCGATAAAGCACAAACGGTATCTGATCCTTAAATATGTGGACCCTGATGTCTTTAAACGTGCCGTCACCCGCGCTGTTGTTGACGAGCTTTTGGTAGATATACCCCTCCTTGGGCTCTGAGCGACCCTGTAGAATGGTGCCGTCATGCGTGCTATTGAGATTTGACTTTTTGACATAGGGACCGGGGTACGTGCGTGGGTCAATGGACATCCCATACCCAAAGACTTCGGTAAATACTTCTTCAACATGCTCCTTGCTGATATCAGCGCAGCGAAGGTTTACGACCGTATGCTTCAAGGACAGATGCTGTAGCGTCGCATCATTTTTCCTTGTGGTCGTGTCGCAGAAGGCTATCGCGAGGTCAAAGGGGGACTCCGGATCGTTGGATATCCGGTATCCGAGAGAGTGGCACATCCGATAGAGGATATGCCACACCTGGGGGCTATCTGGATAGAACAGGATGGTGTTGCGTTTGAAGCCGTTTCTCACCAACGCCAGCATATAGCGAAGCTTAAAGCGCAGCATAGCGAGCCTATTGTGGGTTGTGGCATCGACGGCTTCCACCACATACGGTTGCCAACGATCAAGTGCATAGCCGACGAGGGCGGCGAAAAGATTCCCGCTTATCCAGGCAATGCCGATGCCGGTTAACCCCCAGGGCAGCAGGAGATAGCTGAGGGCGAGGATGGAAAGGGCGTAGCAGACATTGACGATAATGATGGCTCGGGAATCCTTTTTGACCTGGAAGAGAGCGTTAGTAAGCGAGTAGGCGCTCACGGCGACGCCCGCCACCACCAGCAGACGCAAAAAGGTGCTACCGCCGCCCTCGTAGGCGCTCCCGAAGATACGCAAGAGCTCCCCGCTGCCTACAAAGAGAATCAGTGTGGCGGGTATTAAGAGCAGTGCGATCATCTGAATCGATTTTTTGGCATTCGCACTAAGCGATGCCTCGTTGTGGGAACCCTCGGCAAAGAGGGACTTGGTGGTTGCGTACGGTATCTCATAGAGCAGGGTGGCTATCATCATGGCAATGTAATAATAGGCGGCCGATGCGGCCCCCAGATGGTTGATGATAATGATCGGGAGCAGCGTGACCGGCAAGAGATTAAACACCCCGGCGAGGTAATTGGCGGCGCAATAGCGCCAGATGCCCTGCAGTACACCCGGCGTGATGACAAACTTCGGCCGGTACTGAAACCACTTGATCATCGCCGCGATGCTGAGGATGGTACCGAGTGTTTGCGCCAGCGCCGCCGCGGTAAAAATACCTATAGCCCCGAAGCCAATGAACGCGAACGGGGCGAGCATCTTAAAGAGGCTGAACAGGGCGTCGATGATAAGGGTGAACTTCGCCTGCTTGTTCGCCAAGAAAATAGAGTCAGTCAGAATATTCAGTGCGGTCATGACGCAGGCAACGACGAAGATAAGCGCATACCACGGATTCTCCTCTACAACGCTCAGTTGCGGCGAGATAAACCTGACGAAGGCAATAAACACTACTGCCAATACGATTGATGCAATGCTTACCATCAGGAGGCCCGTGTTCATGTGCTCGTTCTTGGTGGAGGATTTCGGCAGAAAACGAACGAACGCAGCATTAAATCCGATGAGACTCAGCGTGGCTATTAACGTCATGACCGAAATGAGCGTCGTGGCTAAACCGACATTTTCGATCGAAAAAAGTCGCGCATTGATGAGCCAAAAAAAGAAGCCAAAACCGGCCATGGTCGCTGTGGCAAGCATCAAATAGATCGAATTGCGCAAAAGGGTGTCCCGGTGCAGATGTTGTATGACGCGCGTAAGCATTATGGTAGGCCGTCCCTTCCAAATTCTAGACGGTGGAACTATACTGGCATTCACATGTTCATGCAAAGTGCTTCACGGCGTGGGAACAAGGAGCGCTATAGACTTACGCTCGGCTTTGTGTTCATAGCATTACTGGTTATAGGACTGGCAGTCGCCGCAGCCCACGCCAACCCCCCCGATGCCATGCAGCCAGCCGAAACCTACACGCCTCCTGCGGTTATATCCTCTGCTGTGCAGCAGATCCCGGCAGCGCCCCCCGCTGCGCCGCAGCAGATCTCGGCCCCAGCGCCCTCACCTGCACAGACCCCAGCCGTAGTGCCTCCGGCTGCACTTGCGCAGATCCCAGCCGCAGCGCCCTCCCAAGTACTGGCTCCTACGAGCACGGAGAGTACGGTGAGTGACGACTACGGATTTGCTCTCGGCAGTACGCTTCTTGGGCTTGATAACGCAGAGCTTACTGCGGAGTTAGATACCATTGCCTCGCTCGGGGTTGGTGGGATACGAATAGATTTTGACTGGAGCACGATACAACCACGCAATAGCGCCCATTATTATTGGGGCAATTATGATCGGATAGTTGCGGCAGCGAATGCGCGGCACATACAAATCCTTGGTCTTCTGGGGTATGCCCCGATGTGGGCCGCGATCAGCGGGTGCACTTCAATGAGATGCCCTCCGGCTGAAGACTCGCAATTTGCACAGTTTGCAACGGCAGTGGTTGACCACTTCGCCCCACAAGGTCTCCATACGTGGGAGATATGGAACGAACCCAATAATGCTGGTTTTTGGGAGCCGGCGGCAAATGCGCAAGCGTACACCCAACTACTTAAGGCTGCCTATCCGGCGATAAAAAATGCTGATCCTTCCGCGATAGTTATCACCGGCGGACTTGCTCCGGAAGCCACTGACGGTCGCAATATTGCGCCCATTGATTTTCTTGGGGCGCTCTATGCCGATGGGGCAGGGGGCAACTTCGATGCAGTCGGTTTTCATCCGTACTCGTATCCCGCGATGCCCGGCTATCCGGCACAGTGGAACGCATGGCAGCAGATGGCTCAAACGAACCCCAGTTTGCGTAGCGTTATGATCGCGAACGGCGACGGCAACAAACAGATATGGATGACCGAGTACGGGGCGCCCACCGGGGGTCCCGGAGCGCTCGAGAGTAGCACGAGCGACACGTTCTTTATGGGGAGTCCCGACCATGTCACCGAGGCTCTGCAAGCTCAAATGATAGCCGCCGCGATCACTCTGGCGGGCGGGTATGCCTGGGCGGGCCCGATTTTTATTTACAGCTATCAAGATTTGGGTACGAGTATGAGCACCAACGAAAACTTCTTCGGCATTCTGCGCTACGACGGCTCGCAGAAGCCCGCGTATCAAGCGCTGATGCAGGCCATCGCGTCACGTAGTACACTGCAGTAGCTCATGAAGAAGTGTATACAAAACCTTGCGCTGACGTTATGTGTGTTCGGTTTTGCCGGGTGGTTCTACATCGTCTTGAACTCGGAGTTTCATATGTGGACCCTCTCGCTGCCACTCACGCACTTTGCTCCCTGGCCTCGCGAGGATACTTTCGGTGCGCTGAGCTTCATCGTGTCGATGGTCTCCTTTTTTGTGTGGCGCATGCTCAAAGACTAACCAAAGACTTGGGGTTCCACTGCACGCTATACCCGCTTCGTTACTGCATCCCTATTGCGTCGATAGTTGATGAAGTAGCGGCACAGGGTAGTCATGGTGATGAAAAAAGAGATGCCGGTGAGCACTAAAAAACAGACTGCCATCCAAAAATTTCCTGAATGCAAGAGCAAGAAGCCCGCAAACATTCCCAAAGGGAGTATTGAAGTTCCGAGTGCTGTGGTGCCGTTGAACATAGCATTACTGTGCGCGGGTGCCCCAACCCTCGGTATAGCCACAGGCGCGAAACGCTAGGGTACCAATCTTCAGCAGTCGCCTGCCGGATGATCTACTCTTCATACCCAGGGTACGGGTAAGGACGTTAAAACAGAAAAAGAGATAGGCGCCGAGAAGTGCCAGGGTCATGAGGTAGCTGTATAAAAATTCAGGAACCAAGGTGGCTCTCAGGAGCCAGTCCCATAGGTCCTTTTCCTTGTAAAACTTCATAAGCCACAATTGGAACAGATACCACACCCCGAGCTGCACGAGAGAGAGGACGATGATCACTTGAGCGATGAGGGGAGCGACGTGGCCGCTGCCTTTATTAAGAAGGAGCAGTCCGGCCACTAACAGCAGGGTCGCAAAAAAGAGCCCGTGCCCTATGAGATCCTGGAGTACCGCGAAAGGATCGGTGGACTTTACTACCACCATGACTCCTCCATACTTCCAGCGGGTCCTCTGCCTCCAGAAGGCGGAAAGCGTCTCTGGAACCGCCGTTGAGGCGGGCGCGTTGACTGCCAATTTGACGCTCCATCCGCTCGTTTTAAGCCGGGTGGTCATCTCATAATCTTCGATGAGATGTCTCTCAGAAAATAGACCTACCTGCCTTAGGGCCGAAGCTCTAAAAGCGGTGAGCATACCGTGCATGACCAAGGGCCCTCTAAAGAATCCTTCGTCAGCAAGCCGGATAGCATTAAAGCCTACATACTCGAGCCCCTGCAGACGGGTCAGCACATTCTTGTTCTTATTAAACACCCGGCACTGGGAGCACACCGCTCCCAGATGGTCGTAGGAGAGGAGCTCCGTCACCAGATATCGTATGGTCATTGGCTCAATGACCACGTCGTCGTCCAGGGTCAAAATGACGTCGGGACTATACGCTTGGTCCTTTCCTATACGCTCCAGAGCGTAATTTAAGGCCCCGGCTTTCAGTGCATTGGCCGGGGTGCGAAGCAGCGTGACCCGCGGGAGAGACGCGATGTCCTCAAAAATATGAGCGCTGTCCTTATACTCCCGCGGGGTGCAATCATCAACGACGTAGACTTCTAAGCTTGGATTCCACCGCACCAGATCCGCGACCAATCGAGCGGTAAGCACCCCTGGCTTGTAGGTTGGAATGATCGCGCATACCCGTGTTGTTTCGTACGCAAAGCGTGACTTCGGGTAGTGCGCGGGTACGATAAAGTCTTTGAAGTTATGTTTCATCTCCTGCAATTATTCACGATGCACTGCCGCGGCCCAACACAAGAAGCAGGTATCCCCTCTGGTCAAGGTCCCACAAATCCGTCTACTTCTTCTTTGTATCTTGTTTCTATCTGCCGATGAGCCTGCTAAAGAAACCTTGTATTGAACCTAACCAACCGTTGCGCGAAGTGGGCGTCGTTGACGCTGTCGAAGTGGCCGTACCCCTCAGCGAGAGAGCTACCGTGGCAGGCAAGGCATGCGTCGCTGAGCGGACCCCTTCCTGCGCGGATGGTACGGGTATTGTCGAGGAACTCTGGGTCGTACTTTGAGCGGTAAGTTGCTGTATGTACTGCATTTCGGAGGCGGTAAGAGGAAATTGATGTATGCCCACGCAATACACGTCGTCTATTTGTTCGCGGGTCGTAAGGAAGACATAGCCCGTCGGCCGATTAAGGCCCCACGGGGTAAGCACTTCACTGGCATATTTCGTCTGGAATGCATCCACGGCATCCAGAGTCTGTGCGTCATAGATGCCGTTTACTGTAAGCGTCGCGCCCTCGAAATCATTGAAGAACGTTTGGAGACGTTGTACTTGCCCGGGGTCATTCGCGGCGCCCATGCGGATGAAACCGGTAAGATATTGGCTGCAGTTTTCGGTCGAGGTGCCTAACACTACTCCGCTGCTTTCATTGGAGGAGTTGTATGACAGCGGTCCGGAGATAGTACCTCCACCACCGCCACCGCCTGTGCTTCCGGTGTTAATACCCCCTCCGCCTCCGCCTCCGCCTCCGCCTGTGCTGCCGGTGTTACTACCACCTCCACCTCCACCTCCACCACCTCCACCCCCGCCTCCTGAAGAAGGAGCAGTTGGGGTAATGGAGACGCTGGAGGAGTTGTTTCCGCTTGAATTGGTGCTGCTATCCTGACTTACCGTCGCAGTGATGCTTAGGTTCTCTCCCCCCGTGCCACTATTGACGGATGCAACTATGTGGAGCACTGCATCGCTTGTCGTTGAGACTGCTACCGTCCAGACCCCCGTCGTGGCGTTATACGCCCCGCCACTATCGTCGGAGACGTACGTCAGGCCGCTGGGAAGTAGATCGGTAATGGTTATGTTCGCAGCGTCCGGTCCACTGTTGTGCACCGTCAAGGTATAAGTGACGGTGCCGCCGACATTCGGGGTAGCATTATCTACCGTCTCCGTGATGGAGAGATTTGAGATGTTCGTTGGTGGTGGAGGAGCGACGAATGTATTGGTCAGCGTACAGCTATCATCATCGCCTGCAGCAAGCGTTACCTGCCCCTGAGCGTTACAATCTCCACTGAACACTCCCGTGTAGGAACTACTCGCCGTTTCAGTCACGGTATAAGTACCGGGTGACGTGGTCGTGGCTACTCCCGAAGTTATCGATAATCCATTGATAAATAAGGGGAAAGCACTTACCTCGGCTGTCCCTCCTACCACCACACTTGTCACCGTAAGCTGTGCGGGATTAGTTTGCGGTGGGGTAGGAGTGCTACCCGATGGACAATCTCCGTCGGGAAGCTGAGGAACGGGAGTACCAATCTGGTTGAGACTAGTAAAGACCTGACACACAATCTGTTGAGTCGGGTTCGGTGTTGGTGGGGGAAGAGAATCGGCACGTACAAGGGGCACCACACTAAACAGCAAAAGGCCCAGCAAGACGCCGGTGAAGAGCCGCGACACCCATGTGCATAGCGGGAGTACTAATCCCTGTAGAGATTTCATAACCAAGCAGAATAAGGAATATAAGGAGAGAGCGCACACCAAAGGTGAAGCCCAACTTGCCCCCATTGAATCAAGAGAGGCAGATCCTGTCAACCAGAGATAGGCCTGCAACCTTGTTGACAAGCTGTGGAGAAATCATGCTAAAACCTGCTTAGCACTACCACCGTGCCTATTCTACCCATAGGAGAAGACTTTTTTATCGGGAGCGTTCTTTACATTACCTATCTTTTATAGCGAAACATATACCCCATTGGCTTGTCCCGGGAGGCTTAATACAAAGGACGTTTTTTTATATCGTGCAATTGTGGATGCTGTTGAACCCTGTGCCGACGCTACAAGTGCTGGCACCGCCTCCGGCATTGATAAAGTTGTTGCCATTGCCGACGGTAATGGCGTCAGTACCCGAACCGGTCTTGACGGTGTTATTGCCGTTGCCAAGGTTGATCGTGTCGTTGCCCGAGCCCGTTGTGAGGAGGTTATTACCGTTGCCTGCTATCGTTATCGTTTGATTGCCGCTACCGGTCGTGATCCTATTATTGCCGCCAGCCACAGTGACAGTGTAATTACCAGTGCCGGTGGTAACGGTGTTATTGCCATTACCGAGCGTGATGTATCCGTTGCCATTACCGACTTCGATCGTCTGATTGCCATTGCCAGTGTTAACGGTGTCATTGCCATTTCCGAGCTTAATCGTGGCATTCCCAGTTCCGGTACAAATGATGTAATTGCCATCACCCCCCGACACATGGTCGTTGCCGCCCGTTCCTACGAACATGGTTTGGGGAGCGAGTGTCACCGTGACGCTCCCAGTGGCCTTTTGCAGCGTATAGCCCCCAGGCGCTACGGTAGGAGTGGCACAGGCGTTTGCCGGAGGAGGGGGAAACACTAACGTCGTGCAACTTACACTACTGCACCAGGGACCATAATTCACCGCTCCGATAGCGGGGGAGCCGGTACCACCCGGGTTTGTATCTGGTGTGCTGCCGTCTCCTGAAACTGTATCTTCCGGCCCTGTTGCGCTACCCCACCAATTGTCGGTGGCATTAGTTGAGCTAGCTACAAGCGTGGTAAGAAGATTTTGAACGCCGATGTTATTTCCGAATAGATTGTTGCCGTGGGCAACAATGATTGGGAAGAACGTGTTGGGAAGACCATTCAGCAATACTATCCCAGCGTTGGTCGCGCCAGTGATGGTGTTATTAGTAAGTACCGCCTGCGAATTCGCAACGGTTGGATTTGCTCCATCAAAACTGAAGGAAAGCCCCGCAATACCTATGGCGCTGCCAGTGATGGCATTGCCGCTGACATTTGCGTTGCCTTGATCGAGTTCCATTCCTGCGTATCGATTACCACCGGTAAGTATGTTGTTGCTAATGGTTGTCGTGCCGGAGCCGTTGATAAGGTGGTTGTAGATACCCACATCGTTTCCGCTGATAGTATTGCTAGAAATTGAGGTCCCTGCGCCGCCCTCGAAGAGCAGAATTCCCACAGATTGAACATCATTGATTGGGTCGGGGCCTGAAGGGGGATTTGCGCTGAAATTTGTATACTCATTACCGGTAACATTGTTGCCGGAAACAACCCCGGTTGCGCCTCTCGCAATCTCAATGCCGTTTTGCGCGATATAGGGAACCGAACCTTGGCCGGTAACCGTGTTATTGCTGACCGTTGCGGTTGCTCCCGTGCAATTAACCACGATGCCACCTTTCTGGTAGTTAGTGAGGGTGTTTCCACTGATCGTTCCGGTCGTTGTGTATAAGGGATCACAGGCTGATTGACTAGTATTTGGATCGATATTCGAATCACCGGTGAATACGTTTGCGAAATATATGCTAACGCCATGCTGGTCACCGTTGAGAGGACTTTCTCCGATATCATGGATTTGGTTGTTGGTGACGCTCACTGAACCACCGTTATTTGCAACACCGTAATAATTGGCACCGTGAATATTTGCTCCTGCAACCGAACCAGTCATGCCCGGGCCAAAATAAATACCAATATTGCAGCCGGTGGCATTGACCTCACCGGTGACCGGCGAAGTCGGGTTAATCAGTGCCGCGGTCATGTTGGTACCGTCTCGGTAAAAATTGGTCGGAGTGCATATGGTGGTGCCTGTCGCATTCCAGGAGTAGGTTCTGCCGCTCGTTCCGGCGACGCTCAACGTTGAACCTACGACCGGCAGGCCGCTTTGATTGGCCGTATATGCTGCGGGCACACCCATAAGGTCGAACGGAATAGTACCCGTTTGGTCAAAGTGCACCCCTAGATTCCATCCAATTTGTGCCTGCACAGTCGCGCTATATGTCTGGGGGCCGGTAGAGGGGGGTGTTATGGTCGGGCTGATGTACTTCACTACATTTCCCGAGTCCACCAACACAAACTCAAACGGGTTCGTATCAGTTGCAAAATACGAGAAAGTACTCAAAGAACCATTTGCAGATAGGGGATTATTGGTATCGATGATAGTGAAATTCGAGAACGTGTCTATGTTTGCGCGATTGATCGCGGCGTTGCCCACCGTGACGCTAGTAGCCGAAGCTAATGCGGGAACCAAAAAAGTAGCGGAAACTATCGCTGACGCGAGAACCATGTGCCTAGTCATGGATGTGTATGCTTATCTAAAGCCCCTAGTAAATACTTTTGGGAAACAAAAAAGCACTTCTCTGCTACAACTTTACCATCGGGATGCATACAGAACGTCCCCTCCCTGTGTATACCTCTGTGTATAAAGGGTGCGTAAGTGCGCATCAGGGGCACATAGGGTGTATTGACAAAGAACGCGCATCTTCTATTATCGCGCCCGGCGCTCCTTTTACGTTGATAGACAAGGGGCGCTCTTTATTTCTCTATAGGGTGTCGAAATGGGCCTAAATCCGACAGCTTTACCGCTGGTTTCCCTAGGCTTTAGGCCCATTTCGGCATCGTATACGGCATATACGATCTAGAAGTATCTTTGGTTGGCGTGATTTGACAGTGAAGGCCATAGTATATCAGAGTATTGTCTTTGCTTGCAAGCTTATTGACATCCCGAACTCACTTCATTGATAATGTCCACTGCGCTTAAGCAAGCGCAGGGAAACCAGCGACAACATTATGTTGATCGTTGTTTCTTCTAGACAGTCACATAAACTTATCTAACGCGAAACGCGCTCTGCGCGGGTCGCGTTTTTTTGTTTGAACGTTCTTTGTACAGCTCCCGGTAAAACTCACAGAAGCGCTCACTCAACCGCGCGCGCTCCTGTGGGCTGTACCAGTCCACACGGCACGGTCGGTTGCCGGAGCTGCATCACGCTCGCCGTACGGGAGCAGGATTCAGTTCACTAACAGGTAATTATTCCAAATCAACATATGAAAAAAATTATTGCAGCAGCGACGGTGCTTTCAATGCTCGCATTGGCAGCCCCGGCGTTCGCGGCAGGTACGATAAACTCGAGTTCTATCACCATCACGACGACGAATAACGGCTCCATCACCAACTCCACTACCGCACAAGCTGAAACGGGCGGCAATGAAGCCGCCGGCAGCACGGGTGGCGCTGGAGGTACCAGCGGGCAAGTCACGTCGGACGGTTCTGAAAACAACGGCGGCGCTATGACTGGCAATGGTGGCAGCGGCGGCAACGCCGGAGCGGGTGGCTTCGTGGCCTCGGGCAACGCGACCTCGAATGCCTCCTCTGAGAACGACCTCAACAACGCAGAGACTCGCGTCGGCGTCGGCTACGGCGACACCGTCAACAGCGTGACTTTGGCGGCGACAACCGACAATAGCGGTTGCGGAGTTGGAGCAACAACTACTGAAGATGGTTGTAAACCACCTACGATCACCAACTCGACGGCTGCTCAGACTCGCACTGGCGGCAACGAGGCAATGGGTAGCACAGGCGGCGCTGGCTCTGGTGCTGGTGATGTCACTGGCGGTACTGGCAACGAGAACAACGGTGGCGCGGGCACTGGCACTGGCGGTGCAGGCGGCGCAGGCGGTCTCGGCGGCACGATCACTACAGGCAACGCAAGTTCGACTTCAAGTGCGGTTAATGCGATGAACACGACACTCGTTCGTGTCCGTCTTTAATCGACTCTAGGAGAAGTCCAACGTGAGCAAGGATGGGATGAGGCGTAAGCCGAATCCCTCCTTCTCATGAAGCCTCAACTCCATTGAGGATTCAGAGAGGGAAGAGCCTTAAGACATCACTTATTTACTATGAATATCAGCGCACGAAACATCTATCGATTGGGTATTGCCTTGCTGCTGATAGTGCCCTCCTCATGTGCTTTTGCCGCAGTGATACCACCCATAACCAACGTCGTTCTGACGCTTCCTTCACGGGATAGAACCCCGCAAAACTCCGACGTATCGAGCAATCAAGACAACGTCACACCGGGGGCACCGGGTGGCACAGTAATCACCGGAAGCCAAACCTTCGCGGTGACGGTCAACAGTCCCACAGACACCCCGAGCACGGGCAACAACGGCGGCGCTATCTCCGGCAGCGGTGGCGCGGGCGGCGGGGGTGGAGGAGGCGGAGTCGTGAGCACCGGAGGGGAGTCTGCGTATGCAAGCGCCCGCAACAGCCTCAACCGAAGCCTTATTACCATCACCATATAGGGGCAACCAAGGAAGTAGAGCCTCATAAAGATGCCCCCTTCTCATGAGGTCTTATCTTTGGTAGAGATATGAGGCCTCAGAGAGGGAACCTTATGACTAATCTAGGGCATAAAACGCTAGCCAAAGCTACAGCCGCTTTCCTTATAGCGGCACTTTTTGCTGGCTCAATCCCAGCACCCCTCTTCGCTGATTCAGGGACTTCGACAATAGACCAGAGGATAGCGGAGAGGAACTCGACCGTCCCTGTCATTGCACCCCAAAGCGACATAGACGCAATGGCATCTTCCTCTGCCGGCGTAGCCGTCACCTATACACTGCCTGTGGCCACTGACCAGATTGACGGCACCGATCCTACATCCTGTACTCCTCTTCCGGGTTCCGTCTTTCCCATAGGCACCACCACGGTGACCTGTACCGCAACCGATTCCGTGGGCAACAGTGCAACACCGGTCACATTCAATGTGATTGTCACCACAACTCCTCCCGTCATCGCACCCCAGAGCGATATAGACGCAGTGGCAACGTCCAGTGTCGGCGTGGCCGTCACCTATACACTGCCTGTGGCCACTGACCAGATTGACGGCACAGATCCTACATCCTGTACTCCTCCTCCGGGTTCCGTCTTTCCCATAGGCACCACCACGGTGACCTGTACCGCAACCGATTCCCAAGGCAACAGTGCAACCCCGACCACGTTCAATGTCATGGTTGCACCTCTTGCCACTTCGACCGCTACCACGACCCCTACTGGCTCAGGCGGCAGCACCAGCTCAGGAGGCACTGGCACCACAACTCCTCCCGTCATTGCAGCCCAAAGCGACATAGACGCAGTGGCATCTTCCTCTGCCGGCGTAGCCGTCTCCTATACGTCGCCCATCGCCACCGACCAGAGTGACGGCACAGACCCTACCTCTTGCATCCCTCCTTCGGACTCTGTCTTTCCCATCGGCACCACCACGGTGACCTGCACCGCGACCGATTCCGTGGGCAACAGTGCCACATCGACCTTCAATGTTATTGTTGCGGACGCCTCTCTTAACCCCTTGGCCTCTTCCACTGCGGCCACCAGCTCGGCACAGATCGATCCCTCGCAGGCCGATACCGACAACACGAATTTCCAGAACGTAACGACGGGAGGACCGCCCCCGTGCACGGGGGCTACCTGTAACGCCGTTAATGACAGCGCGACTACCACCCAGGATTTAGCAACCATTCCGGAGTTTGCGGTGGCTACCTCGACCAATGGTACGGGCTCGCAGATTGGCGGCACCATCTACACAGGGAGTGCGATTGCGTCGACCACGGCCAACAACATCCTCAACGTCACCACCTCCAATGTGGACGGACCAGGTAAAGCGAATAGCTCCGACATCACTGCCAGCGCCACCAACACGGGCACCGTGTCGACCATGGACGATACCGATGCATTTTCGGGTAACAATATCGGGATTGGAGATCAGGGAGACGCAACCATTCAAACGGGCCCCGCCGTTTCAAGCGCGCAGGTCATCAATGTCGTCAACACCAACCTCTTCAACTCCGACGGTTTAGTCATGTTTCTCAACCCCGCCAATGGCGACGCGCTTGATCTCAGCAATACCGACCTGTCGTACTTCTTTAATGGAAAAGTGGGCGCGAGCCCGACCCAATTGGGCTGCACCATCCTCACGTGTCTTAACAGCTCCGCCCTTAGTGTGCTTAATAAAAATACCGCGTCGCTCGATAACGAGGTGAACGTGAGCGCGACCACTGGCGGCAACACGGCAACCTCCACCCAAAGTGGCGGCGTCAATATTACGACGGGGAATGCGTACGCCTCAGCCGACGTCCTGAATTTGGTCAATACAAACTTCATCAACTCACGCTACCTCATCCTTTCGATGGACAATTTCGGGGATCTCAATAGCGACATCGTGCTCCCCAATGCGAGCTTCTTCGGGCAGCTGTTTGCCAACGGCGAGTCGCTCCCCGAGCTCCAATCGAGTTCCTACGTCGTCAACAACGACAACAGCGTGAATTTCACCGGTACGACGACCGCGCAGGCGCTCACGGGTGCGAACACCGCGACGACGACGACCGACGGCACCAATCAAATCACTACGGGCACGTCGCATACGTCCTCAACAAGCTACACCGCCGCCAACCAGACGAGGGTCGGCGGCGCATCGGTCTTGCTTGAATTTCACATATCAGGGACCTGGAGCGGCACCATCAACGGGTTGCCCCCCGGCATGACCTGGCAACGAACGCCGTACGGGGTTGAGATCATGAGTAGCAACGCCACCGGGACGCCCCAAGGTACGACCGGCATCTATAACTCATCGTCCTTTGTTGCCTCCTCCACCAATCAGGCTACTGTCAACACAAACGTCAACGTCCTGGCAGGCACGGGAGAAAACAGCGCGCAAACCGATGACGGCACGTCAACCATTGCAACCGGGGACGCCTACGCCTCCGCGAACGTGGTCAACATGGTCAATACCAATATCGTCGACCGGAATATGATATTTGCCACCGTCAATGTGTTCGGCAATTGGAACGGAGACATCGATTTTGGGAGCTACAGTCCGGATCTCACCGTCACGACCACGGTGGATGAGCCCAGTGTCACTCCGGGTTCGGAAGAAACCTACCATTTTCTGGTAACAAACAACGGTGGCGGCACAGCGACTAATGCCATCCTCTCGACGGTGTACAATCAGAACCTGCTCTTTCTGGAGCGAAGCGACGGTGGCACGAGTTCCAGCATCTCAGGAGGCACGCAGTGGACGCTCGGCAGCATCGCCCCGGGTGCTTCGGTTGAGATAGACGCCATCATGCGCGTGGAAGCGCCCGGATTGCCGACCGGGGATTCGGTGGCCGTGCCATTGACCGCAACCGCCACCTCAGACGAGCACAACCAGAACGACACCGATAATACCCAAACCGTCTCGATCGTCATTTCTTCGGCCTCAGGCACTGACCCCAGCAGCGGAAGCTCAGGAAGCGGCGGCGGCGATCCACCTACCGGAGGCAGCGCAAGCTCAGGAAGCGGGGGTGGTAGCGCTCCACCTACCACCGGCAGTACAACCGGAGGCAGCTCTACCTCAAGCGGAGGTGGAGGCGGCGGTGGGGGCGCAAGCAGCGGCGCCTCCAGTGGCACTACGGGTAGTCCTTCGAGTACTACGTCCTCGAGCGCAGGAGGAGGAGGCGCAGGGGGAGGCGGCAGCGGAGGTGGAGGAGGCAGCTCCGGATCAAATATTTTGTCTTCCGCAGAGATAACCGTGGTGAAAACCTTCACGGTAGCCGACACCACGCCTGCCTCGGTAAACTATCAAGTCGTGGTCACCGACGATCCAAATGCCGGACCCCTCTACAATTCAACGCTGACTGACACGCTCTATAACCCCTCAGGAGGGATCGTGTATACCCGCTCGTGGAATCTGGATGTTCTTGAGCCGGGAGATCAAGTCACCCTTACGTACGCGGCGCAATTTACGGCCAGCACCACGCCGGGTATCTACCATAACGTTGCTGAAGTGACCGGACAGGACTTCGACACCAACTTTATAACCCCTGTTGATGGAGAGGGTGATGTGGAGTATTTCCCCAACGGAAGCATGATCGCCACTTCAACGAGCGGTTTTTCGGGGGGAGGGGAAGTACTGGGGACATCGACCGTGGATCTCGCGAACGTATCGATCAACAAGAACACGTCGAATGAAACCACCTCGTGCACGCCCCCGCTTGCCGGTTATCTGTTCCCCGGGTCAAAAAATAATAGCAGCGCCGATGTGACTGTGCTGCAGACTATCCTCAATCAGGAGGGGTATCTCTCGGTTGAGCCAACGGGCTACTACGGTAACCTCACTGAAGCAGCAGTGAAGAAATTTCAGGCAGCAAACGGCATACCCGCGACCGGGAATGTCTACACGCTTACCAAAACTAGAATTAACCAGCTCTCCTGCGGTACGCAGGCATCCGCCCCTGTCACTCCCTCTTCCACCTCCTCGCAAGTATCTGTCCCGCAGGCATCTGTTCAACCGGCGAAACTAAAACCGGCCACTCCCAAAAAGAAAACGCCCGCAAGCACTCACAGTACCCCCCCAACGTTGAGTAGCTGGCTGAAATCCGTCTTTTCTTTTTGACGCTACGTATGCTTATCCCACCACTACCTCCCATGCCCCAGGTGTACAACTACACCTATGACTACACTGAGGCGAGCGCAAGCGGCTCCTCAAGTGCCTCGGCTGATATAGACACGCAGATGAGCGGGGGCGGGACTTCGAGCATCTCTATCACTACCGACGTTGATGGTACACACTATCAATATGCGACCACGACCTCATCTCCACGAGGTCATCAGACTATCCATATCTATGTTGCCGCTTCTTCTGCGACGTCCACCCCTCCCATAGCGCCTGCGTTCACCGCGCGACTCTTCGGACATATCTCCGCGCTCCTGCAGCATGTGTTTGGATTTTTCAAATGGTAACCAAAGAGGGAAGGTGAGTCAGCGGTATCCTCACCACTGTACGAGCACGCGGTATACTAAGGCTCAATGGCTATTGAATGGAACACGGTAACCTGGTATTCCAAAGCGCTCGCCGTGCTGGTGTTCATAGCGACCTTCTTCATCGGATTTAAAACCGGTGCGCTATATCAACAAACGCAGGAGTATTACGCAGCACCTATACAAACCGTCCCCAGCATCCCAACGTCAAACCCGAGTGTGCCGACCTCACATCACGGCACGCTTACTTGCACAAGCACGAGCGATTGCCCCGCCGGGTACTCCTGCCTGGCGGAAGGTCCTATAGTGGTAGGCCAGGTGCCCCGGAGAGTGTGCGTGGCACAAAATCAAGCCGTACCGCTCTAGAATGCCGAGGTACCCCTCGGAGTACCTACTCCAATGGGACCGCTATAGCCTAAGAGCGCATCTGCAGCATTACACAAATAGGTGCCGCAGGACCCGTTGCTCCCGGTGGTTACCTTATTTAAATTAGAAGCAGTGCCTTGGCTGTACGGCAATGCATTAGCTTTAACGCCACTCGGCACTCCCTGTAGGGCATACACTGCGGCGATGAGGGGCGCTGATAGACTTGTGCCGCCTACTTCAAACCATCCCGAAACCCCATCGTATGGGACACTATCATAGATAGCAGCACCAGTAGCCGGATTGGCATCTGCCGAAACGTCATTCATGGTCCGCTTGGCGCAGGGGCTATTCTGCCAGGCAGGCTTAGTTTCATAGACACTGCAGCCGCTGCCCGTTCCGCTCCAGACGCTCTCGCTGAGATAGGAATTGCCGTTGAGCAGCAGCGTTGTTCCTCCGACTGCGGTCACGTACGGCGAGGCTGCTGGATAGGAAGTCCCATAGCCGCCGTCCCCCGCGCTGAAGGTGAACGCGACGCCCGTCTTGTCAAAGGTACTGTCGTAGGCTGTCTCGCCGGAGAATTCGCTTGCGCCCCAGGAGCCCGATACCACGCTCGAATTGCTCGCCGCCGTATCGACCGCCTTGAGCAGATCAGCAAAACTGCTGGAATTGGCCTCAACCAAGAAAATGCGGCAATTTTGGCACGTGGCGTGAGCGACCTCGACATCCAACGAAATTTCAAGATCCCACGACGAATTTGATTGCGGCAGGGGAGAGGTCTTGCCGTTCTCATTTAGCTTCTCAAAACAACTAGTCGTGATGGTGCTGCTGCAGGCCGGAAACACGGGAAGTTTAAAATAGGAGTCGTACGTGCTAAGGTCGCTCGCGATATTAGGATCATCGTATGCATCGACAATGGCGATCGTATTTGAAGAAGAAAGTCCGGTGAGGTCGTAGGCTCCGAGAAATTGACTCGGACCGTACCCGCTGGGCGCTACATTCGCTCTTGCACGGCCGCTTGAATCGACAACCACCCGTACACCACAAGATGCATACCCGTTGGCGGCTTCGGCACATGCCCCTTTATTTTGTATCTGGGAAAGCTCGGCAAGCCTGTCGGCAATCCTTTGCTGGAATTGGGCGTCTCCCGGCACATTCGTTTCCTGGCCGTAGGCAGTAGCGCCGCCGCCCAACAAGATCGCGCTAAGAAAGATTGCTGACATTATGCCTAATTGTATACGAGTCATTTTTATAGAGAGACACCGCCTACAAACCGCGAAAAACGCTCTACGCTATACCCAATAGTGTACGGTTTTTTATACCACCCTTTCCGGCTCATTTCAATGGGCTTCGCACATCATGAAAGTAACTGCTCGATAAGTTTGGCGGTTTCTTCAGGTCCGAACACGGGCTGCGTACGTACCCCTGTTTCTACCACAACGTAATCATTGCCACCTTCCTCAAGCGCATCGCCCACATAGAGCATTTCAGACACCGTAATTCCGGTCATCTCGACCAGTTTTCGTATTCCGTAGGCTTTGGTGATGCCTTTTCGTGTGATATCGACTGAGGTCATGCCTCCCGTTGCCTCTGAAAATTCAGGCAGGCGCTTCATAAGAGCAGCGCGAAGGCGCTCGCGCTTCTCACCAGTCGGATCCCACATCTTTTTCTCCTCAACCGGAGCCTGCTGGCCCAAGCCCGAGAATGTTATCTGCGCGCCTCTATTTTCTATCTGTTCCCCCCACACGCGCACCGGCACGTCACTGAGCCCTGTCTCTTCGAGCGCCTCCTTTAAGCACTGCAGTATGCGGTCGCGCTCCATCATCGTAAAGGCATTGTCATAGCGCATGCTCCAGGCGCCACTTTGATAAGTAAAGCACTGCGCTGCATTATCCGGGAATATATAGAGATGCTCTAATCGGGCACCTTCCGGGATGGCAGGGAGGAGTTGCCGCTCAAACTGGGGGAAACCAGCCCCCGACATCACTGCGGTCGGTATCTTTTGTAATAACCGACTCAAGCGCTCGCCCATATCAACAGTGACAAGACTTTTACTTTCTGCGATAGTCCCATCGAGATCAAACGCGACTAGCTTCGGTTTGAAATTCATAGAGGTAACTATAACAGGTTCGAATCCTAGTCTCCCAGCTCGACTTTTTAATCTAATTTTTGTATCGTGTAGTTAGACGAACACAAAGGGAGGATATCTCATGCCGTTATATCTGCGAGTATTCATGGCTTTGATAGTGGGAACGATCTTTTCGATTCCAGTTTTCGTTCCAGTGTTCGTGTTAGTCCAAGTGGTGGGCTGGTACGCAACGATTGGCATCTGGCTGTCGGTAGGGTATTTAGGGGCATGCCTGATTTGTGGGTTGATCACGAACTGCTTTGAATCGGCTCGCGTGATGACCCTCGTGGTACCGCGAGCTTTCGATGCGCCACCGACATTGATCCTCATATGCATGGGTCTAGTGACTTTCTACATCTGGGTCTTCTTCTTGGTGGTGACCGAATCCATCACACACCAGCGAGGCGAGTATCTTTCAAGGTACAAACCGAGCGCCGTGAGACCGAGACTTCAACTAGCTCGAGCACTTCAAACCGTGTAAACCATGCAGAGCGAGACACAGGGGCGTCCTCAGTCGGACGTTCCCTTTTTTGTCACAATGGTTCCAACATCGTACTAGACAACAAGCTCTATTTACTTATTTTAAATTATTTGGCAGTAAAATCTTCAGCAATTTCTTCATCGAGCATGTAGCAACCCCAGTCACCGTATCAGCACCTCCATAGTAGATATATATGGTATCGCCGCGCACAATGGCGCCGCAGGAGAACACTGCATTCCGAACCACGCCGACTCGCTCATACTCCTCAATGGGCTCGAAAATAGTATCCACCGTGCGCGAGATAATAATGGAGGGATTTTTGAGATCAAGTAGCACGGCTCCGAGGCGGTAGGTCAAGGTCTTGGAAACCCCATGGTAGATAAGGAGCCAGCCCTTGGGAGTTTTTATCGGGGGGCCCGCGATGCCTATTTTCTCTGAATCCCACATGCCCCGACGCGGACCCATGATTTCAATGCAGCGGGTGAGGTGGCTTTTGGAGAAATCGAGCGTATCGAGAAAATCGGCACACAGCTGCGGATCGATACGATGAAGCCACATATATTGTCCGCCTATCTTCTCGGGGAAGAGACAGGTATCCTTGTCGTTGATCCCTTCAGGGGTGGTGAGCTGCGGCTTTTGCCACTTTTCCCATCGTCCCGCGAGGAAATCTTTTATAGTAATGGAGGTAAGGGCCACTCGAGTCGCGTGTACTCCGTCGAAGGCGGTATAGGTCATATATAAGGTACTGCCCATGCGCGTGATGCGTGGGTCCTCGCAGCCGGAGTTGCCGGAGTTTTTTTTCATTTCAAAATCCTCTCGCGGTTTGTACACCGGCTCCAAAGAGCGCTCGGTTATCTTTACCCCGTTTTTACTCGCGGCATACCCTAAGACTGAGGTATTATCGTCCCCCATAGCGCGGTAGAGCAGGCGCACCGAGCCCCCGATATCAACCGCCGCCGGGTTAAACACCGCTTTCTTCTCCCACGGGTGGGAGTCGAGGGGCTTCAGTATCGGATTTTCCTTGGCACGCATTACGAGTTCAACCCGCCGCTCAGGTACCAAGGCATCCAACAGATCAGGAAGATTAAGCGAGGCCCGCGCACACACCGTGTCCGCCGCGCCGTAGTAGAGATCCAGCCGGTCTTTATACAGCAGCACTCCTGTAGGAAAGACGACGTTAGGCACGATGCCGTATTTCTCGTAAATTTCCTCCGGCACCATAATGGGGCCTTTGGTGCGCCCGACTATCTCGTGGGGGTCTTTGAGATTGAGAAGTAGGGCCTCGACACCGACGACACGCTTTTGCTCGCCATCGTAGTAATTTTGCATGTAGGAGTAAAACAGGAGCCACCCGTCCTTGGTTTTTAGCGGCGGTGCTCCGACTTCGGCAAAATCGCGGTCGCTGCGCAGCGGGTGGAGCGTATGCTCGTCAATTTCTGAATGCCATTTCTCCCAAAACGAAAGGTCCCAGAGCTCCTCGAGCCTGTCGCACTGGGCTATAGCGATTTTGGCCGGAGGCTCATCGGTGTGCGCGGTGAGTAGCAGGGTAATTTTTCCATTCACGCGCTCAGGGAAGAGTACCATCGCCTTGGCGTTAAAGGGAGTGATAAGGTGACGCTCCGAAATACTCTCAAGATCTTTGGAAATCGCGCACGCTACTTTGATGTTTCCAGGGCCGAACGGCATGCCACCAAGCGCCGTGTAGAAAATAAGGTACTGTCCTTCAAAAAACGTAACCCGCGGATCTTCGCAGCCGAATTTCTCCCAGGGTTCCTCGGGAGCGATAAACTGCCGGCGGTTCTGGAAGTGCTTGCCGTCTATGGAGAGCGCTTTCCCTATCGTTGAAACGCCTGCAGGAGTCATAAGTGCGTCGGGGCGTCCCAAGGCGCGATAGAGCACATGGGTAATGTTGCCGCACCGTATAGGACAGGGATTGAAGGTGCCACGCGCCTCCCACGCTTTGTCGGCGATAGGCGAGATTAAGGGATTATGGGAGGAGCGGCGGATGACGTACATGATAGTGTTTGATTATAGGCTATTTTTTCCTGCCGACGTAGACTTTTATTGTTTTCTTTCCACTGACCGCAAGCGCAATGGAGCGCATACAGCCGTCATCGATATCAAGAAACGCAGGAGAGCCACTCTTGTCGAGCGTTCCTCCAGGAATGACAATCGGTAACAGATACTTCTCCCGTTGGATGATGGAAAGGGACGTGTGCAGGATGCTTGGTATAGCACTTCGTGCACGCGCTCCGAGCGTGCGAGGATTTTTCGCCAGCACCTTCCGTACGACATCGCCGGTATGAGCTACAGATCCGATAGTGTATTTTTTTGGCAATCCTCCCGCGCCCCTCCAGACCCGCACCTCGTCGGTGCGCACTATGCCGATGTGCCACGTTAACTTTTTATAGGCCGTGAGACGCTTTTCAAACGTTCCCTTGATGATGCGATCGAGCAGCACTTCAGGTATCTCCCGCACGATGCGGTTCGCCCTTTTCACCTCGCGCTTGTATTGGGAAGGACTCAGAGGAGCCATGGCCTGGGTATTGTATTCATGATGCCGGATGAAATCAGACAGCACGAAAGATCTTTTCACTTCCAATGGTCTGACCTTTTGTAGCAGTCTCATACCCTATTCCTCTCTTCTCTGAGCTCTGTTAAAAACAGCTTGAGATTCATTTTTGCCGCGTTGACGCGCTTATCGCCCCCGCCGTAGAACACGAGCAAGTCATCATGAAACACCACTGCGCCCGAGGCATAGGTAACGCCCGGCTTCCAGTCATTCTCGTACCACTCCTTGGCCTCCAGTATGGGGTTGCTGGAGCGGTATAAAATTTTAGTCGGATCTTCCAAGTCAAGAAGCATGGCACCCACTTTATACGCTACCTCCGAGTGTGCCGGATCAAAGCCGTGATACAAAAGAAGCCATCCGTAAGGGGTTTTTATGGGAGGGGCACCGGCCCCGCGCACCAGTTTGTCCCAATGATGAGGGCGTCCCCCCGAACGGGTCGAGCCTTGAATAAATTTTTTGCCGTTAAATTCATTGAGATCATCGACGTATTCGATGCGAATCTCAGGCGAAACACTGTGCAGGATGGCAAACTTACCGTGTATTTTTTCGGGAAAGAGAATCCAGTTCTTATTGACCTCGCCCGGGGGGGAGAGGAGCACCGGCACTCTCCACTTCCAATTTTTATTGCGGAAATGTTCAAGACCCAATCCGGTGAGAGCCATGCGCACAAATCCCCAGCCGTCGAAGGCAACAAAAGTCATATAGAGCTCCCCATCTATTTTGACAACGCGCGGATCCTCCGCTCCTCCCCAACCGCCGCCCGAAGCATAGGTATAGGTGTCGTAGGAAAGGGGCCCATAGACGCGGTTTTTCTGCGGAATACCGAAATCGCGCGAGGGCGTGTAGACCGGATAGGGAAGTCGCTCGTCAAAATGCAAACCATCGAGGCTTGAGGCATAGCCGATGCGTGAGATGCCGTCTTGGCCGAGTGCTCGATATAAAAGGTGAACGCGATCGCCCTCGGCAAAGGCCGCGGGATTAAACACCGCCTGCGATTCCCACCAATGTTCCGGTACGGGCGAGAGAATGGGATTTTCGGGTACGCGTTTGAGGAGCAGGGGCTTCTTTTTCCACCAGCCGAAAAGCGCGAGAAGGGCGAAGAGGAGCGCAATACACACAAGCAAAAGGCCAACAAGACCGACAACGGTTATCTCCGTGAACGCAACTGCCGCCGCCAACATGCTCATGCTTGCTTAATGATTACGCGCGCCCATACTTGTCTTCTAGTCTTGTAATATCTTGCTCATTAAAATCGCCGAACGCGATTTCAAGAAACTGCAGACCCTCCGAACCCCCCTCGACCCGGTGTTCAGAGTGTCGCGGACTAAAATACGAGGCGCCTGCGGTGGCCTCGTGCGTGGTATCTCCTATGCGGATAGTGCCCAGCCCACGGATAACCCGCCAAAATTCGTCCCGATGCTCGTGCGTTTGCAAACTAATGGCCTCGCCGGGATTGACGGTCACTATCTTGACCGTTGTTTTCTCATTAAGGGTGAATCGCTCGAAGTTTCCCCACGGGCGAATCTCCCTCTCGTAGTTGGGAAGGCCATCCATTCGCTCATTATACGCTAGAATCCTCTCCGGTGGTGCAAAAAAAGTGGAGAAGTTTCGTCCGCGGGCGCGCCGAGGGGGCTCCTTGCAGTGCTTCGGGGCCCCCTCGGCTTAAGACCGGTACTTCATACCGACGCGCTGGTTATCTGGTATGCCCTTTAGAACCTGAGAGAGACCCCAGGCGTTTCTTTTTTAAGGCCCGGCGAGGAATTGCAGGTAGTCTTTCCTAAAAAGCCATACGCTCATGTGATAGATGCCGAAGGAAATGTAGAAGGCGGAGAGGACGTCTATCGAATAGTGGATATGTCCTAGGAGTACCACCGCGCCAAAGAAGACCGAGGAGGCGAGGAAGATATATCGAAGCCAGATTTGGCGCCAAAATATGAGCGCCAGCAAAAAAGGCGCTCCAGTGTGGGCGGAGAAGAAAAGGCTGTCCCCGCCGAAGAAAATATGGCTAAGGAATATCCCTATGCTGCTGGTGAAGTTTATCGGCGTCTCGGTGGGGAAGGGCGCAATGTGAGTCAAAGAGACGAACACCGAGCGGGTGAGGTAGAACAGCGCGAAGCTGCAGAGTGTGAAGGGAATTTCCTGCGGGTGCGCGAGCAACACTAAGACGACAAAAACAATAAATATCGTGATGCCGTAGACGAAGAGCGCGTCGACGTCGAATACCGGGGTATTGGAGAGCACGATATCGGTGACGGAGTTGCTTGCCACCGAAGTCGTGTAATTTTCCGCATAGCTGTTGATACTAAGTGCCGCAAAAAATAACAGGAAAGCAATAAAGGACGCTTTCCAGAACGAACGTTTGGAGCAGTGCACGCGGTAGCGCTTGATAACCTCACTGTAGTAATTCGCATACATAGATTTCTTTTCCCTCAGTATACTACTCGATCGTATATACTGGCAGAATGTCCGCACAGACCCTCACCCACCTTATCCTCACCTACCGCTACTGGATACTCATTCCGCTGTGCTTTCTTGAGGGGCCCATTGTGGCCTTCGTCGCCGGTACCTTAGCGTCGCTCGGGTATTTCAACCTGATCCTCTTGGCAGTCATATTTTTCCTCCGCGACATCATTGTCGACGCATTCATGTACGTGCTCGGGCGCTTCGGGGGACAGACGCGCGTGGCGAAGTGGTTTCTCAAAAAAATAGGGGTCACGCACGAGCACCTCATGGGCGTTCATAAGCTGTGGGAGAAATATCCGGGCAGGACCATGTTCTTCAGCAAGCTCTCCTACGGGCTTGCAGGGACATTTTTGGTGGTGGCGGGACTTGTGAAGATGTCGCCAAAAAAGTTTTTTACCTGTGCCATCATCGTGACTATACTCCAATACGGCACGCTCCTGTTTTTGGGCTACTATTTCGGCAGCGCATTCGGAACGGTCTCCAATATCCTCAATAACCTGGCGCTGGTGCTTCTGGCGGTGAGCATCTTCGTCACTGGATACTACATCTTCACGCATTTCATGCGCCGCCGCCTGCTCAAACAAGAAGAGGCGGAGGAGAAAAGCCTTTAATTTATAAGGTTTTCTTGGTATATCCGCTCCCAGTCCTCGGCTATTGTCTGTGGCGTAAATTTTTTGACAAACTGCGTTCCCGCGCTACCCATACGCTCCCTGAGTGCGTTGTCGCTTAAAAGAAGGAGTATTTTTTCAGACAATCCCTTGTCATCGCCGGGTTCAATTAAAAAACCGCACTCAGGAGGTGTGTAGTCGATAAGACCGCGTGCGCGGGCAGATATGGCGGGAATGCCGCTGGCAAACGCTTCCATGAGCGAGAGCGATTGAGTCTCGGCGGTCGACATGATGAGATAGATATCTGCTGCTCGGTAGAGCGTTTCCAACTGCGTGTTTGAGACAAACCCTACAAAACGGACATTATTTTCTATACCAAGTTTTTTGGTAAGCGCCTTGAGCGCCGCTTCAGCTGACCCGTGTCCGGTAACGACCAGGGTTGCATTGGGGAATTGCTTGAGCACGGAAGGAAGCGCCTTAATGATATCATCGACTTTTTTCTCCGGAGCTAAACGTCCAGAGCACAGAAGGACTGAGCCCGTAAACCCATTGCCCTTTTTGGCCGCCTCTTTTTGCGGAGCGCTTGAGAGCATGGATTCAAACGGAACAGGATTTGCCTGGACGCGGGCCCTTGAGCGAAGACCTCGCCCGCGCATCTCCTCAATAAGGCCTTGATAGGGGGTGGTGACAAAGTCGCAGCGGTTGTAGTACCAGACTTCCCAGCGTAGCCAGGCCGCTCCAAACGTTTTTGAAACGGCGGGACTGTAATGGAAAAACTCCTCAATAGGGGTGTGCTCCGTGCCGATGAGCGGAACTCCCAAGGCTCTCGAGGTGTAGAGCGCCTCAAGTCCCACACCGTGGGGCGCTTGGCTGTGAATAATATCGGGCTTAAAGCGCCGCATGAAAGGGAGCATAAATCCCAAAGGCACGGCGATGCGCGACTGGCTCGTCGGCGAGTTCGGGAAGGGGAGAGACGGGACGCGCCGTACCGGCAAATCTCCGCGCGGGTCATGAAGCGGTTTTTTATTGGCGTCGAAGCGCTGCGCGGGCTCATATTCCTTTCTGCCGTATCGCGGAGCCACGTACACCACCTCGTGCCCGCGCTTGCGTAGTTCCTCGCCAGTCGTGATGATCGAATCCGAAATACCGCTTATCTCCGGATAAAAATTGTCGGCAAAATAGGCGATACGCATTAAAGTAAGTATGTGCCTTTTTCCCCTTGCGTACAAAGGGTTTTTAATCTTGACGTTTTTAATTAAATATGATACTCTCCAAAATGAATTAGGTCCTTGTAACTTCATCGAGCTTGGGTCAACAAACAGAGGAGGCGCGTATGGCGCTCGAAAGCATTATCTCAGGCATTCTGATCTCTCTCGTCGGAATAAGTCTGATCTTCCTTCAGGCAGCGCTTGCCTATGAGGACCATTTCTTCACTCCCCAAGACATGATGCTCCATCATGGTAAGGGATTACCGATGGTGTGGCACTTCGGCATCATGTGGGGCGATATAGTCATCGCTCTGTGGTGCGGAATCGTCGTGGCGAACTACGGCTATCAATGGAGCGGACGAGAAATCCTGTATGTGGGGTTGGCCGCGCTTGTACTGAGTGCAGTGATGCACTATCAGTACTTGCAAGACCACATCCCCAATTCGCACATGCATCACGGAAGACTCACTGCGCCGGCATACGTGCATTTCTGGTTTATGCTGGCAGCGCTAACCATCATCGGCCTCTTTTTCCTCTGCACGACCGATCTACCGGTATGGATCGTCGTAGGCTCAAGCGTTTTGCTCTGGATTCATGTGGTCCTCGGCACTCACTTGGTGGTGAAGTTGTGGTCGCCAGCATGGTTTTCGCCACAACCGCCGGCAGACGTCATAACGCTTGTGGTGTGGGCAGGTGCAGGCTTTGGCCTCACGGCCCTCTCCTGGTTGTCACTTCGCTGAGTTTTTGGCCGGACGGGGATAGAATCCCCGTCCGGTTTTTGTTTTTTATAAGGGGTGGTAGGCTTACATAACATGAAAATCAGTTTCGTCGTCCCTGCCTATAACGAGGAGGATCGAATAGGGGCGTGCCTGGAATCTATCCAAACGGAGCTCAAGGGAGGCAGGTATGAGGCCGAGACCATCGTTGTCAACAACGCCTCAACCGATAAGACTAAAGAGACAGCACTTAGTTTCCCTGGAGTGAAAATTGTCGATGAACCGAAGAAAGGCCTTGTCATGGCGCGCCAAGCAGGACATAAAGCGGCGACGGGCGATCTGGTTGCCAATATAGACGCTGACGTCATTTTGCCTTCGGGCTGGCTTCACACGGTCATGAATGAGTTTCAAAAAGACAGCCAACTGGTGGCGCTTTCTGGGCCCTTCATTTACTACGATCTCTCAGCTTTGTTCCGCACCCTGGTCAAAATCTTTTATTTCTTTGCCTTCCTCCTGTATCTTTTCAACCGATTCGTACTGCACATAGGCTCCATGCTCCAGGGTGGCAATTTTGTCATACGACGCGCCGCCATGGACAAAGCAGGCGGCTATGACACCACCATAACCTTCTACGGTGAGGACACGGACGTGGCAAAGCGTCTCAACAAAGTGGGGAAGGTCAAATGGACCTTTAGACTCCCGGTCTACGCCTCCGGGAGGCGCCTTAAGGGGGAGGGTATAGTCGTCACCAGCATGCGCTATACGATCAATTATTTCTGGATAACCTTTTTCGGGAAGCCCTTTAGTCATGTGTATAAGGACGTACGGCCAAAATAGCCCTAAAAGGGGTTATCCCCTAAGGGGGTGGCAGGCTCTTCTATAGGCTGCTACAATAGGCCGGTCGAGTTAGCCATTAACAAGAACTATATTTTATGGTCAGAAAAGCCAACCCAGCTCTATTAAAACCGATGCATCTGTCTTCCGATCTTGAAGCGGTTGTCGGCAAGGGTCCTATGCCTCGTTCCGAGGTCGTCAAGCAGATCTGGGTCTATATTAAGAAGCACAACCTCCAGAACCCGCAGAATAAGAGGAATATCTTGGCTGACGAGAAACTCAAAGTCGTCTTTGGTGGCAAAAAGGAAGTCTCCATGTTTGAAATGACCAAGTTGGTCTCAGACCACCTTACCTAATTCAAATCTACGTTTTTAAAGAGAAACCACCCCAAAAGGCGGTTTTTCCTTAGAGCATGAGAAGTATAAGGGAGAGTAGACCCGCGAGGATGCAGTAGAGGGCAAACGGCTTCAGCGTTTTTGTGCGGAAGTACTTCACCAAGAAGCGCACGGATACAAACGAAGCCACTGCAGCGCACACAGCACCCACAAGGGCAGGAAAGAGACCCGCATGCCCGTTTTTAAAAAGATCCGGAACTTTCAGCACTGATGCGGCAAAGATAACCGGGGTCGCCAGAAGAAAGGAATAGCGAGCTGCGTCTTCTCTGGAGAGGCCGCCCAATAGGCCGCCGGTCATGGTAAAGCCGGTACGAGAGAATCCGGGAATGAGGGCAAAACACTCCAAAAGCCCGATATAGACAGCCTGCCAGAAGGTAAGCCCCGCAAGCGTATTCATTGAACCCTCCTCGGCGCGCTTGCGCAGGTGGTCCGCCGCATACAGCACGACGCCGTTCACCACAAGCACACAGGCCACTAATGAGGCGTCACTGAAAAGATCCTGCACTTTTTGCTGGAAGAGAAGTCCGAGAAGTCCGGCCGGTACGGTGCTCACTACCAGAAGCCATCCCAGCCGCGCATAGGGGTTTGAAAGCTGACGTACCACGAGGGAGTGGATGAGGCCAAATATAATACGCACCCAATCCCTCCAGAAAAAGAGAACTAGCACGAGTACCGTTGCTAAATGCGTGAGAACCACGAACGCTACGAACTGGTTGCTCGATTGGTTTACCTGCCAATGGAGAAGTGCGGGGATTAGGACGCTGTGGCCGAGGGAGGAGATGGGGAAGAGCTCAGTTATGCCTTGGAGGAGCCCAAGGATAATCGCCTGCGGATATGAAAGCATTTTCGTAGTGTATCAGACTCCGCATATACTTGTCCGGCTATCTGCTATATAATCGCTCCCATGCTTACTATCTGGATACTGGTCGCCGTCGTTGCCTTTGTGACATTACTCTCCATCCGTATCGTCAAAGAATACGACCGCGGCGTCGTCTTCCGTTTGGGCCGGGTCGTCGATGTACGCGGTCCCGGCCTCATCTATCTCATTCCATTGATTGAGCTCATGACCAAGGTGACACTGCGCACGATTACTATGGCCATACCATCCCAAAAGATTATCACTAAAGATAACGTTTCCATTGATATCGCTGCCGTCGCGTACTACCACGTCGTCGACCCCTTAAAAGCAGTCGTTGCCATTCAAAACGTGCACGATGCTGTCAATCAAATAAGCCAGACGACGGTGCGCAACGTCGTGGGGCAATTCATGCTCGACCAGCTGCTGTCGCAGACCGCGGATATCAATACCCAGATCAAGAACGTTATTGACACACATACCGAACCTTGGGGCGCGCAGGTCACCGCGGTGGAGATAAAGGACATCGTGCTTCCGGATAACATGCAGCGGGCCATGGCGAAGGAAGCCGAGGCCGAGCGGGAGCGCCGCGCAAAAATCGTCGCGGCACTCGGAGAGATGCAGGCGGCTCAGAAGCTCGCGGACGCGGCCGACATCATCAGCAAGCACCCGGTGGCGCTGCAGCTCAGAACCTTGCAGACTATGGCGGAGATAAGCGTCGAAAAAAATTCGACCATTATATTCCCGGCGCAATTCATGTCGACCGTGCGCGAGGCACTGAAGTTCATCCAGTCAGACAAATCATAATTGTGCTCTTAGGGTGTGGCGACGGACCAGGTGCCGCTCACGCCGTTGCCGTTGGTATCTCCAGGATTGACGTCGCCTGAATAGAAGTAGAGGGGCTCTCCGTTGTAGGTCACCTGAATGGTGCCGTCCGTGCGTGTGATTGTGCCGACGGTGCCGCTTATTCCCGCTCCCGCAGTGAGTCCCGCGGTGCTTTGCACTGTGTAGGGAGGCCAGGTGGTGGCGCACGTACCCGTGCAATTGCTCACGTTTTGCTGATCGTCCGCATAGGTGTAGAGGGTGAGATTATTGGTTGACGCCGTGAGATAGCTGCCGAGAGTGGTGCTCGAGGCGAGCGAGAGCACGGCGGTTGTGGTGGGAGGTGTTGTGCTCGTTTGTACCGGGGATACGGTTGGTGTTGCGGTACTTGAGGAAGTGAACCAAAAGACGGCGCCGAGAATGATAACTATGGCGACGACGATCCAGATAATGGTAGATGTTTTCATAAGGGTTGTTGCCGATTAAATGTAAAGATTAGATGATAAATATTGAATAATTATAGCGCATTGAGCGCCGCCCGTGTAAGCGGTCCCACAACGCCGACTTGCGAAATCCCGTGTGCCGCCTGGAACTCGTTGATGGCCGCGGCGGTGAGAGTGCCGAAGTATCCCGTCGGTTGAACGCTGAGATACCCGTCGGTATAGAGGATCTGCTGGAGCGCCGTGACTTGCGAGCCGGTCGAACCCAGCGAGAGGTATTCGGTGAATTCGGTGGTTGAAGTGGTGGTAGTTGAAGTGTTTGAGGCGCTCGACGTTGAGGAGGAACCGAGCGCATTGAGCGCCGCCCGTGTAAGCGGTCCCACAACGCCGACTTGCGAAATCCCGTGTGCCGCCTGGAACTCGTTGATGGCCGCGGCGGTGAGAGTGCCGAAGTATCCCGTCGGTTGAACGCTGAGATACCCGTCGGTATAGAGGATCTGCTGGAGCGCCGTGACTTGCGAGCCGGTCGAACCCAGCGAGAGGTATTCGGTGAATTCGGTGGTTGAAGTGGTGGTAGTCAGAGCGGAGATGGTTGTGGTTGTCGGGGTGACCGAGGTGGTGGTAGTCGCGGGATCAACAATGATATTGATGCTCGCGTTTCCGCTGTGCCCGGAGGTGTCCGCGCCGGTTATCGTGATGTCGTGCACGCCCGCGTCGGTTGCAAGGGGCGTCCAGCTAAAGTATCCGGCAGCGTTTATGTCCGCACTGGTGATGCTGGTTTGTGTGGGTGTCGACCCCCCGAAGGAATCACTCACTGAGTAGGTGGTGGAGCTTGAGAATCCGGGAGCCGAGACCGTGAAGGTCAGAGGTTCCCCGACTGTGTCGACGTAGCCCGGTGAGATGGACTCAATCGTAAGAGCGGCGCTCGTCACCGTTATCGTCTGCGAAACGTTGGCGCTGTGGCCTGAGGAGTCGGTCGCGAAGATGCTGAGTGTGTGGGTGCCGACGTCGGAGCTCGAAGGCGTCCAGCTGAAATACCCGGAGGAGTTTATGTCGCCGTTATTGACACTCGTCTCGGAGTCCGAATCTCCAATAGTAAAGGTGGGACTATTGAATCCGGTTGCCGTCACGGTGAACGCCACCGGATTGCCATAGGCAACGCTTGATCCGGGAGACAGAGAGGTGATGAAAAGCGAGGCGCTTTGGTTGACCGTGATGGTCTCGGTCGTGTTGACGCTGTCCCCGTTGGAATCGGTCGCAGAAATCGTTATCGTGTGCGTACCGACATCCTGCGATTCAGGCGTCCAGGAAAATGTGCCGGAGGAGGAATTGATGGCGCCCGTCGTCATCGAGGAGTCCGAGAAGGAATCGCTCACGGAATACGCGGGGGTGCCGGTGAAATACGAAGCAGAGGCGTCAAACGTAATATCCTGACCCACGCTCACCGAGGTGCCCGGAGAGAGACTGGAGACCGACAGCGACGGCGTGTTGTTGACGATGATTTGCTGAGTGATGCTCGCGTTGTCGCCCGAGGAATCAATGGCGGTAATAGTGAGGTTGTGCGTGCCGATGTCGCCTTGCGCGGGCGTCCAGGTGAAGACCCCGGAGGAGTTAAGGTCGGAGCTTGAGACGGAGGTGCCACTGTAGGAGTCGCTTATGGAATAAGTAGGGTTCGTGAATCCGGTTGCCACGACTGCGAAGGACACCTGTGTTCCCGCGTTGACGGTGCCTCCCGGCGTGAGGGAGGTAATGGAGAGCGACGGAGCGCTTTGTGCCAGGGCAAAGGAGAGAGGAATGAACAAAACCAAAAGAAACGCCAAAAACCCATACACGCCCACACGGCCCGCAGTTTTTTCATTCATGAATTATGAATAACATGTTAATAAAATAAATACGAAAAAGCTCCTTTTGAGGGTGCAGGAGACAGAGATGCATTTTTGTGTTATTTCCCTCGCGCCCCTTTGAGCATCCGCGCCCACCACAAAAGCTGCGTCAGAAATGTTTCAGCGAAGGGTTCCAGAGGCTTAAAGAAGTCGGGATTTTTTGCTCCGTCTCCCGTCCAGTAGGCTCTAAACATATCGGGAGGCACGTGTATGGCGCTTCGTATGGGCACCATTTGAAGCTCCACAACTACCTGCCTCAGTTGTTCAATTGAGCGCGCGCCACTGACGCTTCCATAGCCCACGAACCCCACCGCCTTGTTATTCCATTCTTGATAGACATAATCGAGCGCATTTTTCAGCACCGCCGGATAGCCGTGATTGTATTCGGGAGTCACGATGATAAAGGCGTCAGCTTCAGCAATTTTTTTCGTCCACTCTGCGACGACGGGGTTGGTGTACGGGGCGGTTTTATACGACGGCGTCGCTGCTTCCTCGAAAAACGGCATGGAGTAATCGCGCAAATCCAAAAGCTCCGCCCCAACCCCTTCCTTTTTCGCCAGGAGCTCGAATATCCATTGCGCAGGTTTCTCACTGAAGCGCATTTGTCGCGTGCTGCCGATAATCACCCTTATCTTCAGTGTATCCATAGGTGCTCCATTCTAACACACAAGACCGGCAGCGCCGGCCTTGTGCTGATGCAACCCACTGGTGTTTTAGAAGAATCCGAAGAGATGCTGGAAGAAACCCCCAATGGCCCCCATGAATCCGCTCAACCGGTGGCTGATGTCTGACATGCCGCCTGAGGAAGAAGTTCCCGTGGAGACACCACTATCAATAACCGAAGAAGCAGTGACCGAGGTGCCATTGACCGTACCCTGGACGACGACATTGTCACCGACCGCAATAGCGGGGACTGAGGAGGTTGCATTATCCTTCTCAACCGTCGCGCTTGAGACGTCAATGGTATAGGTTACATTGCTTTTGTTGGTGATAGTTACCGTCGAGCCGCTTATAGCCGTTACCGTTCCGCCGACTACGGGCTCGCCGTTACCCTGGATAATATTCTGTCCCATGCCTGGGCCGCCCGGCATTGCGCCGTCGCGAATAGAGGTTGCCGTAACCGAGTCGCCCGAGACGGTGCCCTGTACCATGACCGTGTCGCCGACTGCGATGGCGGAGACCGATGAACTTGCGCCGGCTTTCGAGACGGTCGCATTCGAAGCATCAACCGTATAGGTCGTCGCGGTTGCGTTTTGGCCGAAGCCCTTACTCGTGACAGTGAGCGTCGTGCCGTTAATTGCTGAGACGGTGCCAAAGACGCCAGGCATACGGCTACCCGTGCCCATACCCCAGTGGCCGCCTTGGGAACCCGAGAGCGGGGGAGTCGTGGTCTGCGCGGAGGCAACTCCCACTATGAGGAGGGAGCCGAGAAGTGCCGAGGAGGTAACTAGAAGTGTCAGTTTACTTTTCATACTGAATTAAATTAATTATGTGGATTAATAACGAACACTAGAACCAGTCTCAAAAATAATGTTTGAGTAATAGCATGATGCACGCGAGCTTCACGAAGGCGGCAAAGTTCTGCAGTTTGTATTCGTAGCGAGTCACGAGCTTTCTCCAGTTGTGCATCCACGCGAACAGCCGCTCAATCTTCCACCGGCGCTTGTAGGAGCGCAGCGCCCTGCCGTCCTGTGTTGCTCTGCGCACCCGGCCTCTGCGATGCGGTGAAATGAGTTTGATGCGGTATTTGTTCAGGAGCGTTCCATCCAGCGGATCGGAATCATATGCTCGGTCAGCCGTGAGGCGAAGCGGATTCTGTCGGGTAAATCGCCGGGCAAGCGTGTCTTCAACCAACCGGACTTCGCTCGGAGAAGCAGAGGCCACATAGACGGCGACTGGAAGAGAGCCTTCGTCCGCAATCGCCATGATCTTGGTGCCTTTCCCACGCTTCGTGGGTCCCACGCCAAGACCCCCTTTTTTGCCCCCGCGAAGGTGGCATCGAGAAAGCAGCTCCTGAGCTTGATGCGCCCCCGGTATTCCATGTCCATGGCCAGGGCTTCGACGATGCGGTCAAAGGCGCCGCTCTCCACCCACTGCTGGAACCTGCGATGGCAGGTCTGGTAGGGCGGGTAGTCTTTCGGCAGGTGCTTCCACTGGGCGCCGGTCTTCAGTGCCCAGAGGATACCTTCCAGTATCTTGCGGTCGTCCTGCCGGGGACGGCCGCGGGTTTCCAAACGCTTGAGGGGTGTGACAAACGGAGCGATGACGCTCCACTGCTCGTTGGTGAGAGGCATGGGCAGGCAAATTACGGGTAACGCCCTGTGCCTTTAGTCTACAACGGTATTTTTGAGATTGGTTCTAAGGGAGCCTCTGGAAGTATATACGCGCTTAAAAACGAGAGCGGTGCACACGTCTGGCAATACCACAGCGACTGGTTGTTTCTTGTTATAGCGTGCGGTAGTGTACTGCAGAGGTCCTTTTCAGGAGGTACTCATGACAGAATATCGTTGCCGACGCAGGTGCTGTCCGGGCGTACGAGCCCAGCCGATAGTACCGAAGCGAGGCCGTACCATACCAATCGTCGGAGGCACTATTAAAGCGGTTGAGAACCTGGGATACGACTTTTCTGCGGATGGCACTGCCCGGTGTGATCTGCGCCTTGAGCACGAGAATGGAATGCATGAACGATGCTATCTCATTTGCAGCAAAAAAATTCTAAAGTTCAGAGTCTGAACCATGCGATGCATTGTTCAGACTCTTTAAAAAGTATTTATTATTGCTTGGGCGCCTTGGCTCCGAAAAAGCACGCTTCGACATTGTTGCCGTCTGGATCAAGCACGTATGCGGCGTAGTAATTGTCACCGTAGTCCCTGCGAAAACCCGGCTTGCCATTGTCTCTGCCACCCGCCTTGAGCGCCTCCTTGTGGAATTGTTCCACCGACTTTTTGCTCTTTCCTCGCAGCGCTATGTGTATCGGCTGCACTTTGCCGCTTTGGCGCGCTACCCACACGCTCGTTGAGTCTCCCTCGCAGAAGCCGGCCGCATAGGGCGGATATTTTCTCAGCAGTCGATATCCCATGGGTTTGAGGGCCGCGGAATAAAACGCGACTGATTTTTTGTAATTGCTTATAGGAATGGATAGGTGCTCAATCATACGGTCAGTATACCAATCGCTGCTTAATCTCCAAGGTATGTGGTAAGGAGCGCTTTAAACTGCGGCTCGGTTATGGTGGCACCTGTCCCGTTCCGACAGGCGAGCGTGTCGTTGGTATTGGTGGTACAGGAGGCGACCACCCCGTCGTTGGGCGCCACTCGAAGGTCGGTTTCGTTGCCGGAGGGCGTAAAGATATCAAGTTCGTAATAACACTGCCCAAGTGCCTGATCAAAATTAGTTTCAATGACCGACGTCGTTTCTCCCGTTGCAGTTTGATCATTTTGGGCCGTGTCGGCAGCTAAGGTCTGACATCCCGACGCAGTGTCAAGCGATTGAGGTGTAGGACTTCCTTGTGTGTCGGTAGTATTAGTACCCGTGGAGGGGGAGGGAGCAGGGATATTAGGCGAGGTAATGATCGTCTGTATAGCAATAAAACCGACACTTGCCACGATGAGCACAATAAGCGCAATCCATGTACCTCGGTCCATAGGTCAAGTATATGAGAAAGTTAAGAGAGCGCCGATAGCGGCACCCGCCATCGTGACGAATGCTATCCAGGTGAGAAGGAGGGATAATTTCCCACTGCTATACTCGCCCATAATGTTCTTATTGCTTCCGATACGGGCAATGAGAAAGAGGAGCGGTACAGCGGCGACGCCGTTGAGCACTGACGTATAAATAAGGAGTCGTATGGGATTGATGCCGAAGAAGTTAATACTCAACCCAATAAGGGTTGCGATGGTAATAATGCCGTAAAAACCGTGCGCCCGTTTGAGTTTAAGATTAAGGCCCTCTTTCCAATTGACTGTTTCCGAGAGCGCGTAGGCTGCGGAGCCGGACAAGATCGGCACGACCAGCAACCCTGCGCTTATGATGCCGATAGCAAAGAGCGTTTTCGCGAGCGTACCCGCATAGGGAAAAGTGTGCACCAAGGGCTCGAGCGCTTTTGCCGCATCGGCGGCATTCGTAAGGGTGGTGATGCCATTGGCATAGAGAACGGTTCCGGCGACGACGATAATTGACCAGGAAATAAGTTGGGAGACGAACATGCCAATGGCGTTATCGAGACGTACTTTGCGCATCCAGTGTTTAGAGACTGATACCTCTCCGATGCCGTCGATGAGCCGATGCTGTTTAGCTTCCTCGACTTCTTCCGAGGCCTCCCAAAAAAACATATAGGGAGAAATAGTCGTACCTATGTTAGCCACGATGATAAAGAAAAACGCAAAGCTCGGCTCTATATGTGGCACAAACGTCGCTCTGAGTATGACCGTCCACGGTTCGCTCACCACAAAGACCGTCGCCAAGTATAAGAAGGATACCGCCGCGAGCCATTTGAGGTACCTCGCATAGACCCGATAGGAGGTAAATATTTCAAGCACCAAGGTCATAAACGTCGAAAAGAGTACCAGCACCGTGAAAGGCAGCGGAATGACCAGCCGTATCGATTCCCCCATGGCGCCGATGTCGGCGCCAATATTGAGAGTATTCGCGACCAAAAGAATGACGATAGCTCCATACAGTATCGTTTTGTTGTAATGCTCCTTGATAACCGTGGCGAGGCCTTTTCCCGTGACTGCTCCTATCCGCGCACATGCCTCTTGTACGGCCATGAGGAGAGGGAGTGCAAACACCGCCGTCCAGAGCTGTCCGTATCCGAACTGCGCTCCCACCTGCGTGTAGGTCGCTATCCCTGCCGGATCGTTATCCGCTGCGCCAGTAATAAAACCGGGGCCGAAGATGCGAAAAAATCGTCGCAGACGCTTTTTCATAGGGGATTGTTGCTATACAGTATCGCACCCACGAATACCAGCGCATTAAAGAAAAACCATAATATGTACGTGAGCGTTATCGGACGCTCTTTGTGAAGTATGCCGTACAGTATCCAGGGAATATCGAACAGAGCGTACGCACCCCAGGAGATGACAGACACGCCGGAGGCACTCTGGAAATAATAAATTTTGATTAGCTGCGGAATCGTAAACAGAGGACCAACAATCCCGACGACATATATAACGCGGTCAAGAATGTACATCCTTGCCGACGTCACCGCCGCAGAAGATCGAGATCTTCCACGTGCTTTTCTGCGGTCGGGGTGATGAAAGAACATGAGCTAAGTATACAGGTACGCCGTAGTCAGCGCGGTATGTAGAGAGAAAAAAACCAAAGACGTGATTATCTACGTGACACAGGAGTAGCCGGCTCTCTTTCAACGTCTACTTGAGTAATCGCAAGGTATGCCACAAAGACGACGATGACAACCGTGAGCACAAGAGTGACCGTCCCGTCGCCCCATCCAAGGCCGCCTACGCTCTTAGCCTTGCCGAACCAGTCGGCGAAGGAGGCGCCGATCGGCCGGGTAAGAATGTACGCGAGCCAAAAAGCGACAACCACACTTCTCGATTGCTGTGTATGCTCGACGGCCAAGGTGCTTTTCGCGATGTAGTGCGCGAGAGCGACAACTGCAATCAGTACCACAAACAAAATACCTGAAACCAGATATCCCAAACCGAGCGTGCTAGCGGTCATATCGCCGGCAGCGGTGCCGAGCGCGAATGTCGTTACTACCGTCAGCCAATAAAACAGCTCGCGGCGTTTTGTATAAATGCTATGGATGGAGAGCGTTTTTTCAACTGCGTACCAAAGGATGAATACAATAATGAGCGCGACGGTGAAGAACGTCGTTGTGTCGAGGTACGGAATACCTAAGCCGATGTGCAACACGTCGGCCACCATGGTGCCGAACACAGCAACCATGGCAACGCAAAACCAATAGGCCCACGCATTGTAGCGTCGCGTCCAAAACTGTAATGCGAGCGCCAAGACAAATACAATGCCTCCAATCGCTACCGCGACGACTGGATTGATAGTCCGGACAAAGTAATCGGAGGTGCTCTCACCAACGGCGGTGGTAAGGATTTTCACTATCCAAAAGAACACCGTCACGGAGGGAACTTTTCTCATTTTCTCATTCTATCATTCAGCAGTGGTATATAGTTAGAACTAATTTACTTCTAAAGAGTTGTAGATAGCACGATGGTAAAAAATAAGATTTTCTGGATTGTATCGCTCTGCCTAGTCCTCGCCGGCGGTACGTTTGCGGTGTATCAATGGAACTATCTCCGGATTGCGCACAGCACGTTTGAGAACTACTACGCATTTCGTGGATGCACACAGCTGATGAGCCGTACGGACACGTCGGGCGTCTGCAAGACTACCGATGGGCAGACCATAACTATCGTGGAGTACCACGGACGTTGGTTTCTTCAAGGCGATCTGCCGTGGGCATGCTTGAACAATGTCTATTTTGGCTTTTAACAGATTAGTTCTGCGATATAAGAGGGGAATGGGGAAAGAAAAAACCGCCAAAAGTTTGGCGGTCGTTTAGGTAAGGGTGGCCGAGTTATACCGCGACCAAGTTGTCACCCATGTCGATTTGCTCTCGAGCTAACGGCACACCACGCCACTTCCCGAGTATTTTTTGCTTTCGACGCTGCAGGGTAATTACCCCTGCAATAAACTCTAGGTCTTGGCGAGGCAACAATATCTCATCCCTGCTTTCATGTTCTTGCTTCTCCACTACCTTCCTCCCCTGTGATGACAAAAGCCTGGACCCCTAACGTTCTATCATTTGTATCTGTTTGCAAGATGAAGGGAAAACTAATTTGCTCTTGCTGAACGACGTTAGAACCTGCAGGAGAGGAAAGTAGGAAAAGAAAAATACCGCCTCAAGCTTCCTCAAGGCGGTCTTGGATGCAGAATGGTTATGATCTTGAAATCTGCTTTTGCCTCCGCAACATAAGGACTGGCGTGTACTCCCAGCCGCGCTTGGTGTGCGGAGCCGGCGACCGCTCCTTGAGGAAGACTTCGTGCCGTGCGTGCCACGCAGTAAGGGCTGCGGTAAATGTTTGTTCAGTGGTCCTGTGCAGCATGAGAGAAAGTGCGCGTAGCTCTTGCGCTGCTTCGCTCTCCGGCCTGCGGGTAAGGTACTTCGTCACCGTCTGCATCTGGTGGAACTGGCAGTACTGCACCGGGATACCCTGTCGCTCGAACACCCTTGCCACGCCTCGCCTCCCGTCGATGACCGCGGCAGTGACAGTCCATCCTCTGTCCCGGAGTCCTATGAGGCTTTGGGTGTAGACCGCTGCGGTCTCCTGCTCCACTTCAGTCCAGCAGAGGTTACGTTTGAGGGTGGGCGAGCGAAACACGCACACGCCGTAGGCGCGACCCAGAAAAGTGGTATCGGCGAGCATGACGGTTGCCCGCGGAGGAAGCGGAGGGAAATCCGATGTCGCCGCATCGAGCTGTGTCTGCACCCAGCGCACGCTCTTCTCTTCACGCATGGCGAGTTCTGCCAGGGTCTGGCGTTTGAAGACGTACTGCTCGTAGAGCTCAGATTGTTTCGCTTTCGGACGCCGTCCTGATTGAAATGATGTACCGCACGCGCGGCAACGAAACCACTGGACTCCTCTCGGAGCCCCGTTCCTTTTCGTCTTCAGCGAACCGCACGCGGGGCACTTTCGAACTCTTTTTTAGTACGCATAGTTAGTTTGTATGCAAATTAGCTTGCAGTAAAGCCATGGTATCACGAAATCAGCCTGATATTTTTTCCATTAACTCAAAGAATTGGACACGCACCCACGTCCAGAATTCAATAAGTTGTTGTGGTATCGTCATTGGCCCAGCGTCCTTTCAGGCGCGATAGGATGTTGGAGGAAACGAATTACAAAGTCCGGAGTCTTTTGCTTGTATATCACGTATTAAAAATACCTGTCAAATACCTGTCGATGGATGGCTCCGCACCGTGCACAACGTTAGAACCATTTTGGAGAGGAAGGAAAGATATATATTTACGTCCCAGACCTACGACCACAGAGCAGACTTAGTCTATTGATTGTTTACCCACCCGAGATTGAGGATAAGAAAAACGAGCGGGTTCATCACTTCAGGAATCTCAAGGAGAATGCTAAGAATACAAGGACAATTCCTACATTCGCGATCAGCCGTTCCCAGAAGTGGTATCTGAAAAACAGAAGATCCACGCTGACTACGACGGTAACCAACAGCACGACGACGACTGCTACAACGTATGGAGAGTTCATAGTAATAAGTATTGATCCGGTGAATGGACGGCCTTCGCCTCATTCTACCACCGATTGTTCCCGACCGTGTGACTCACTATAGTTTGTGGTGGGGAAGTAGGTGAAAGAAAAAGGCCGTCCACATGAGACGGCCTGATGTTTGGAGGCGTCTTGTCTTGGTGGGCGTTTACCCCGCCAACAGACTGTCCAAGAGGGTCGCGAACCCAGTCGACGCGACGCCTGAGGGCCTCATTGTCGAGTTCCCATACCTAGAAATATATAGATATGTTTTCCTATGGTCAATGAATTAGTGGGGAGCAGAGAAAAGAAAGAAATCCGTTAGACTATCGCTCATTTTCCACTCCTGTGTTTAGCGTCCACTTGACCGAATTGTTCTTGGAACATGTATTCCTCCCAACAATCCAAAGGCAGAATACAGCATATTTTTTACAGAGTCAATATCGGGAAAGAAAAAAGCTCCGACCAACAGTGGTCAGAGCTTACGAGCCTCTCGGACTAGCTCGTTTATCGCTTCGTGGATCAGGTGCACGGCCCGCATATGCACGGCATGTTTCCGACTTTGACCAGCCGGGATACTCTTACCGTTCATCACATGCTCCGCCTGTGATAATCCGCGCCGCTTTATATCCCTTAGAAACTCTTCCGGTTTCAGTGGGGAAGAATGATTATGGTGAGGATGTGATTGCAGTTCCACCTTTTCACGTATATGCCGTACTATTTCCCCTGCGGCCCAGCGGACGTCTTTTTCAAGAGCAACTATTCTCGCATCCTTCTCGCGGAGCTTCCGGTGCAAGCTTGTGATTTGCCCTTGTAGAGACACTATCTGTCGATCTATTACCGGGGATGCCGCAGCGTTACCCCCGTTGCCTCTTCCACCCCTTTGATATTGGGTCAGTTTGTTTAACTTTATGTAATCAAGGGTGTCGCGAGGATTTAATAAACCATGACAGTGATTTACTATCTCCTGGCGTAGGTGGTCCGGAATGTCCGAACTCATTATTCTTTGCAACTTTATCCAATCGAGGGTATCTCGCGGATTGAGTTTCAGATATGCATTAGCATATGGTGGCATGGCCACCTCCTGTGTGCGTTAGAATGGAAGGGAAGACGGATTACAAAGTCCGAATTCTTTTACTTATGTATCACGTATTCGAATATCTGTCAAGTCAAGCTCCCCCTATTGTCCGCCTATAGAACGCTGAACTGGAAGGAAATAGAGGAGCAGTTCGAAATTTTGTGTCCGCCATTTCTTATTTTGGAAACATAGTTGGCAGGGAAGTAAGGAAAGAAAAAAGCGACTCCCCGTAGGAAGTCGCTTATAGGGACCTCGTTACTCCGTCTATCTATTCCTCAGGGAGCACTTCCGTCTTTGTTCCGCCAATGATACCGAAAAAGGGAACCAGATCCTTCCGGATTAACCGAGGTGGAACCTTGATTGTCTTTGGCGTACTAAGTGGTGTCCGGTTGGGACGCTTCTTATGAGCCCTGCGCCAGTGCGGTCGCTTGAAGAAGCCAGAAGATTGTCTTGGGCTTTCTCGTACCCCGTAGGTTGAGGGATCTAGACGAGCCTTACCAAGCACCGTGCAGATATGGTCCACCTGCGTAATGATGCCAGTCGCACCGCGGGTTCCCCGGATCCGTTTGACACGTTCTTGTGCCTTCCATGCCACATCCGTAGTGGAAAGGGTCTGTAGGTAGAGACACCATCCGACTACAATTTTCGCCGCATCGCTGCAGGTTCCCAGAAGAACGTCCCATTCGTACGAGTCTTTTTCTTTTCCTTTGAAAAGTTCTCGTTCGGAAGGATTGATTAATTCAAGAAGGTCCTCTGGTTCCAACCCTACTCGCGATTGGGGAGAAGTCCCATTACGACACAGCAAGAAGCGTAGCCACAGGGGAGGAAAAGAGTAGCTATCGCGCCATCTATTCTCGATCTTCTCGAGAAAAGATGTTGCTTTATCTTTACCTCTCCTCAGCATGACCTCAAAGCGGTGTTGTGCCTCTTCCGTCACGACATTATGAAGTGGCGTGTTTTCGTTCAATATCTGTATTGTGATACCCCCAGGGCTTTTTGAACCTCCAGGACTTTTTGATACGAGGAGCGCATCCGCTTTATTGGCAACAGAGCCCATTTCTCCGTCGTAATCGCTCTCTCCAATATTCCTGTCAAGAGTTATTACGAAACTTTCGAAGGGAAATAGGACATCTTCCCACAAGACCTCGGGGTAGGTCGCCATGATGAGCGTCCGTGTAAGACCTTCCGGAAGATGGAAAACCCGGCGCGACTTACGACTCCACTGAAAGAATTCGAAAGGAAACTCACAGACCTCATCGAAATCCTTCAGATCGCCTTTTGCCGAGTCCGGTGTGCCCCATTCGCTTGGCTTCAATTCCTGTACCGTGTTGTCGAACACAGTGTGATCGAAGTTCCTCCACCTATAGAGCTGGGGAGGGATAATATCCGATTGGGCGACAAGCTTATATTCCGGAGACTGAAGTCTAAGTTTTGCTTCCAGAAGCCAGCAGGCCGATTTCCAATAGTTAAGCGCCGCTTGCAGACGTTGTGATGCAATGTCTTCCATTGCGCACCTCCATATATTGAATTTAGAAGCAGTACTTCTGTTACCTCTTTAACATTTAAAATAAATTGAGTCAATAGCTGGCTCCGCTACAAGGACAAGTTCAGAACGCTGAATTGGAGGCAAATTGAGGAGGAAATGCACTTATTTATAATTAAGAATACCTCATTTTTCGTGACAGTATTGAGATAATCGATTTTTATGATATACTCTTGCGGCTCCATAACGTGGAGCCTCGTTTTAACAACGAGTAGCTCTTACTAACGAGGCAGGCATGGCACAGGCCACAAAATCCAAGAAACCGCGGCCCTATCACATCGCCGCGATGCGGGAACTCGGGCAGAAATTCATATTGCTCTCTGCGGACCTAGGGCAACGGCGACTTATCTTCTACACCCACTTGGCACTGGTGTGTGCCAGCATAATCCCGCGAAACCACAAAAGTTGGCGGCAACTCATCAGGGTCCGCGCAAAACAACTCGACATGGAGGATGAACAGTGTGTCGAAGAAGCGCTTTCAAAGCTTCTCGCAGAAGAAAAGGCACTGCGCAAGAAACGTGGCACAAAAAAAGCCGAGCCCAGTCCGCTCCCAACTCGCGGTGATGTCTCACAGAACGTCAACCGGCCCCACAATGACGGCATCTTTGCCGGCGACGGCTGGCGCAATTGACAGTCTGGATTCTTGCTTTGTTTCCCCAGTAGTAGCGACCATCGTTTTTTTCGATGGTCGCTTTTTAAAATTATACATTACCCCTCCCTGGAGGGGGCCGCTTGGACAAGTTCAGAACAGGGCTCCCCTCCTTGGACGTGTTCAGAACTTTGGATTGGAGGATTATCGCGAAAGAGGTTGCGGTGTTGGGGTTTATGTAAAAAGAAACGGCACGGCCCTGATGGGTCGTGCCGTCGAAGATTATGGGATCTGCACTCAGTGGCGCCGATATGAAGCCACGGCATTCTCGAACGCCCGCTTCTGTTGCCTTAGCCGCTTCTTGTTGCGGCCAGAGGAAGCGTATCGAGCTAGAGCGAGGACCATCTGGCCTATCCGATCATAGCCGCTGATTGTGTTGCCCACTGCTTTCGCAAACCCGATGCCAGGCACTGGCTTGTGGCTTGTGTAATTGGCGGGTTTGGTTTGCTTGCCTTCCCGCTTCTGAACACGGTAGACGGTGTGCTTCTCGTAGTCATCGACCTGCACCGGCGTACTGCTTACCGCCGGTACCAGCCTTTCCACCAACATCTTCGAGTAAAGTTCGATGACGAGATTTTCAACGACTTCGGAAGTCGCCGCCATTTCAGACGGGCCACCGCAGAGCACCTCATCGGTAGGAGTTCGGTTGGGGTCGCCAAAGCTTGAGTCTTCTTGAGATTGAAACCCTCGATATGCCCGTCGGATTTCATCCCAAGCTCGCCGGTAATCCCTGAGCGTGATGCGCTCAAGCACTACTGCTTGCCAGTATGCCGCTGCAAGTGCGTGGTGTGAGTCGAGTTCCCACTCAGCATTCTCGTCGTTCCAGTTAAGCATTGCGTCCACATAGGGGCGCAACTGAACCGAGGTAGTGCCGACAAGATTGGGAAGGGCTTTGATTAAAGCAGCTTGAAGCGGAGAGTGAAGGATACGCTCGAGCAATTCCTCCGGCCTCAAGACTCCTATTAATCTGCGCAGGACTGCTTGGGCTTTCGGCAAAGTTCCAATCGCCCCTAAACCTCGGGAATCGTCTACCGCAACGTCAACCATTGCTTGGAGCTGTGTATTCACGTCTCACCTCCTGACCCGCTGGGCCAATTTGGGTTGATAGACGGATGCGAACATCCGCCAAAACATTATCACATTTTTTGAAAAAGTCTATGAAATTCTTGCATTCAAAAACTGGTTGGACAAGTTCAGAACATGGCTCCGCCACGCGGTCAAGTTCAGAACTCTAAACTGGGCGCAGATTGAAAGGGAGTTGGGGCAGCTGAGTTGGATAGGGGAGTCTAGAACCTGGTCTGCTATGCTTGAGACATGAAAACTGCGGTCATTACGGGCGCTAGCCGGGGAATAGGATTGGCCACCGCCAAGGTCTTCCTTGCAAACGGATGGAAGGTAGTCGGGACGTATAACAACACCGCCATTCCGCTGACATCCGAGCAGCTGATCTCAATAAAACTCGATCTTTCATCTCCCAAGGACATCGAGAGAGCTGCCCAGGATATTAAGCGGGTATGTCCGAGCGTGGACGTTCTCGTGAACAATGCGGGGATCATCAAGGACAATCACGATTCGACGATTGACCTGAATAAAATACGACAGACATTCGAGGTAAATCTGTTTGGAACCATCGATCTCACTAACCATCTTCTACCTTTGATGGATCGCGGAGCACACATCATCAATATTGATTCGGTATATGGCTCCTTCTCTTTCCTCATAGACGATCAGACCTCCGCTGGGTATCGCATGAGTAAGGCGGCCCTAAATATGTACACCCGGGTCCTTGCGCTCCATCTAGAAGAGAAAGGGATTATCGTTTCGTCACTTGATCCAGGTTGGGTGAAAACGGATATGGGAATGGCCGTTGCGACGGAAACTGATAAACCAGATCGAGAACCCGAGCAGGCAGCCGAGGATATTTATCGGCTCGCAACGAGCAACAGCGCCTCTGGGAATTTTTGGAAGTTTGGAAAGAAACGGGAGTGGTAACTCGATTGGCCTCCATATAAAAGCAAGAGCCACGCACCCTCTTTCGAGAATGCGTGGCCTAGTTCTACCAACCCTTCATCCAGAAACCTTGTCGTTGACTGAAGGGAGTGATGTAGCACATCACTTTGGCCGTGGGGAAGTGCTTGCTGACCGCCTCGCCGAGTTGTTTCGCGAGCTCCGCACGAACTTCATCAGTCCGTTCCGGCTTGTCCCAGAGCTCGGTTACTTCGATGGCGATCTCGGTCCCAAGACCGTAGGTCATCATGTCCTTTGGGAAAAGAGTGAGCATATCTTCCTCACCCTTAAAGCCGAGCACCTCGACGCTCATGGCGGCTTTCACGATGTCCTGATGAATTTCGCGAAGCTCTCCTTCGGTGAGATCATCGGGAAGACACCAAACCTTAATCATCGGCATTACTCAAGCGTCCTTTGGCGCGTGGTTTAGAATTAGAGAAACGGGTTTAAATAACTCGAAGTCTTTCTATTATTTAACACGAGCACTCATACCTGTCAAATTAAGCTCCGCGGGTAGGACTCGAACCTACAACCAACTCCTTAACAGGGAGCTGCTCTACCATTGAGCTACCGCGGAATATGCATATTCCTTTGGGAATATAAGGAGATAATAGCGAATATATGCTCTTTTGAGAAGGCAGTTTGATATACTCAGAGAGACATGCATTACAACCTCAAGGGTACCGAGCTCTCCATAACTGCGGAGATCAGGGAATATCTTGAGAAGCGGCTTTCATCGCTCGATAAATTTTTGATGGATAAAGAAGCCGCTCGCGCCGATGTTGAATTGGAGTTTTTGCGCGGCGAGGCGCGTACCTACCGCGCCGAATTCACTATTCGCGATCCTGGCAATAAACCGCTGCGCGCCGAAGCACGAGGCGGCAGCCTCCACGAGGTGATAGACCTTGCGGAGGGGGAGCTTCTCGGAGAGCTTTCCCGCAGCAAAAAAAAGCGCCTCCATATCTTTCGCCACAGCGCGCTGCGCGTCAAAGAGTTTCTGCGGGGCTGGAGGAAGGACGTTTAAACGCGAAAATCTCGATAGCGCATTTCTTTTTTACCCTGTGGGATAACACTCAAGATAGCCAATGAACCGTCTCTGATAGCGGCCTCAGTGATGATGACTCGTATACCATTCACGAAAAAATGCGCCCGCGGATTTTTATCAAACGCCCTGATTTTTAACAGCTGCGTCCGAGGGTCGCCGCTCATATCGACGAGCGCGTCTTCGTCGCTAAATTTTTTGGTGAACGTCGCCTTGGATTCATCCTGCACTTCCGGCAATATCTCGCCCTCTATCCACGGCTCCATGACTTCCGCAAACAGATTACCTCCTTCAGTCGCGAGCAGGTCCTCAAATAGTGATCCTTTCGGGGGCCATGCCTCTTCTTTAAGCTCTACTTTCGCTTGTGCCACAATGGGGCCGTGATCCATCTGCTCGTCCATCTGCATTATCGACACCCCCGCTTCTCTTTCATCAGCCAATATCGCCGAACGGGCAGGGGAGGGCCCGCGGAATTTCGGCAACAATGACGGATGAACATTGAGACACCCGTGCCGAGGTATATCGAGAACTTTTTTTGGAATTAATTTCGCGTATGCGGCGACCGCGAAGACATCCCACTCGCTGTTTATAAGTTCGGCCGCAAGCGACTCGTCCTTCAGTGTCGCGGGAGTCATGATATCTATGCCGCGCTCATTCGCCCACAGTTTCGCGGGGCAGGGGGTGAGTAAAAGCCCGCGACCCTGAGGTTTGTCGGGCGCGCATACCACGAGCGTCGGCAGAAGGTCGTGCGCCTCAAGCGCGTCAAGGACGCATACCGCAAATCGCGGCGTGCCAAAAAATGCAAAAAGAGGACGAGCCATATTATTTTTTCGCCCGTTTTGTTTTCAGCTGTGCCCACTCTTTGTCCTCGACGAGCTTTATCGCCCTATCGGTGTACAACACGCCATTTAAATGATCAACTTCGTGTTGAAAGATTTGCGCCAGGAGGCCCGAGCCGTGGTAGATAAAGGGGCGGCCTTTTTCGTCGAGCGCTTTGACGCCCGCTTTTTCGTGGCGCAGTACGCTGCCGTATTTATGCCGCACCGATAGGCATCCTTCGGTCACTTCTTTTTTAGTACGCGACAGGCGCGTGAGCTCTGGGTTGATAAACACCATGTCCGCTGGCAACTTTTCTTCCTCTTTATCTTCGGTTTGGAACGCCCTTCCTGAGACGACAAACAGGCGCAGAGACTCTCCTATCTGCGGGGCCGCTATTGCCACGCCAAACTTCTCTTTTTTGAGGGTCTCTTTCATGTGCCTCACAATGCCGTTGAGTTTTCGAGATCCGATGTCTTTTTTAGCGACAGACAAGACCTTCGCGCGCAAAATGGGCGATCCAGCCTGCACTATTGGGTCCTTCATACCGATACTATACAATAACAGAGTTCATGGACCACATCAGCGCCCATATTTCAAAAACCAATGCCAAAAAAGAACGCGCCACCGAGCGCGGCGAGCTCATGCGCTATTTTATGGAACACCTCAACCGCGCTCGCGTGCGCGACGGGCTTCCCTCGCTGACCATGCCGCGTATGGGGCGCATCTTGGTCGCTATTCCGACCAAAGACCTCTATTATCTCAAAAGCGTGTGCGAGCAGGCGCGCGACTTCTCAAAAAAATTTTGGTGGGAAGTCAATCCCAAAAAACACCCATGAATGAGCCCGAGCGCTTCGTCGTTGAGGGCTTAGGGGGTCAGCACCTCCTGAAAGGCTCTATCGCGGTCGGGGGAGCCAAAAACGCCATACTGAAATCGATGCCCGCCGCACTCCTTTTTAAGGATACCGTGGAGCTCACGAACGTACCCGATATCGAGGACGTAGCGCGGGTTGCGGAGCTCCTTAAAGATTTGGGGGCCGAGGTTGAATGCCGAGATCACACGGCCTCTATCCGCACCGGCGGCGTGTCAAAGAGGGACTTAAACAACGACCTAGCAAGGCGGCTACGCGCCTCAATAGTATTCGCGGGACCCCTTTTGGGGCGCTTCGGCCGCGCATCGTTTCCGCACCCCGGCGGCGACATCATCGGCCCTCGGCCCATTGATCTCTTTCTCGACGGATTTGTAAAAATGGGTTGCACAGTGTCGCTTGAGGGCGAGCGGTATTCGATAACCGCGCGAGACGGGAAACTTCAGGGAGCGGAAATATTCTTTCGTTTCGTCAGCGTCACAGGCACCGAGACCTTAATGATGGCGGCCACGCTGGCCGAAGGCACCACGATATTGCGCAACGCCGCGATGGAGCCTGAAATAGTGGCCCTCGCCAATTTTCTTAACGCTTGCGGCGCGCACATAGAGGGCGTCGGTACTCCAACCGTAACCATTGTAGGTGGCGGCATGCTTCAGGCGAAAGGAAAAAGTTTTGCCACCGTGCCCGACCGGATAGAAGCGGGAAGCTTCGTCATTCTGGGCGCCTTGGCGGGCGAAGAAGTAGTCGTCACCAATTGCGATCCTTCCCACATTGAGATGCTTATAGAACTTCTGCGGGAGTCGGGGGTAGATATCGATATTAATGGCGCCTCAATCGTAGTGCACGGCGCGCGAAACGCTTTGAAAGCGCTCAATGTACGTACGCATGAATATCCAGGTTTTGCTACCGACTTACAGCCACCTATGGTGCTTTTTCTCACCCAGGCCACGGGCGAGAGCACTTTGTTTGAGACGATTTACGGCGGACGGCTCAATTACGTTGAGGATCTTGTGCGCATGGGTGCAAAGATCACCTTGTGGAATCCCCAGCAAGTGACTATTACGGGACCGACCCCGCTTCGGGGCAGGAATCTTGAAAGCCCGGATATCCGCGCTGGTTTGGCATTTCTTCTGGCCGCTGCAATAGCCAACGGCGTCTCAACCATTGATAACGTCTATCACATTGATAGAGGCTATGAGCATATAGAGGAGCGTCTGCAAAAATTAGGATTGGATATTAAAAGAGAGAGGATATAAAAAGTAAAAGGCGAGTGGTCCGGGACCACCCGCCTGTCGCGCTCGTGCGTTATGTGAACCATGGAGTTCGCTTTTCAGTCCTTCATGCGACCTATAGCTACTAGCATGCATATCGCAGCGCGCTACGCCTTCGATTCGGGCTGGCATGAGGTCCAGCCGGGGAAGGACAAACCGAAGACGCGATTCATACGTACCTAGGACCATCTTACCCCACTATATTACTTTGTCAACCTTTTGGTCTTTTGGGCCATTACAAGCAGTTTAGTCTTTCTAATGTCCGTAGACATGCACGGCTATATTCATGCTGAGCATTCCTAAGAGGAATCCGCCAAAAACATGTAGAGCTAGATGGCTCTTAGCGGGCCCTAAAGGAAATATCCGACCACGAATATGAGTACCTAAAGGATAAAAACACCGAAAACATAGACCGGTGAAGAAATGCATGCGTAAAATATACGTCCGTTTGTTTTGTGCCCTGGAGTCGCGTATGATGATTTGGCTTTATGGCTTTTTTTACGCCAAAACTCGGCATTGATTTAGGCACCGCTAATACACTCGTGTTTGTGCCGGGAAAGGGAGTGGTGTTAAACGAGCCATCGGTCGTCGCTATTTCGGAAGTGGACAAACGGATTTTGGCAATAGGAGCTGAAGCCAAAGCGATGATAGGGCGTACGCCGGGAGAAATAGTCGCCTATCGTCCGCTGCGTGACGGCGTCATTGCTGACTACCGCGTCACCCAGGCGATGCTGCGCTATTTTATTTCTAAAACGCTCGGCCGCTTTCAATTCTTCAAACCTGAAGTGATGATAAGTGTGCCGACCGGAGTCACCTCAACCGAGCGGCGCGCGGTTGTCGAGGCGGCGATACGCGCCGGGGCTAAGAGCGCCTACGTTGTCAAAGAGTCGGTCTTGGCCGCCATTGGCGCCGGCATTCCCATTCAGGAAGCACACGGTAACATGGTTGTGGACCTTGGCGGCGGCACCTGCGATGTCGCGGTTATTTCCCTGGGAGGCATCGTGGCCTCAACGTCAATTAAATGCGCGGGAGATAGAATAGACAGGGCCATAGCGGACTATATAAAGAAGACCTTCAATCTCGGCATAGGGGATAAGACCGCCGAGGACGTAAAAATCGCCATAGGCTCCGCCGTGCCGGTTGAAGATGAATTAGTGTGCCAGGTGCGCGGGCGTGATTTCATCACGGGGCTCCCGAGGACCGTTGAGATAAAGACCAACGACATCGTCAAAGCGATAGGCAAGGAACTACGCGAGATAGTCAAAGCTATTCGCGACGTGCTTCAGGAGACCCCGCCGGAACTCGCCTCCGACATCATTGATCGCGGCATTACCATGACAGGAGGCACATCGCTTCTACGAAACTTCCCGGAGTTGGTGCTCCGGCGTACCGGGGTCAAAGCGCAGGTGGCCGACGATCCCCTGACCGCGGTTGCGCGCGGCACCGGCATCGCGCTTGATCACCTCGACACCTACAAGAAGGCCATCATTGCGAAGAGATAACCAAGAGATGAATCACCACGCGTATCTGTATGAAGGTTCGCAGGAATCGCTTAAGACGCTCGCCGAGCACGCGCGGGCGCTGTTCACATTCAAAAAGAGCAATGATCCGGACGTGTATGTCGAGCAGGTGGAGAAATTTGGCATCGAGGACGCGCAGCGTCTCAAAGAGCGGGCACTTCTTAAAACATTCTCCGGTCGCTCACTCTTTGTTATCGGGATAAGTTCCATCACCACCGAAGCGCAGCAGGCTCTCCTGAAATTATTCGAGGAGCCGCAGGAAGGTGTCATATTCGTCCTTCTCCTACCGCACGGTATGCTCATACCGACCTTGCACTCTCGATTTTTGCCCTATCCGCAGGAAATAGAGAAGGCTAGCCGCTCGAGCCCTCAGATAAAGAAATTTCTAGCTTCCTCCTACAAAGAGCGCAGCGCTATGATAGGTGAGCTTCTGGAGGAGGATGAAGGCGTGAAAGAGCGCACCCGGAAATTTCTCCAGGGACTTGAAGCAGCACTCTATATCAAATTCCCGAAAGACAAAGAGGTGCGCGAAGGGCTAGAAGATATAGCCAAGGTGCGTTCCTATGTCGCCGACCGATCGCCGTCGCTGAAAATGCTCATGGAACATCTGGCAGCGACTCTGCCCGCGCTCTAGCTCACTTGCGCTTCAGGCATGGTGCGGTTTAGTGAGAAGGGGACAGTACCCAAATAAGGAGTAACCTATGTATCGAGTATGTCTCACGAGTGCCCTCGTACTCCTGATTGGAGCCACGGCACCCGCGCAGGTCCAGAGGATGAGAGTGAGTTGGTACGGCTTGCACGATCACAGCCTCCCGCGTACGTCCGACGGCACGCCCTTTAGTGCCTACGACCCAACCATTTGTGCTCACCGTACATTGCCTTTCGGCACGCGCCTGAGACTTCTCAACATAGGCAACGGAACCGTAGCGTATTGCACGGTGCACGACCGAGGCCCATTTGTGAAAGGCAAAAGTCTCGACGTGACCTACGCACTCAAGCAGTTACTTGGAATGGGAAGCGTGGGACTTCTTGACGTCGAGATCATTCCATAAGGGTCTTCTTTAGAGCGCAGCCGCTCCTTACCAGGGGCGGCCGCTTTTATTCTTGGTATAGTCGTACCATGGATGCTCAAAAACTACTGGAGCGCAAGGCACGCATTCGGAAGCTCAACGCGACACTTAAGAAACTCTATCCACACGCAGCTATAGAGCTAAAATTCAAGACCCCCTGGCAGCTTATGGTCGCCGTGCAGCTCTCGGCCCAGTCGACGGATAAAAATGTCAACAAAATAACCTCGACATTGTTTAGAAAATATAAGACGCTCGAGGATTACGTACGCGCGGGGAGGACCAAGAGGAGGATACACGAATTCGAAAAGGGTATTTTTGCTTCCGGTTTTTATCGAGCCAAGGCAAAAAATATTCTCGGTGCTTCAAAAATGCTCAAAGAGAAATTCAACGGCAGAGTGCCAAAAACGATGGAGGGGATCCTCATGTTGCCCGGTGTAGGGCGCAAGACGGGCAACGTCGTGTTGACTGAAACGTACGGCATTTTGGGGGGTATTACGGTGGACACGCACGTCATTCGATTCGTGCAACGTTTTGATTTGAGCAACTATAGAGATCCAGTGCGCATTGAAAAAGATCTGATGCAGCTCCTGCCAAAAAAAGAGTGGCGTGACTTCACTCATCGCGTCATATGGTATGGCCGCCGCCTCGCTCCCGCGCGAGCCTACGATACCGCCACGGATCCATTGATGAGAATATACCCAAAGGCGGCAAAAAAATTTCGAGTTTGACATTTTTTTAAGCTTTGGTATGACAGTGGTGGGGAGTAGGGGAAGCGGGCACTTGGCAACCGGAAGGAGCTTCCAGCCGTCCTGGCGATGTGGGATCTCTGACGGAGAGATTACCCAACTAGTTCCGAGGGTTGCTCAATCCTAAGCGCGCTATATGCCTCGCGAGGCTCATGCAAGCTTAGCCTTTTTCTGCTCCTCACCGCCCTTCGCGTTTAGCGCGGGGGCTCTTTTTTATATAAGTTTGCTACAATGTCTGAATGGCCTATGACTTCAAACCGTTCGAGAAAAAGATTGCGGACATAAGCGAAAAATTACAGAGGGAGTTGAGCGGTATCCGCACCGGGCGCGCAGCCCCGGCTATTTTAGATGGCGTACTCGTGGAGAGTTACGGCACGCGGGTGCCGATACATCAGCTTGCGGCCGTATCCATTGAAGATGCACGCACCCTGCGGATTGCGCCCTGGGATATGAGTAATGCCAAAGAAATAGAGAAAGCCCTGACGCTAGCCAATCTCGGACTTTCGGTCGCTATGGATGAAAAGGGTGTGCGTGTATCGTTTCCCGAATTAACCTCTGAACGAAGGATGTCGCTCGTTAGAATGGCCAAAGAAAAAGTCGAGGAGATGCGTACCTCGCTGCGCCTGGCCCGCGATGAAGTCTGGAGCGGCATACAGAAGCTTGAACGGGATGGCAACATGCCGGAGGACGACAAATTTCGCGCCAAAGAGGAAATGCAGAAGCGTGTTGATGCGGCCAACAAAAACTTTGACAATTCCTTGGCTCGAAAAGAAAAGGAAATAGCCGGTTAATATGTTCTTCGTCTTTTTTATCCTCATTCTGGTCGCGCTCATACTTGTGCACGAGTTTGGGCATTTCATCATCGCCAAAGTGTTCGGCATCCGCGTCGATGAGTTTGGAATTTTTTTCCCACCTCGCATTGCGGCAGTGAGAGCGGGAGAGACGGAATATTCGATAAATTGGCTACCGTTCGGCGGATTTGTGAAGATTTTTGGCGAGAATTACGATGAAGGCACACATGACCCCCGCAGTTTCATCAATAAATCTAGGTGGGTACAAGCGACGGTTATCGTCGCCGGCATTGTGTTCAATCTACTTTTCGCGTGGCTTTTGTTATCAGCCGGTTATATGGTCGGGTTGCCGACCTCAGTTGATCACGAAGGCTTCGGCACAGTCAGCAATCCACAAGTGACCATTGTGGACGTCTTGTCGAATTCACCCGCAGACATGGCTGGTCTTATGGCGGGCGATGTCGTTCAGAAGGTGCAGACAGCAACCGCAGTCGAGGCGCAAGGGGAAGATGCCGAGCAAACGCAGCAATTCATTTCTTCGCATCAAGAAGAAAGTGTGATTTTGACTGTCACGCGCGACGGAGCGCAAAAAATATTTCTTGCCAAACCCGCCAATGGTGTAGTACCTGGACGTAAAGCGATAGGAGTGGAGTTCGACGACGTAGGGACGCTGCAACTTTCGCCACCTCTGGCATTGCTCCAGGGAGGAATCCTTGGGTGGGACATCACACGCTCAACTGCGACCGGCTTGGTGCAATTTTTTGCACAAATTTTTACGGGAACTGCCAATTTCAGCGATGTGGCCGGACCAATAGGCATCACTGCCTTCGGCGCCGCGGCGCTCAAACAAGGATTTGCCGCGGGAGTGGTGTTAACCGCACTTATTTCCATTAATCTCGCACTCATTAATCTTATTCCGATACCGGGACTCGACGGCGGTCGACTCCTTATTATCGTGTTTGAAGGCATCACTCGCCGGCCGGTTTCCGTCCGTGTGGTTAACATGCTTACCATCGCAGGCTTCGCGCTCCTCATCCTTTTAATGGTAGTCGTTTCCTATCACGATATTGCGAAATTAGTTGGGTAATAGTTGGGTAATAAAAAAACCGCCGCGGGATTGCCACAGCGGTATATAGAATTGGACAAGAGGAATTTATTTCTTTTTCTTCGGCCGATGATGGATCAGCTTGCGCTCACCGAGACTGCCCCGCTCACCTTTTCGAAGGTAGACCTCGCTTGCGCTTTCTGCAGTAACCACCCACCCATCGGCGAGGAGCCGATCGAGCTGCGAGTCGCCAGTGGTGGAGATCCTTTGTTTCGGCGCCGCCTTGCGTGTCGAGATGACGACAATGCCCTCAAGCGGTAGCGTCGTTTGAGCCGCGAAGAGAACTTCATTTCGTGGTACCGAAAGGTTGAGTTTCTGCTCAACGATCAGCCGCAGCGTTGCCGCTTTGTCGGGAGCGGGTCGTAGATCGACGTACACGAACGAACGGCCGTCGGCGTACTCTTTACGCAAGATCTCAGCTTCGGCCGTGATAGTCCTGCCGCAATGCTGGATGGGATTTTCGTCCCGCACGAAGAAGTTGATGAGGCCGCCCTTCACAGTTCGAGCGAACTGGATGAAGTGCAGGTCATTGGTCATGCCTTCACGGCAGACCAGGGGAATTTTGATTTCGACAATCCCCCCGCGCCACAATGATTCGCGCTTGATAACTTCGACCGATATGCGTGACGAGGTCGCCAATGGGGCAACATCTAAACTCGTCATGAGATTCTCTCCTGTGGTTTGCCTGGCTGAGGGCAGGGAACAGCCGCGTTTAAGCTAGCATATAAATATGTAAAAGTCAATAAATGGCGCAAAGAGCGAAATAGCTTTTACATAAGGGTACTTTGGCTCTACAATGGCACTCATGCGCCAATCTCAGTTGTTCACCAAGACGAGACGCGAAGCACCATCGGATGAAGTTTCAAAAAACGCGCAGCTCCTCTTACGTACCGGCTACATGCACAAAGAGATGGCTGGCGTCTACTCTTTTTTGCCTCTGGGTTTGCGGGTCCTTCAAAAAATAGAAGATATTGTGCGCGAGGAGATGGACAAGATAGGGCGCGAAGTGCTGATGCCGAGCCTGTCGTCGCAGGAAGTATGGAAGGAAAGTGGTCGCCTCTCCACCGTCGATGTCCTCATGCGCACTATGGGAGCCAACGAGCTCTCCCTTGCCAAAAGCGACGCCTCCTACGTGCTCAACTATTCCCACGAGGAGATCATCACGCCGATAGCCCAGGAGAACAACCAGTCGTATAAGGATTTTCCGTTCGCGCTCTATCAAATTCAAACTAAGTTCCGCAACGAGGCGCGGGCTAAATCGGGCCTCCTGCGTGGAAGGGAATTCCGCATGAAGGATCTCTATAGCTTCCATACCGATGAGGGAGATTTGCTGAAATACTACGAGCGTGTCAAAGATTCCTACCATGCGATTTTTGAGCGTCTGGGGCTGGGAGAAGATACCTTTATTACGCTCGCCTCCGGCGGAGATTTCACCACAGGTTTTAGCCACGAATTTCAAACGGTGTGCGAGGCAGGCGAGGACACTATTTATCTCGACCGCTCAAACAACATCGCCTATAACAAAGAAGTAGCCACCCCGGAGAATACCAAAAAACTCGGCGTGAAGTTTGGGTCCCTTGAGCAGGTGAAGGCCTGCGAAGTGGGGAATATCTTCCCGCTCAATACCAAATTCAGCACGGCGTTTAACTATACCTACAGCGCCGAGAACGGGGAGAAAAAAATAGTATACATGGGCTGCTACGGGCTCGGCACCTCCCGCGTTATGGGTGTGTTGGTCGAGAAGTTTTCCGACGAGAAGGGACTGGTGTGGCCGGAGAGTGTGGCGCCATACCAAGTACATCTTATAGAGCTCGGGGACAACGAAGAGGTCGTCGCCGAGGCGAAAGAATTGTACCGGGAATTGACCGCAGCTGGCATTGAAGTACTCTATGACGACCGAGATGCGCGCGCGGGGGAGAAGTTCGCCGACAGCGACCTACTCGGGATTCCCTCGCGCGTCATTGTGTCGGAAAAGACGCTCGCCGCAGGGAAATTCGAGTGCGTCGAGCGCAAAAGCGGCACCATTTCGCACAAAAGTCTTTCAGAACTTATTGGCCACCTCACGTCCTAACCCCCTTCCCATGCTTGAGCGAGTGAAAAATCGGATATGGCCGCTGGTCTCAAACGATGTCGGCATTGACCTCGGAACCGCTAATACGCTGGTGTATTTGCGCGGCAAGGGTATCGTCATCTCCGAGCCCTCGGTTGTCGCCATAAATCAAAAAACCGGCCAGGTGGTTGCGGTGGGTGCTTCAGCCAAAGCCATGCTCGGACGCACCCCCGGACATTTGAGCGCCGTTCGACCGCTGATTGACGGCGTCGTGTCCGATTTCGAAGCGACGGAGGAGATGCTCGCCTACCTCATCACTCGCTCGCAGGGGGTATCGAAAAAAATGCTGGGTCCCCGCGCGGTCATCGGCGTACCCTCCGGCATCACCAACGTTGAAATTCGTGCGGTCAAAGACGCAGCGCAAAACGCGGGTGCCCGAGAGGTGCACATCGTCGAGGAGCCGATACTCGCAGCCCTCGGCATCAGGCTTCCCATACGCGAAGCCGTAGGCTCCATGGTAGTCGATATCGGCGGAGGAACCTCCGACATCGCGGTGCTCTCCTTGGGCGGCATCATCCGCTCCAAAAATCTGCGCATAGCGGGAGACAAACTAAACCAAGACATCATCGCCCACGTGCGCTCCGAATTTAAGATATTGATAGGGGAGAAGAGTGCCGAAGGCGTGAAGATGGCCATAGGCTCGGTCATGGAATTCGGCTCTCACACGGAGGCAGTGGTGCGCGGTCGAGATCTTATCACGGGGCTGCCGCGCGAAGTCATTTTGACGGATCAGGATGTTCGCGAAGCCATTTCGCAGTCGGTCGATACCCTGATTGAGTCCGTGCGCGAAGTGCTTGAAACAACACCTCCGGAAATTCTCTCCGATATCATGCGCTCGGGCATAGTTCTCACGGGCGGGGGAGCACTACTCAAAGGCCTCGATTCGCTGCTCTCCCAGTGGCTTAAAGTGCCGGTCTTTGTGGCGGACGATCCTCTGACTGCGGTCGTGCGCGGCACGGGCGTCATTTTGGAGAACTTGGAGACACACCGCGACGTCTTCCTTGAACATGACGACGATATCTCCTAGCCGACGCCGCACCCCGGTGGCCCCGACCGCACTCCTGATACTTTTGTTACTTTTGATTATCGGCATAGCGATTCTATGGCGCTCACAACTTAGCGCACTCCTGTGGCGGGTTGTCACCCCTCTCGTCGCAGTGCGTAACTCGCTTGATCAAAGTGAAACTACACAACTAGAAGCGGAGCTTGCCTCCACCTCGGCACTTATCGCTGATCGCGATATGCTGTATGAGGAAAATCTGGCGCTGAAAGCCGAACTCGGACGGCAAATAAGCAGCCGCACGGTGCTTGCTGGCGTGCTTCAGGGCCCTCCGGGCATTCCATACGACACCCTCATCATTGACGTGGGAACGCAAAACGGGGTCGTGGCGGGAGATGTAGTCTCCGCGGGCGGGACTACGGCCATAGGAGAAGTGAGCAACGCCTACGACAGCATCTCTCGCGTGACACTCTACTCCGCATCGGGACAAACCTATCAGGCCTTGCTTATGCTTTCCTCCGGCACAACGGTCCCTATTACCATTGAGGGGCAGGGAGCGGGCTCTATGGATGGTACCGTTCCTGCCGGGACTGCAGCGAGTGTGGGTGACACGGTAATGTTCCCCGGGATCGCGGGTGGATTTATAGGGTCAGTATCGCAAATAGTAGCGCCCAGTGGGCAGTCGTTTGAGACTATGTATATAAATCTTCCGGTTGATCTTTTCTCACTGCAGTATGTGGAAGTAGAATTACCCTCTAACTAATCATGAGCGCAAACACTAAGTGGATACTTTCGATTTCGTTTCTCCTTGCGGCAGTGGGATTTCTCCTGCCGCTGTGGCCGCTTTCGCTTTTGGGCATTGCACTCGCGGCTCTCTCGGGGAGATGGGTATTTGCGATCGCCATAGGGGTGCTCCTTGATCTCGCTTACGGGGCTCCTTTGGGAACGCTCCACTACCTCTACTTTCCCTTTACGCTCGCCGCAGTGGTACTTTCCCTCGTCCGCTACGTTGGCATGGGGTACGTCATGAACAAGGATTTTCCGGAAACACTCTGACCCATGAGAATATTCAGACGAAAATCGAAAATAAATACTGAAATCCATCCGGACGAGATACTCATAGACGCTGAAAATATTGCCGAGTTGGACCGCGATCAGTTTGAGGGACGCATCGAGCGGCCGCTGCGTTCCCGCTCCTTCTTTTACCCCGGTGCCTTTTTAGTGTTGGTATTCTTTGCTTTTATTGCGCGCGCCAGCGATCTCCAACTCGTGGACGGTAGTGCCTATGCACAACAGGCCCAACAAAATCAGCTAGTAGAGAAAGTTATTTTTGCCGATCGCGGCAGCATACTCGATGTAAATGGTATCCCGCTTGCGTACAATGTTAGGAGTAGCGTGGCCGATGATTTTGCGCAGCGCGTCTATGCGCCATACGTCGGACTCTCCCACGTGGTCGGGTATGTGAAGCCGCCGGCCAAAGACTCCAGTGGCGTCTATTACCAGGATGACTTTGAAGGTATGGATGGCACCGAGCGGGCGTTTGATGGTGAGCTTTCTGGTACCAATGGGCTGGCACTCACTGAAATTGACGCGCACGGCAACGTTGTGTCCCAAAGCGTCGAGCAGCCGCCAGTGCCTGGCCAAACCATCACGCTGTCCATAGACGCAAACGTCACGCAAGGCTTCTACGACACAATAGCGAAGATAGTGCAGCAGTCGGGTTTTCAGGGAGGCGCGGGCGTCATCATGAATGTGCATACCGGAGCACTCTTGGCTCTCACCAGTTATCCGGAATATTCCCAAACGGCGATGACTGACGGTAACGCGGCGGCCGTGGCTTCCTACAATAGCGATCCGGATCAGCCGTTTCTTGATCGCGCGGTCGATGGTCTGTACTCCCCGGGCTCCATTGTCAAACCCATTGTGGCAGTCGGGGCGCTTGTCGACGGCGTCATCAGTCCGAGCACGCAGATACTTTCAACCGGCTCTATATCCATTCCCAACCCGTATGATCCGGCGCAGCCCTCTATTTTCAAGGACTGGCGCGCCAATGGACTCATGGACATGCAGCAGGCGATAGCGCTGTCCTCGGACGTCTATTTTTATGAAGTGGGCGGGGGATACCAAAACCAGCCAGGACTCGGCATCACCGAGCTCGATAAGTATTTCAATCTCTTCGGATTCGGCTCCCTGACGGGACTTCAAGGCTTTACCGAAGCGGCGGGCACGGTCTCAAGCCCCGCGTGGAAAGCGCTTAATTTTCCAAGCGACCCCACGTGGCGTCTCGGCGACACCTACCACACCGCGATAGGGCAGTACGGGACGCAAATAACGCCACTGCAGGCCGTGCGGGAAGCAGCCGCAATTGCAAACGGCGGCATACTGCTCACTCCGACTTTGCTTGCAAGTTCGACTCCGCAGGGAGTAAATATGAATTTGCCCCAGGGCGATCTGGAAGTGGTACAGCAGGGCATGCGACTCGGCGTCACCTGGGGGATTGTCCAGGAGGTAAATTTTCCATTTGTCGCCATTGCGGCAAAAGACGGCGTAGCGCAGGTAGGCTCGCACAACCAATATCAAAATTCTTCGATGATAGGATATTGGCCGTACCAAGATCCCGAGTACGCCTTCGCGGTGGTGCTCCAGCAAGGCCCCGCCGGCACGTTGATTGAATCTCCCACCGTCATGCAGCAGTTTTTTGAGTGGATGGAAGCAAACGAGCCGCAGTATCTACAGTAGTTTGACAATTTATACCCTTCCTATACACTTGTCTTTCGATATGCCGAAGGAAGAACTCATCTCGCAGGAGAAATTTGAGGAATTGACCAAAGAACTTGACGATTTGCGCACAACTCGTAGGCGCGAAGTGGCGGAGCAGCTTGAATATGCTCGCTCGCTCGGCGATCTTTCGGAAAACGCCGAGTACCAGGAAGCACGCGAAATGCAGGCGGCCGTTGAAGAGCGTATCCAGAAGCTCGAAGCCATATTAAAGAACGCGAAAATCGTGCGCGGCTCCAAAAGCGACACCGTCGGTATGGGCTCCCAAGTCACGGTGCAAAAAATCGGCGCGGACGAAAAACACCATTATCTTATCGTGGGTGCGGAGGAAGCTGATGTTATTTCAGGCAAAATTTCCTATCACTCGCCCCTGGGGGCAGCATTGTTAGGCAAAAAGAAAAGCGACGAGTTTTCATTTCACACCCCGAAGGGCACGCAGAAATATAAAATTTTAAAGGTTGAATAAAAAAATTCCCCGGCGCGATGTGTTGGGAATGTCCTGTCTTAACTACTTTGTCAAGCACTATAGCTTCGGTCAAAAAAAAGCTAAGCTAGAGCGTATGTTTTGGGCAGACCGGATTGCAGGGGAGATAGAGAAACAATTTGGAAAACCAAATAAAGCTCTCGTCATTCGCGATGAGAAAACGTTATCTGGCCGCGTGCATGTGGGCTCCATGCGAGGAGTGGCTATACATGGCCTAATCTCCAAGGTGCTCGCTGAGCAGGGAGTAAAGACCATGTTTTATTGGGAGCATAACGACTTTGACGTCATGGATGACGTGCCTTCATATTTGCCGCGGGAGAAGTTTGAGAAATATCTGGGCATGCTCCTGTATCAAGTGCCCTCACCAGAACCGTCGGCAAAGAATTACGCTGAATATTTTGCCACCGAATTCCAGAAGGTCATAACGGACGCGGGATTTAACCCCCAGTTTTACTGGGGAAGCGAACTCTACCTCTCTGGGAAAATGGATTCTGTTATTAAGGAGGCTCTCATGGGTGCTCCCGCCATTCGGCGCATATATAAGGAAGTGTCCGGAGGAGAGCGCGATGAGAAATGGCTTCCCATCTCAGTTATATGCCCCACGTGCGGTAAGCTAGCGACCACACAGGCGGAGGATTTCGACGGTTCGACGGTTTTGGTGCACTGCCAGGCTGAGAAGGTCGCCTACACCAAAGGCTGCGGCTTTGAAGGCCGGGTTTCTCCTTTTGGAGGCAGTGCCAAATTGCCGTGGAAGGTTGAGTGGGCCGCCAAATGGAAGGTTATGGGCGTTGCTATTGAAGGCGGAGGAAAAGACCACTCAACCAAAGGGGGAGCCCGCGACGTAGCCAACCACATAAGTCGCGAGGTATTCCACCGCGAGCCGCCGTTTGATATTCCGTATGAGTTCTTCCTGGTCGGCGGCAAAAAAATGTCGTCCTCTAAAGGCCGAGGCTCAAGCGCTAAAGAGATCTCAGATCTTCTCCCGGCAAAAATATTCCGCCTTGCGCTCTTGGGTAAGGATATCAACCAGGCTTTTAACTTCGATCCGGAAGGAGACACCATCCCGGTACTCTACGATCAGTACGACAAATTAGCTCTCGGGTATTGGTCGGGTGTCAAAGACGATTACGCGCGTCTGTTTGAATTCGTACATCCCAGTCGCACCGTACCAACAGAAATGTTTTTGCCGCGATTTTCCCAAGTGGCATTTTTAGTGCAGATGCAGCACTTAAATCTGGAGAAGGAAGTCGAACATCTTAAGGGAGGTAGTTTGACTGCTTTTGATAAAAAAGAATTGGAAGAGCGCTCAACCTACGCCAAGCGGTGGCTTGATGAATATGCCCCAGAGAAATTTGTCTTTAAGTTGCAGGAAACGCTCCCGACTGCTGCCCGGTCTCTTAGTATTGTGCAAAAGAAAGCACTCGTTGGATTACTTCAATATCTTGAAGTGTCAGAGGCTATGCCCTCCGGTGAGGACATACACCACCAGCTTCATCAACTGAAAGAAGAAGTACCGATTCCCCCGGCAGAACTGTTCGGGGCCATCTATCTTTCATTTTTAGGGAAGTCGTTTGGTCCCAAAGCGGGGTGGTTTCTCTCGGTGCTCCCGCGGAAGTTTGTAGTAAAGCGACTTAAGGAAGCAACGCAATAAACAGCCCCACCAAAGTGTGGCGGGGCTAACTCATAAGTTCCACTATCCGCGTGAGCGGAAGGGCAGTTGTGACACCTGTCGTTGTTACGTTTACGGATACGAACGCAAACGTAACCAGGACAATCGCCACCATTTTAAAATAGAGGAACTCGGATTCTCCGAGTTATACCGTTTGCGACATCTGCGACTGCAAAACCTCCTACCACGAAGTTTGACATACCTCAGCCCAAGATATCCTTGGCAACCTGGTCGATCGCACTGTGAGATATTAGTATTTCGTCGGGTCATTTCCCGAGCCTCCTTTTTGAGCGAAGAACTCAACTACTTTTTCTTATAACAGATTCGTATATGAAAGTAAACGTGTAGTATGGGGAAAAGTAAACGGGCGGCTCGCATTGCAGGCCGCCCGTGCTTCAGTGGTGATGAAATTCGTACACAACAACTTTATCGGGAGAATCTGCAATGACGGAACCGCCGAAGCGATAATACTTCGTGTGGCGAACCTCCTCGAGCTTGTTGAGTAGAATCGTGACGAACAGAACTGAAATCGAGGCGATGAGAATCATCGCGACGCGCTTCAGCATCTCTTCGTTCGTTTCGGGTTGGAAAAACTTTTTTAATGCCGCAGTCATCACACGCTCCTTAAGTGGGGGTTGATGTCTGAGCGCCTCCCATTAACGTTTCTGGCGTACAGTGTAGGCTAAAAATATAAAAATGTCAAGGACTTGCAAAGCCTTTGGTATAAGGCTTTTTGAGCGTCTCGTCCGAGAAGGGTTGTCCTAGTATGTATTTTAGAGGAAATTTGTGGATAAATAGACATTCAAAGTGGGGCAAAGTAGTATAAACTCCATTGTTAGTGGGATAAAGTGGGATCTTCAACAAACGCTATGCTCATCGGCGAATATCTACATACACTGGACAGCAAGAAGCGACTTTCGCTTCCGGCGAAATTCCGCAAAGAAATGGGGAGGAAGGTGGTCATCACGCGCGGCCTTGATGCGTGCCTCTTTATGTTTCCGCTGAGCGCGTGGAAGGATATAGCACAAAAAATGCAGAAGCTCCCGATTGGAGGCGCTGACACCCGCGGCATGAGTCGCTTTCTCCTAAGCGGCGCGGTCGAAGTAGATATCGATGGCGCTGGTCGTGTGCTCATTCCGGATTTCCTGAAAACATTTGCGGATCTTCGCTCCCGGGTCGTCCTCGCGGGCGTTTCAGACCGCATAGAGATCTGGAACGAAAAAACGTGGGAGGAGTATAAACGCCGCATTGAGAAAGGAGCGGATAAGATGGCACAGACTCTGGGCGATTTAGGAATTCTTTGATATATGGAGACTACACTTTTTGCATCGATGCCTGTTCGTGGGTCGCACCACTCCTCTCGAGAGGAGAGTGGCACGGTTCGCGAGCAGACATTGCGGCACAAACATGCGAGCGTCTTGCTCAAAGAAGCAGTCGAAGCACTTGCTATTAAAAAGGGAGACCTAGTTCTCGATGCGACCGTTGGTCTCGGCGGGCACAGCGAGGCGCTCCACAAAGCGGGCGGTACGGTCATCGCTCTTGATGCCGACTCCGAAGCAGTCGCCGCAACTAAAGCGCGTCTCCCACAGGTACGCGTTATTGAGGGTAATTTCGGAGACCTCCCTCGCATACTGGTGCATGAACACATACCGGTGCTCGATAAGGTGCTCTTTGATTTGGGATGGAATAGCACCCAGCTCTTCTCAGGTCGCGGATTTTCCTTTCTTAACGACGAGCCGCTTTCCATGAGTTACGGGAAAAAACCCGCGTCTGGATTTAATGCTGCCGAGATACTCAATACCTGGGAGGAAAAAGTGCTTGCGGATATATTCTTTGGCTACGGGGAAGAGCGCTACGCGCGGCCAATCGCCAAGGCAATAGTTGAGAGAAGAAAAATAAAACGAATTGAGACGACGCTGGAGCTCGTTGAGATCATCAAAGATGCGGTGCCCGCGCGCTATCGCCACGGCCGTCTCCATCCCGCGACCAAAACATTCCAGGCTCTGCGCATCGCCGTTAATGACGAACTCAAAAGCATTGAGCGCGGAGTGAGCGCCGCATGGAAGTATCTCTCCTGTGAGGGGCGCATCGCCGTCGTTACTTTTCATAGTATCGAAGATCGTCTGGTGAAGAGAATGTTCGCTCACTATGCAAAACAAAAAGGCGCGGCCCACGGTCACATTATTTTTAAAAAGCCGCTCATTCCCAGACGGGAGGAGATAGGGCTCAATCCTTCCGCACGCAGTGCGAAGCTGCGCGCCATAGAAAAGATATGCATCAAACAATAATAAAACCAGTCACAAGCGCCGCGTTCTCCATTGAACCCTACTTCAACCGGGTCATGGCGCTTTTAGCGATTGTGTGCGCTGTGTGCGCCCTTCTCTACGGGTTCTTTTTGCTTGAAGCGGTGGCTCACGCAGCAGGCTTCACCGAGGCGCAAGGGCAGATAAGTGCCCTCAACGAACAACTCGGCAGCCTAGAGGCGCAATATTTGGCACAAACGATAGCGCTCACGCCCGACAGAGCAGAAGCCCTCGGGTTTGTGGTGCCAACCCAGATAGACACTGTCGTTGATACCGTAGAGTCCCAATCACTTTCGTTGGCGGTAACTCCACCCGCTCCTGCATCCGGGGATCAGTAGGAGAAATGCAGTAGAATAAGGGAGATGAATGCCCGTTTTGTCGCGCGCGTGAGGATAGTAACCTTCCTGTGTCTTGCGGTAGCGCTTCTTATCATCGGTAGGCTCTATCTGCTGCAGATAATCGAAGGTTCAGCGTATACTGAGCGCGCTGACGCCCAGTTTGAAATCCCGGCCTCTCCGCTCCCTGATCGCGACAGCATTTATTTCACCGCCAAAGACGGTACCGAGATAACCGCAGCCACCATGGACACGGGCTTCACCCTGGCCATAAACCCGACCAAGGTGGTGGACCCTGGGAAGCTCTACCAGGAACTCAATGCCTTTGTGCCCCTCTCGGAGGGCGACTTTATGCAGAAGGCGACCGCGACAGGAACAGAGTACGAAATTCTCGCCAATCAACTCGCCACCCCTCTGGGGCAGCAGATACAGGCCGAAAACCTCCCCGGCGTTGTCTTGGCGGAGGATCGCTGGCCGTATTACCCCGGAGGCTCCTTGGCTGCGCAGGAAATAGGATTCGTCGCCTACGACGGCAACACAGAGGTTGGGCGCTACGGACTTGAGGCCGAGTATCAGGATGTGCTCGCGAAGATAGATGACCTCTATAGCAATTTCTTCGTGCAACTCTTCGGAGGGGTGAAAGGATTGTTGCAAGGAGCGCCGCAGACGGGAGATATTATTACCACTATTGAACCTTCGGTGCAGGAGGAACTTGAGCGCGACTTGGTGTCGTATCAGGCGCAGTGGCACTCAGAATTCTCCGGCGGCATTGTCATGAATCCGCAGACGGGAGCTATTTATGCGATGGCCATAAATCCCACCTTTGACCTCAATGATTTCGGCGCGCAGACCGACCCCAGTATCTACAACAATTTTCTCGTCGGCGGCGACTACGAGATGGGCTCCATTATGAAGCCCTTAACCATGGCGGCGGGCATAGATTCTGGCGCTATTACTGCGACGACCACGTACGAAGACACTGCCTGCATTACGGTCGACAAGTCCCGCATCTGCAACTGGGACGTCCTTGGGCACGGCGTCATCCCGATGCAGACCATTCTCAATGATTCGCTCAACGTCGGTGCCTCCTTCGTCGCAACTCAAATGGGATCGACTACTATGCGAAATTACTTTCTCAACCATTACGACTTGGGGCAAATCTCCGGCATTGATATGCCGGACGAACAAGCGGGGCTGGTGAACAACCTCTATACGTCCGAACAGGTGGATTATGACACCGCGGCCTTCGGGCAGGGCATTGCAGTAACACCGGTGACGATGATTCGCGCGCTCAACGTTCTTGCAAGCGGTGGCTATTTGGTGACCCCGCACCTCGTAAGCGCTATACACTACGATACTGGTGTTACGCAGACGCTCAACTGGCCGAAGATCGGCCCCGTGATCAAACCCTCGACCGCGCAGACGCTCACACAAATGCTTGTCACCGTCGTCGATGTCGCATTCGCCAAGGGCATGAGCTTTCCCAATTACAGTGTGGCGGCAAAAACGGGCACGGCCCAGATAGCCGATCCGACGACTGGCACCTATTATCCCAACACCTATGTACACAGCTATTTCGGCTATTTCCCCGCGACTAATCCGCAGTTCATTCTTTTTTTCTTTGCGTTTGAGCCGGTCGGGGCACCCTACTCCTCCGATACGTGGGGAAGTTACTTCCACTCTATGGTGCAATTCCTTATTAATTATTACAATGTACCGCCGGATCGCTAAGTGATATGAAAAAATTTCTTAAAAAACTATTGATTGGACTTTTAATGCTTGAGGCGCGCGCAGTCGTGAAGCGCTGCAAGCCGCATATTGTCGCGGTGACGGGAAGTGTCGGCAAGACCTCAACCAAAGACGCCATTTATTCCGTCATCGCGATGGGGAGCTATGTCCGCAAAAGCGAAAAAAGCTTCAACGGAGACATCGGGTTACCTTTAACCATTCTCGGGCAACCCAACCCCTGGAACAATCCGCTGCGCTGGATTGAAAATGTCGTGGACGGGTTATTCCTCGCGCTCTCAGCTTCTCGTTATCCGCAGTGGCTCGTGCTTGAGATAGGCGCCGACCGACCGGGCGACATCAGACGCGTTGCACAGTGGCTTCGGGTTGACGTCGCGGTCATCACACGGCTCCCGGAAGTTCCCGTGCACGTGGAGTTTTTTGATTCGCCCGAAGCGGTCATAGAGGAAAAAGCGTCACTTATTAACGCATTGGTGCCGGAAGGCGTATTGGTGCTCTATGGTGATGATGAACGGGCCGCAGAGTTCGCACGGCGAGTGGGACATAAAAAAGTGAGTACGTTTGGATTTTCTTCTTCCTGTGACGTGCGCGTGGAGGATTTTAAGATTCTTTTTGAAGAGGGTGTCGAGCGCTGGCCGATAGGCATGAGCGCCCGCATCCGCATCCGAGGTAGTTCTGCTCCGGTTGAAATCGTGGGAACGCTTGGAAGTCACGCTATGTTGCCAGCCCTTGCCGCTGCCGCTGTAGGGGATGCAGTGGGAAGAAGTCTGCCAGACATAGTTGGCGCACTGAAGAGCTATGAGCCGCCGCCGGGGCGCATGCATCTCATTGAAGGCGTCAAGAACTCCCTTATTATTGATGATACCTACAACTCCTCTCCGGCAGCCGTTGTTGCGGCGCTTGATACCTTGGTGCTTGCGGCGCCGAGGGGAAGAAAGATTGCAGTGCTCGGCGACATGCTCGAGCTCGGGCGCCATTCGGTGGAGGAGCATCGAAAAATTGGAGCGCATGTGGCTAAAACAAGCGACCTTTTAGTGACGATTGGATTCCGAGCGCGCGATATCGTCGCGGGCGCACTCGACGGAGGTTTCAGCGAACAGAACATTTTGCAGTTCGAGAATGCCGAGCGCGCGGGGGAGGAGCTCGAGGAACTCGTTGTGCCGGGCGACTGCATCTTGGTCAAGGGTTCCCAATCGATGCGCATGGAGCGCACGGTTTTGGAACTCATGGCGTACCCTGAGCGCGCTGAACAATTGTTGGTTCGACAGGACGCGGAGTGGAGAAAAAGATAGAAATACTGTAATTTGTGTTGACGGCCCTATCGTCTAACGGTTAGGACGGAGCCTTCTCAAGGCTTAAATCGGGGTTCGATTCCCCGTAGGGTCATGGGGTCAGAAAAGCTATATTTTTCAACGTTTTGAAAATTGCAAAAGAAGCACTTTCAGAACTTTTGTAAAAGAAAAAAGCCGCCGCAGATTGCTCTGAGGCGGGTAACTTTTTTAGAGCCGGAAGCTTTTGTAGCGAAGACCACTCTGCTTAAAGATAGCTTCGGCCTCTGCGGGTATATGCAGTTCATAGCCGTCCGGTGAGTCGAAGGGTAGGCGATTCAACTCTGGGTGCTTGTAGATGAAGGTGACGGCCGCATCGACCTCCTCTCCAGTATCAAACCGAATGGCAATGCGTTCACCACAGGGGTTCCATCGTGTCATAACGCCTCTCCTTTTTGCGAGATTAACGCCTCTTTGCGAAAGACGATGCTCCGAGCGCCCTAGCTATACTCGCAGGGTCATTCAAGTCCAGAGGTTTATGGGCCTCTTCTCCATTTCTGTTCCTTCGTTCGTCGAGCCGCCGTTGTTTTTCTTCTGACTCGGGCTCACAGCAGAGGGAGCAGAATCGCTTGTAGCTCCATTGACCGGTGACGACTACCTTTGCTATGAAGGCCACAAAGGTATGACATTCATCGCACAGGGTGGTGCCTCCGTGACTGGCTACACAACGGAACGGGAGCATGAGGAGAGGCCGGGTATGAAGAGCGTATGCATTGCATACCCGACAGAAGTGGAGGCCGCTCTTGGCCTCGTTTCGTATCTCCGCCTGTATCTCGTGTACGGTGGTTGACATAGCTGACTCCTATGTGAAAGAACAAACCACCCCAGGAAGAGTGGTTTGTTCGCTGAGACATCTTTCCCCTTCGAGGGCTGGAGTTCGCACCGTACGTTGAATCGTCGGTTGCGGGCAGAGTCTTGGGCCAGTCCCTTAACACCTCTGCTCGGTTCTCAACAAGTCTATTTTGAGGATCGTCCAATCGAAGAAAGTATAGCCATTACCATGAACCCATGGCAAACATTCACGGGTAAAATAGACCCAGCCACATTTATGGTCTTGACGGATGAATATGTGAAAGACGCAACACAAGTCTTCGGCATGGAAAATGCCATTAGTGGTCCTGGCTCCCAAATTATTGGTGCCGATGCACCCACGTTTAAGCTCATTGATGAAAATTACGAAGCGGATAAAGATCACGTCTATTGGCGAGGAGATTTAATACCAGGTTCAGATCCAGTTACTTTTGTAGATTTTACTGATAGCGCATTTGCAAAAGACGCACATGCTATATACTTTGATGAACAAAAAGTGTTACCCCAAGCCGATCCTGCAACATTTGTACCGGTGGGGGAGAGAGGATACGGAAAGGACAAAAACCATGTTTACTTTTGTGGCGAAGGTATCGGAATAAACCCACAATTTGAGTGTTCTACAGTGGCAGTCGCCGATCCTAGTACTTTTATAATTCTAAGTGATTATTATGCGAAGGATAAAAATGGCGTCTACGATAGTATGGGTCATTTAATAACAGGTGTCGATCTAAGCACCTTTGTACTTTTAAATGATTTTTACGCCAAGGATAAAAACAATGTGTACGTTGATACGGGTGGTGGGGCCTCGATTGTTCAAGGTGCAGATCCAACCACCTTTCAAGTTGCCACTGCTGAACAGTGTGGCAATGATTGTAACTATACTGCTCAAGACAAAAACCATGAGTATTTGTGGGGTAATATAGTCCAGCAGATATAGTGAGTCACGAGGTTGGGTAGAGCATCAAACCCTCTAACTCTCTAATGCTGATTTGTATTTCCTCCCTCCAGAGTGAAAATTCGGAAAGCCACCCTAATGGGTCATGGATTTCAAGTTGTTGATTTGAGCCACTTTTTGAGTGGATTTTATGTCGATCCTAACGATTATTTGAACCAAAAAGAAAGCGGCAGAGTTTTTGATCTGCCGCTTCAAAACCTCGACGGTCACCACGAAACTGATACCAATTCTACATTATCCAGAAAATGCGAGCGGAGGGATTGCACATTGAAGTCCGTGCCCAGGCGCTTTTGCAGTGCAGCTATATAGTAGATGCTCATGCTGCCGCGCATGCTCCAATGATTATCAGTGGAATTGTTGTTGAACTTCATCGCCCGCCGAATGCGCCTGACCCAAAATTTGAGATCATCTTCGACTTGAAGAGCCGCTTCCAATCTCAACACAAACTCCTGGGCTTGCGAAACTCGTCCGATTCTATCGGCTTCGAGTATAGATGCGCCAATAGAATCCTCAAGTTCGTCCAACTCACTGCTACCTAAATGTGTGCTCATGTTCCTCTCCAACAGTGAACTACCACAGCGAGTAAACACCACAGGAGTTTTTTAGTCAAATATAAGGTATTACTCCCTCAGCTTGCTTGGTGAGGAAAGAAGGTTTATTTTGGAAGCTCAAGAACTTAGAAGCCACACTGCTTAACTCTTTCAGGAAATCCATCATTGGTTTTGACTTCTGCATCGTCAGGGTCATGGATTTCAAGTTGTTGATACAGTAACAAATATAAAAAGACTCCCCGAATCGGTATACCGAATGGGGAGTCTGAACCTAGAAGAAGTGACGGTCGGTGCTTCAGGAAAAGAGCCTGAGCTGATCTTCTTGCGAAGGTGTTACTTCAACTGGATGTTCCGTCTGCTTCGCTTTGGGTTTTCGTGCTACTGGCTCGCCTCGAGCACGCTTTTGTGCCTCTTGCTGTTGTTGCCATACACGACGGATGCTCATGATTTTCATGACAGCCGCTTTGCACGCCTCAACTTTCCATCGATAGTCTTCGATTTGCTCTGGCGTAGCGCGCCAGAGCAATCGAACATTCTCCTTCACGACCATCGCCGCAAGCATCGGAAGGATCACTCCTTTCTGTTCGCGCCGCTTATGCGTGGTATTGACTAAGATGCGTAGCAAGTCGCGATCGAGCGTTTGCTCGTAACACAATCGGGCGTAGCCGATGGCGCTATCGAGTTCGAACTCAGTAAGCGAAGGGAAGTTCAGATGGGCGAATTCGATGACAGGGATGTCGCCCATCACGCTCTCCGCCTTGTCAGACGATTCTCTCTCGCTGGTTCGGCATGAAAGAATCGCATTTTGCGACGGACCTCTTTTGTTATACGAACAAGATCGGGTTTGTGCCGGATTCCCGTACCTTTCACCGCATCTGCAGTGATAGTGTAAAAACGCAAACGCGAACGGTCACTAGACTCAAACCATCGCTTCGCAGCTTTTGAGGCCAACTCTAGCGTATCAATGGACATACATGCCTCCTCGCATCAGTTGGTGACACGAGGGAACGCATTACCTATGAGGCCGAAACCTCTCCCTCTGGGTTTAATTTTGCACAAAAATAACTAAAAGTCAAGTGAAGTTGTGGAAAATTATTGAAATAGAGCTTCAACAACGCCTTTGACGACTGTACCATCGGCTCTCCCCTTGAGATCTTTCATAAGCATACCCATAAGCTGGTTAGCCTTTGATTTATCAATAATTCCTAACTGCGCCGCTTTTGCCTTGGCTGCCGCCTCTATTTCCACACGTGACATCTGGACAGGGAGCATGGTCTCAAGAATGGCAAGCTCTTCTTTTTCATTGGCTGCGAGTTCAGGACGTCCGCCTTTTTCAAATTGCTCGATAGAGTCCTTGCGTTGCTTTGCAGCTCGGGAGATAAGAGTGAGTAGTTCGTCGTCGCTGAGTTTCCCCTCCGGCCCGCGGCCTTTGGCGACCAATTCGTTGGTACAGGCGGAAATAAGGCCACGAATGACGCTGAGCTTCACGGTCTCCTTGTTCTTCATAGCGGTTTTCATTGCCTCCCGCAGATCTTGTTGTGTCATAAGTCCCATAGTAGCAAAAAATGTTAGAATGGCGAAATGGAATGGTTAATATTAATCCTGCTTATCCTCGTGCTGGGAAATCTCGGCATGCTTTTCCTGCTTTGGCGTCGAGGGCAGAACAACTCCGCACCGACCGATAGTCTCATGCTTCTGCAAAATCAACTACAGGACCTCTCGCGTTCCATGGAAGGGAAGCTCAGCGAAGGCACCGATCGGATGTTTGAGTCTATGAAAACGCAATTCAGTCAAAGCCAGCAACTCATGTCGAATATCACCGATCAGGTTTCCAAACAACTGCTTGAAGTGACCAAGGGTGTTTCCGAGACTAAAGAATCGACCAAGCAGGTATTTACCATTGCCGAGCAGCTGCAGAATCTTGAGAAGGTGCTCACGCATCAAAAACAGCGCGGCAACCTCGGAGAGGCGTCGCTGGAGCTCATCTTGGGGAATATATTGCCGCCGACCGCGTACAAAATGCAGTATGAATTTCCAGGGGGAGAAACGGTGGATGCCGTGATTGTCACCAAAGAAGGCCTTATTCCCGTCGACGCTAAATTCTCGCTTGAAAACTACAACCGCGTCATCAATGCCATTGATGCCAAACAGCGCGACGAGATGGAAAAACTCTTCAAAAACGATCTGAAGATGCGCATAGACGAGTGTGCCAAGTATGTTCGACCGAAAGATAACACGCTGCCCTTCGCGTTCATGTATATTCCTGCAGAAGCCATTTACTACGATCTCCTTATCAACGAGGTAGGTTCCGTCAAGGTAAACACCCGCAACCTCATAGACTACGCCTACAACGAAAAGAAAGTGATTATTGTCTCACCGACGACCTTCGCGGCGTACTTGCAGTCGGTCCTGTATGGCTTCCGGGCGTTCAAGGTGGAGGAGACGGCGAAGGAAATTTCCAAGAACGTCGAGGCGCTCGGTCGGCACATCAAGGCGTATGAGGACTATTACAAAAAGTTAGGCAGCTCGCTTTCAACCACGGTCAACCATTGGAATACCGGGTATAAAGAGCTGGGAAAGATAGAAAAAGATGTGGTGTGCATTACCAAAGACGAGGCCATGGGCCTTGAGGTGGATTCTATAGAGCGGCCTCTGCTTGAGGGCAGAGAATAAAAAAGGCCCGTCGGAAATCGCCGGGCCCGAAACGGATGCGGAATCTTCACGCCCGTTGTTCTCCTCGCCGGGCTGAGAAGTCGAATTTGAAAGTCTCGCAGTGTCTGATCTTCCGCTTGTCGCGAATCAACCAAGCCGCGTAGACGCCTCCGAAGGCACACATAGCCAGGACGAATTGCGTCATGACACCCCTTCCTTCGTACTTCAAAACCTCCGCAACCGCCCTCATCATCCCATCCCTTACCATGGGGTCAATGGAACTTGCCCACAGGCAAAGAGTAGTGTAGATTAGTGAGGCGCCTAGGCGCATTTTTCTATCACCATGAAGGAATTCGCGATATTTGAAACTGGCGGCAAACAGTACATGGTCTCTCAGGGAGACACCGTCAAAATAGAGAAAATTTCCGGCGCCCACAAAGTGGGTGACTCTGTCGTATTCGACAAAGTCCTTTTGGTTGATAACGGCAAGGATGCAACTATCGGAGCTCCCTATATCCCGGGTGCCAAGGTATCCGCCGAGATCAAAAGAATCGACCGCGCCAAGAAAGTAACGGTCATCAAATACAAGGCAAAATCAAACTATTTTAAAAAGCGAGGACATCGACAACCCTATTTTGAGATTACGATAACCAAACTCGCCTAGCCGGGGAGTTTTTAAATCCGCGAATTGAAAGCGCTTGCAATAGTATCCGGATCTGCGTATTCAAGCTCGCTGCCGGTTGAAAGTCCGCGTCCGAGGCTGGTGAGTTTCAGTTTGAAGCCTTCCGCTATGGGAAGCAGCTTTTCCTGCACGATAAGACGGGTATGGTCGCCTTCGGTGGTTGCCGATAACCCTAATATAATTTCCTTCGATTTTTTCTGTGCCGCATCCTCCTCGACTCGTTTGACGAGCTCACGCAAATGAACATGCTTGTGCGTGTCCTCTGCGGCAAGCGGAATAGTGCCTCCGAGCACGAAATAGAGTCCGCGATAGCCGCTGCGATCGACTTGTTCTATGTCGGCGTCTTTTTCAACCACAAAGAGCGTACTTTGGTCGCGCGCGGGGCTAGCGCAAATATCGCACACATGAGCTTTCTTCCCGGAGCTTCTATTGGACAAAAACCAGCGGAAGCATTTTTTGCACTGGGCGGTCTCCTCCCCGATGCGTCCCACTAAACCGGCGAGCTCCGTGCGCGTCGAAGGTTGGGTTGAGAGGAGGTATTGCACGAAACGGCGCGCCTGCCGTGGCCCTATGCCGGGAAATTTCTCAAATAGCTCCGTGAGGCGATCAATAGGGTTCATTACAGGTCGTTGGTCGAGCCCGCGCTCTCAAATGCCCCGAAGTCGCTCTTCTCAAGCGAGACAAACGTGGTGCGCTTGTCATCGAAATAGAGTTCCACTTTGCCGATGGGGCCGTTGCGGTGTTTCTCTACCATAATCTCGGCAACATTGGGGCGTTCAGAATTCTCGTTCATCTTGTCGTCGCGGTGTATGAACATCACCACGTCGGCGTCTTGTTCAATGGAGCCGGAGTCGCGCAGATCAGAGAGCCGTGGTTTGCCACGGCGCTGCTCCACCGCGCGCGAGAGTTGGGAAAGCGCCAAGACCGGCACATCAAGCTCGCGAGCTAGGGTTTTAAGTGAGCGGGATATTTCGGTGACCTGCTGGACAAGGGAGTCGGATGCTTTGGTGCCGGTCGGCACCATGAGTTGCAAATAGTCGACGATAAGAAGTCCCAAGCCGTGCTCGCGCTTGAGCCTTCGTGCCACCGAGCGCATCTTTAAAATATTGGAGCCCGGCGAAGCGTCGATAAAAATAGGGGCCGCACCGAGGCGCTCATAGGCCTCGCGGATGCGGTCCCAGTCATCCTCGTCGCTGATGCGGCCGATGCGTAAATTCCAGGAATTGACTTTTGCTTCCGCCGCGACCATGCGGTCCACCAATTGCTGCGCGCTCATCTCAAGGGAGAAAAGTCCGACCGTGGTACCGTAGTGAATGGCGGTTTGTCGCGCGATATCAAGCGCAAGCGCGGTTTTACCTATAGAAGGGCGCGAGGCGAGAATGACGAGGTCGGATTTCTGGAGTCCTGCAAGAAGAGCATCGAGATCTTTGAATCCGGTGCGGATGCCGCGCAGCTCGTCTCTGTGCTCCTGCAGACGCTCAAGCCTCGCCCACGCGTCGGTGAGTGTGTCTTTCAGCGGCACGAATTTGGAAAGGGAAGGGGATTCGGTCACTTCGTATATTCTCTTCTCCGCTTTATCGAGCGTCTCATCAAGCTCCTCTCCTTCGTCGTAACCGAGTTCTGCCACGTATTCTCCGGCGTCGATAAGCGAGCGAAGCATGTATTTTTTCTGCACCAACCCGGCGTAGTGGCGCGCGTTGCTCGCCGCCGGGACATCGGAGACTAATTCCGCCAAATATGGCACGCCACCAACGGCTTCAAGGTGTCCGTCATCAGCTAGGCGGGCGCGCACACTCTCGATGTCAATGGGCTCGTTTTTGCTGTAGAGCGCGAGCATCGCACGATACAAAATACGATGCTTCTCGCTGTAAAATGCATCCTGGGAGAGCACGTCGACCGACTCCGCCATGCCCTCGGGTCGGATCATGAGGGCGCCGAGAAGCGCTTTCTCCGACTCGGTTGTTTGCGGAGGGACTCTGAAGGGGTCGTTTCGCTTCCTGGCCATGACTCTAGAGTAGCGTTTTTGAGGTTCTTGCAACAGATGGAAAAATAGCCGCTTTTGTGTTGGAACAGTGGATAAACGGGGGATAAAGCTACTGCTTCTCTTTGGGGCTTACTTTCGCCCCTTGCGGGGTATCTTGTATGTCAAAACCGGCCTCCTCTATTTTGAGCCGCAGCTCGTCGGCCTTTTGGAAATTCCGTTCCATGCGAGCTGACTCTCGTTCAGTAAGCATCTGCTGCACGTCCTGCGGCAACTGAGATGCTTTAACCTGAAGTTTAGCCACGGGCCGCATTTCTGAGAACCCAAGTCCAAGGATCCGATCGGCTTCCAAAAGCGACGCACGTTTATTGGCGAGAGACACTGTTTCGTCTCTAAGAAGTTCCCATACTCGCGCAAGGGCCTTCGGCGTATCGAGATCATCGGCTATGGCTGCATAAAACTCTTTCAGGAAAGAAGGTTCGGACTTTCCGGAGGCCTTGGGCAGTTCAAGGAAGGACCGATTCAGCCGCGTGAGCGCCGTGTCCGCGGCTTCGACGGCGTCCCAGGTGAAGTTCATCGGCGAGCGGTAGTGCGCGGTCAAAAATAAATAGCGCAGGCTCAAAGGTGAGAGACCTTTATCGACAATGTTATGGAGGTACACGGTATTGCCGAGTGACTTGGATACTCTCTTGCCCTCGATCGTTATGAGTGCATTGTGCATCCAGTAGCGCACAAATTGTTTGCCGGTAATGGCTTCGGCCTGCGCTAGTTCGTTGTTGTGGTGAATGGGAATAAGATCAACACCGCCCATGTGGATGTCTATTTGCCTGCCCAAGAGTTTGAAAATCATCGCGGTGCACTCGATGTGCCAGCCGGGGAAGCCCACGCCCCACGGGGATTCCCATTCCTGCTGGCGTCGCTCGTTTGGTTTGGAAAATTTCCACAGTGCGAAATCGTGCGGGTTTTTCTTATCTTTGTTTTCTTCCACCCGTGCTCCTTCCCGCAGCTGGGCGAGATCAACGTTCCCGAGCTTACCGTAGGAAGGGAACTTGCTGGTGTCGAAATAGACGCCGTCTTGTATCTTGTACGCGTAGCCTTTTTCTTCTAACGTTTTGACGAGCGCTATCTGCTCCCCGATGTAGTGAGTTGCCGGAGCAAACAATATTTTTTTCAGATCAATACCGAGCAGATCGAGGTCTTTATAAAAGGCATCCGTGTATTCCCGCGCGATATCCTGTGCGGAGAGACCTTGTTTTCTGGCGCTCGCCTCAATCCGATCTTCGCCCACGTCGGCATCGCCCTCGTTGTCTCCTGTTAGGTGGCCCACATCGGTTATGTTGCTGACGTGCTTGACGCTGTAGCCCCAGCGCTCAAGCGTGCGGCGCAGCACGTTTGCAAGAAGCGGCCCGCGCAAGTTGCCAATGTGCGATTGATCGTAGACGGTTGGCCCGCAGTTATAGAGCCTTACCGTGCTGTTTAAGGGCTTGAACACCTCAAGGCTGCCGCTCATGGTGTTGTGCACCCATAAGGTTGGCAGCTCGCTTTGTTTTGGCTTAATAAGAGAAAAAAATGCCATGCGGTATCTAGAGCCACCCCTTGCGCTTGAAGTAGAGGGTGATGCAGGCGGCGATGATGAGCATACCACCGAGGATAATCCAAAAATCTCCCGGCGTGCCGATAATGGGGGTGTAGCGGGTGTTCATCGCAAACAGGTTAGTGATAAGGGTAAGGGGCAGTGTCAGAAATGCCAGTATGGTGAACATTTTTATAATGTCGTTTTGCTTGGTTGAAAGAAGAGAGTTGTTGGTTTCGCGCAATTCGTGAAGCGATTCCCGCAGATGCTCTAGCACGTTGCGCACCCGCCCGTATTGGCCTTCCACGGCATCAACGTAGAAGCTGTACTCCGGTCCGAAAAAGCGCGTTGCGACCGGTCGAAGGGAATTGATCATCTCCTCGTGCGGCAGGAGCGCCTGGCGGAAATCGTGGAGTACCCTCCCGGTCTGGGAGATTTCAATGACCATGCTGCGCTCGTCCCCGCTGAATATTTTCTCCTCGATATCTTCAAGCCGCCTCTTCAGCGCATCGCACTCGCTCTCAAGGGCTTGATAGAGATTGCGCGCCATGGCGGCGAACAAGTGACCCCCGTGGGTCATGGGAGTTTGACGGTTGAGTACGCTATTGACTTCAAAGGCTTTGGCAAACGCGTGAAGCCGGTCGGTGCTGCCGTAGCGCGAGGTAATGAGGAAGTTTTTGCCTATCACAAAGTCGATTTCCTGCTCGGGCCGCTGGTTGAGGCCGCGCAAGACGGGGAAGTGGAGTATGAGGTATATAACATCGCCGCGACGCTCGACCTTAGGTTTAAAGGAAGGAACGAGAAGCTCCTCGGCGACCAGCGGGTCGACGCCGAATTCGTGCATAAGGGAGCGAACCTCGCTCGGAGTCGGGGAGACGAGGTCTATCCATGTCAAACTATGCTGCACATACCGCGTGAGCATCAAATGAGTATAGCATTTATCCGTTGTGGTATACTCTCCTGATGCATACCAAGCGCTTGAAAATCTTAGGCGTTCTTTTTCTTATTATCGCGGCGTTCGGGGTCGGTATCTATCTCGGAGTCGAGGAACACAACAGCAATATCGCTGCTGCCCAGACCACCACACCCTCTTTGAACATCACCGTGACACCCTTGGGTGCTCCGCAAGGCGTCGATCTCTCGCAATTTTACGAGGCGTGGAATTTGCTCAATCAGAATTTCGTTGAAATCCACGCGACTGGCACCGTTCCAACAACCCAGCAGCAAATTTACGGCGCCATTAACGGCTTAACCGAGAGCTTCGGCGACCCGTATACGGTGTTCTTCTCACCGCAGGATGCGCAAATATTCTCCTCCGACATCAGCGGCTCCTTCGGGGGCGTTGGTATGGAAATGAATCAAGATGCAAGTGGCAATATTGTCGTGAGCTCGCCGCTGAAAGGCTCTCCCGCCGCAGCCGCCGGCATTGAGGCCGGGGACATCGTCACGAGCATCGACGGCACTTCAACGGAAGGCATGGCGCTTGATACCGCCGTGGAACTTATCCGCGGACCCGTGGGCTCCACTGTCGTGCTCGGCATACGGCGCGCCGGAGAATCCCAGCCGCTCACTATCTCCATTGTGCGCCAGACCATTCAGATTCCGGAGATAAACTACTATCAGGGCCCGGGCGGCGTGTACGTCATTCAGCTCTACGAGTTCAGCGAAAACTCGGGTGACTTGTTCCGCGACGCACTGAGGGCATTTTTCCAGACGGGCGATACTAAACTTATTCTCGACTTGAGAGGAAACCCTGGCGGCTACCTCGACCAGGCAGTGCAAATAGCCAGCTACTTTCTCCCCGTGGGCGACACGGTGGTGACGGAGGACTTCGAAGGTCATCAGCAAAATATTGTTAACGAAAGCCTCGGCTACAATGTCTTTGCAGGCAAACAGCTCTCCATGGCCGTCCTCATAGATCAAAATTCCGCCTCTGCGTCTGAAATTCTTGCAGGAGCGCTCCAGCAGCATGGGGTCGCTAAACTCGTGGGAACCCGGAGCTTCGGCAAAGGCTCGGTCCAGGAACTCATGGATCTGGGCGGCGGAGCGGAGCTTAAAATCACCGTGGCCCGCTGGCTTACTCCCAACGGCACGTCAATCTCAAACGGAGGACTCACGCCTGACATTAATGCAACCACAACGCCGACTGACCTTGCCGCAGGAAACGACCCAACCATGCAGGCCGCTATCGATTGGCTGGAGACTCAGTGATTTGGTATAGTCTCCTGCGATGAGAGTCATTTTGCTCAAAGACATCCGTGGGGTGGGACACCATCATGAAATAAAAACGGTGGCGGACGGCTACGCGGTGAATTTCCTGTTCCCGCAGAAGTTGGCCGAGCCCGCAACGGAAGAGAAAATGAAAAAACTTGAAATGCAGAAGGCCGCGCATGAAGCCGAGCTCAAAAAAGCAGCCGATCTCCTCGACCATACGATCTCCCAGCTTCGCGGCAAGCGGGTAGTGCTCTCGGCCCGTGCTACGGAGAAAGGGGGACTCTTCAAGACCATTGCTGCTAAAGACGTGGCCCGGGCCATTCTCTCCGAGCACTCGCTTGAGATGCCTGAGGGAGCTATCTCTTTTCCCGAATCTATCAAAACAGTAGGGGAGCACGTTGCCCTCCTCTCAGGGAGTGCTCAAAAAGCGGAACTCCAGATCACTATTGTAGCGGCGGTTTGATACCCCATTTCTGAACGAAAAAGAAGTTCACGACGCCCTTTAGAGGGGATCGGAGTCCGCAGACTACCAAAAATGGCTTAACCATATCAAAAGTACACAGTGCGTATCTTCATCTGTTCTTTATAAGCGCGGAGTATATACTTAACGGGTATGAGACGTCTGCTGTTGAGTACGAGCGCAATACTTTTTGCTTTGGCGATATTAGCGCCTCTGACCGCAAGTGCATGGGGGTATGGGTATAATTATTATGGCTATAATAACTACTCGAGCGAGTACTCGTATCCCAGCGGCGCATATACTACCGTTTACTATGCACCGTCTCCTAACCTGTACCCGACGCCGTATATGTACAATCCGTATCTGAATTATAATTACAACGGAAACTATAATTACAACTACAATTATAATTACAACCGAAACTACAATTATCAGTATCAATATCCCATGTATCAATATCAACCGATGTATGGGAATTCCTCCTACTATAATTCGTACAATTTTCAGATGCCATATTATGGTTACAGTAGCTATTGAATTTTGACTCAAAGCGATTTTTAGAGTACAATTATCTCCACAACGCGGGACTCGCCCGCCTTTTCATTTTATGGAGATACGCAATATCGCAATCATCGCGCACGTCGATCACGGCAAGACCACCTTGACCGACGCGCTTCTGGCGCAAACCGGAGTTGCACAGCCGGGCGTCTCCATGGACTCCAATGCGCTTGAACTTGAGCGTGGCATCACCATTTACTCCAAAAATGCCGCTATTCCTTATAAGGGGACAAAGATAAATATAGTCGACACGCCTGGTCACGCCGACTTCGGCTCGGAAGTTGAGCGCGTGCTGCGCTCCATTGACTGCGTGCTTCTGGTCGTCGACGCCCAGGAGGGTCCCATGCCCCAAACCCGTTTTGTGCTGAGGAAGTCGCTGGAATTGGGGCTTAAACCCATTGTGGTCATTAATAAGATAGACAGGCCGGCGGCTGATCCCGCTAAGACAGAGGAGCAAGTGCTGGAACTTTTTTTGGAATTGGGCGCCTCGGAAGAACAGGCAAACTTTCCAGTGGTCTACTCTATCGGCCGGCAGGGAATTGCTAAGAGGAAATTGACTGATGAATCGAAGGATCTCACCCCGCTGCTCGATACTATTTTAGAGCATGTACCGCCCGCTGGGGCAGGCGCCGAAGGAAAGCCGCTCCGTCTGCAGCCGTTCAACCTCGGGTATGATAATTTTTTGGGCAGGCTTGCAGTCGTGCGCGTCTACGAAGGCACGCTTACAGCAGGGCAGAGCGTCTTCATTAAGAAACCGACCGGAGAGACGCGCCCAGGTAAGGTGCTGAAAATTTTCACCTTTAAGGGATTGCAAAAGGAAGAGGTACCGGAAGTAAGCGCAGGCGATATCGCGCTTATTGCCGGACTCCCCGACATCTTTATTGGTGAGACGGTTGCGGAGCATGAAGAGGCTGAAGCTTTGCCGGCCATTGCCGTTGACGAGCCTACCATTACGCTCAATTTCCTAGTCAACAACTCGCCCTTCGCTGGAAGAGAAGGTAAGTTCGTCACCACGCGGCAGATTCGCGAACGCTTGGAAAAAGAGCTTGAGATCAATGTAGGACTCAGAGTTGAGTTCGGCGATGATGTATTCAAGGTCTCCGGCCGAGGCGAGCTCCATATCTCCATTTTGCTTGAGAACATGCGCCGCGAAAGCTACGAGGTCCAGGTATCTCAACCCAACGTCATCTTCCACGAGGAAGGGGGCATGAAACGCGAGCCGTTTGAAGAGGTCATCGTGGATACGCCCTCGGAGTTCCAGGGAGCCGTCATCGAGCGCCTCGGCTCGCGCAAATTCATCATCAAAGACATGCGGGTGCATGGCGATGCCGTCCGCATTATATTCGAGGGCCCCACGCGCGGACTTCTCGGTTATCGAAATCAATTCGTACTCGACACCAAGGGCGAAGGCATCCTCTCCTCCCGCTTCCTGGAGTTTCGGCCCTACGCGGGGGATATACAAAAACGCGCGGTTGGCTCCATGATATCCATGGCCTCGGGAAAGGCACTCGGCTTCTCCTTATATAACCTGCAGGATCGTGGCACGCTCTACATTGCGCCCGCAACGGAGGTCTACGAAGGCATGGTCATAGGCAATACCTCCAAAGGCGAGGAGATGACGGTAAATCCGACCAAAGGTAAACAACTCACCAATATGCGCGCATCTGGCTCGGATGAGGCAATCATGCTAGTGCCGCCCTACACGCTCACCATTGAGCGGGGACTTGAAGTCATGTCGGAGGACGAATATTTGGAAATCACGCCCAAAAGCGTACGCTTGCGCAAGCAGCCGAACTAGAGATTATTTTGCGGTCACATCGACCCTGGATTTAATCGAGACGCGTCCGTCGTAGCCGCTTTTGCGGACATTGCGGAAGGAGACAGTGCCTTTCTGGAGTGCGAACAGAGTGTGGTCCCTGCCAAGGCCGACATTTTTGCCCGGAAGCATCCGAGTGCCCCTCTGGCGCACAATGACGCTACCGCGCTTGGCGATTTCACCGGCAAAGAGCTTCACGCCGAGGTATTTTGGCTGTGAATCGGTAAGGTTTTTAGCTGTGCCTCCCGCTTTTTTTGATGCCATAAGGTCTTTGCATGATAGCAAATATTTCAAAAAAAACAAGTTTCCTCAATAAAATGGCCCCCCGAAAGCAAAAAGTCGCCCCCGAAAGGACGACTGTTAGTGATACTGGTGAGCATTTTCACGGTAGATGCCCCGAAGTACCTTGACCGCAGCCATGACCATAAGAAGGACCACGAAGAAGCTCCCGAGCAGCACGGCGACGCTTCCGACAAAATCAGCCGCCAGATGAAGGATCTGACTGTGTGACGTGCCTGGATGATGGTGAGCCTCGGTGAGTCCTCGACCGAAATAGAGCTTCAGTCCATTTAACAGAGTTCCGACACCTGCATACAGGAGCGTGGTAGTAGCAACAGGCTCCGGAGAAAGGAATCTACGGTAGGCGTCGAAAGCGATCCAGATCGCGAACGCTAGCAACACCGAAGCATTGATGGTCGGTATGCTAGATTCATAGGCATGCATGTCTCTGCCGCGCTGGCCGAGCACTACGAACGCAAGCCCTAGGAATAGCGGCACGCTATCTCCTAAGAGGTGTAGCGCATCGGACAGAAGTCCGAGTCCGTTGGATATTGCGTGACCGACGAACTCGACCGCACAGGCCAGGACCGTCAGTAGGATAACGACGGCATATCGTCTGCTATGGGTCATAGTCACTCCTTTGCGCGAGCAACGTCTGGCAGGATATTAGGCGAAAAGTTGTGTTCTGTAAATGATTCGCTGAGGGGTGAAATGAGCTACAATAGGCAGATGCTTGTCGTTGATGTGGAGGCCAGCGGCCTTGATTACGGAAAAGATTCGATCGTAAGCGTCGGAGCACTCGATTTTTCGAACCCTCAAAACCAACTGTATGAGGAATGCCGGGTATGGGATGGCGCACATGTAGAGGAAGAAGCCCTCGGGATAAATGGGTTTACCAGAGAGCAAATAACTGACCCAAAAAAACAGACAGAAGGGGACTTAGTTCATAAGTTTATTACCTGGGCCATGAAGCTCGAGGAGCATACGCTCGCGGGTCAGAATGTCTCCTTTGACCGCGATTTTCTACAGGCTGCGGCACGCAGGGCGGGGCATACCGAGTGGCCGTTCGCACACCGCACGATAGACACACACACACTGTGCTACATGCACATGATAAAGAGGAGACTCACTCCTCCGGTTGATCCAGAACATAAGCGCTCGGCGCTTAATCTCGACGCGGTCCTCATGTACTGTGGCATTCCCGAGGAGCCGAAACCGCACAATGCGCTGACGGGTGCGAAGAGTCATGCCGAAGTCATCTCTCGCCTTTTATACGATAAAAAACTCCTGCCGGAGTTTGAGCAATTCGCCATTCCATGGCAAAGTTAGCAAGTTATTAAAAAACGGGCCGTAGTATACCGGTAGTACGCATGCATGGGGTGCATGTAGACCGGGTTCGATTCCCGGCGGCCCGATAGTTGGTTTTTGCATATTTTTTGTTATGGTTATTTTTGGATAGTAGATAACTGAAACCTCACAGGGAGTTACATTATGAACAGCGCATACGCCCGCGTGGGCGTTGACGTTAGTGTTGAGGCTGAAGCTTCCAACATCATGTATCAGGCGTGCAGAAGCACATACCGTAATCGCGACGGCAAGATAGGGAATGTCGAGATACTGTTCGACAGCTTCGCCGGGAAGCGGATCATCCCCATCGAAGGTCTGCCAAAGGGGAGTTGTATGTTCTTCGGTTTTGACGGCGCCGGCAGCATGGTCGAGGTCTCCCAGCGTATGGGAGACTACTCAACTATCGGCCACCATCTGGTGGCCATGCTAGTCGACGACGTGCCACCACAAGGAGGAGAGGCCGGCGTCTTGGGCACGGTGCTTGACGTGAAGACACTCGGCCAAGACAAGGGACACTTGCCAAAGATACGACAGCTTGCCGCCGGATTAGTGGAGGCAGCAAATCTCGCCGGAGTTGCGGTTATCAACGGGGAAATCGCCCAAATGGGCACCCTTATCTCCGGCCCAAGCGACTTCCCATTCAATTGGGCAGGGGGATGCGTATGGTTCGGAAAAAAGGACCGTTTGTTCTCCGGCAGGGAGCTTGGATCAAAGGACATGGTCATTCTCCTGCGCGAGAAAACTCCTCGCACGAACGGTATCTCGCTTCTGCGCGAAGTCCTCTCCTATTCCTACGGCGCGCTGTGGCATGAAGAGATGTTTGAAGGCGATACCCTGGGAGCCGCGCTCATGGCGAAGCCCACCATTTTCTCACCCTTTTGCAACCATCTCCACGGCGGCTACACAGGAGAGCCGTTGTGCGAACTGCACGGGTTTGTGCACATCACGGGCGGCGGTATTCCGGAAAAGTTCAGACGAGCACTCCGGGCCAGTGGAGTGGGCGCAACATTTCGCCATGTGTTCGAACCGCCACCGGTCGTCCTACGCTGCCAGCAACTGAGTCTCGACAACAAGATCCCAGGAGTTGGCCACATCACTGACCACGATGCCTACGAATCGCTCCATATGGGGCAGGCATATGGGATCATTGTTCCACGGCGATCGGTAAACACCGTCATGGACGAGGTTGAGAAGTGGGGACTGGAAGCCAAAGAGAACTGGCTGACTCATGAGCGTGGTATCCGCATCTATAGTCAGGGCGCGGAAAAACCGGGCCAAAAGCTTGAGTACCCATAATACATTGGAATATAAGGCCTTTTGGATGATTACCAAAAGGCCTTTTTCTTGTCAAGCAAGTTGATTGACTCTATTGACAAATTTGTGCTACCATTTTCTTGTCTCCGAGCAGTCGAGCACGGAGTTTTTTTGTGCCTGTGCGCTTAATTCTAAATCCAAAGCCCATTTACCCATGCCTTTCTCTACTGGTATCGCTCTGGCGCTTGTGGTCGCGTTAAGCGGCAACGCCAGCTCAACCGTAGCTCTTCAGCAGCCGCTACCGCAAGCACAAACCGTGGAGCAATACGTGCAGTCTTACTTTGCCGACGAGCCAGTCATGGTTTCTATCGCGGAGTGTGAGTCGCACTTCCGCCAATACTCAAGCGACGGCTCCGTCTACCACGGTACTATCGATCCGCAGGATATCGGCGTGATGCAGATAAACGAGCACTATCAGGGTGCACGAGCTAAAGCGCTCGGTGTCGACATCGATACGCTTCAAGGCAATGTCGCTTACGCCCAATATCTCTATGACAAGGCCGGCACGGCGCCGTGGCACTCATCTGAGGCCTGCTGGGGCCCGATGCAGAATGCCAGTTCAAATCTCGCAGTGGCAGATAACTAATCAGCAGAAAAATCCCCGCTTATACCGGGGATTTTTCTTTTTGCTAGTATCTCTCTTTGCGTCACTCCATGGCCCAAAGTCCCGAGCCGAATGCCGAGATATACAGAAGGCCGCCGATGACCGCTATGCTTTGCAGAAACAGCGCTTGCTGTAGATCGTTTGAGAAGTCTGTATATGCAACTGCCGTTGCGATGGTGTAGAGAGCGAGAATGAGGGCTACGGAGCGTGTTTTGAAGCCTACGACCAGCACTATGCCGCCGAGTACCTGTATAGCGATGAATATAACGGTGGCGACAATTGGGTCTGGCGTAGTAGTGGCTGCGATTTTAGCTACGGCAGCAGGGAAGTTGAGCGTAGTTTCTATACCGTTCCATAAGAAGTAGCCGCCCACGAGTATTCGCCCGATGAGCGGGGCAAAGATATCGGACCAACGGTACATAGGTTCATTGTAACGTATTAAACACAGATAACTGTCACTTTAACTACCCTGCGGTAAGCTAGGAAGTCCATTATTTATGGAATCCCATTGCGCTTGTGTTGCAAAAATAGTATTGAATGGCCCTCCGTCATCAGCATTTTCGCTGAAGTTATCCCCATTTCTACTTGGCGACACTTCACCAAAAAAATCATTATTTCCTCTGCACTCCCAATGTTCTGTATCTACAATAGTGCAATTGTTTAAGACATAGAAACTGGAACTATCAGGAGAAATTTCTGTAATTTGGTTTTTACTTTCATCGAGGGTGAAAGTTTCTCGCGGATAAGCATACAGCTTTTGGCAATTGGCAAAATCTTCTACCGCTGGCGGGTTGTTTCCCCAGTCCTCGCAAAAGACAGGGTACACCGTGTATGGAGGTGAGCTTTGACTCTGATCTGCAAAGTAAACCCCAACGATTATCACTGCCAGCACACCCACGAGAAGCCACCCCCGTGTCTTAGTCATGTCCCAATTATACCCCCTAAGTTGACACTGGTAATAGGGGAATCACTCCCCCTCCGATAGGCGAGAAATTAGGGATTCTTATTGGCGTAATCAAGTTGGAGGATGGTGTACATCTCATCTATTTTAGCATTTTGTTCTGCAATTTGATTATTCAAATTCTGGTAAGAAGCCTCACTCCCGTCAAACGATTGAATTACTAACGTGATCAAGAGTACAAGCATAACAACAATAACCCCAACGGTTAATCCAAGAACAAGATTGTGGTTTCTATTTAAAGCTTCAATGACAGCCTCAAATTCGCTTCTTTCCACCGTTTCTTTTCCCTTGGATTCGGCAGCTCTCTTTTTAAGTTCTTCAACCATATCTATAATAGTCCTCTTTCTGGTAAGTCGGCTATATTTTTTGCCAAGAATGTTTTTATCTCTCCTGTGCGTGTATTTATAAAGGCTTTTATAACTAGCCCCTGATTGGGGTTAAAGTTGAGTCTACGAATAGGATTGATTTGAAGCAGTCCAGCAACACTTCCTGGTGGAGTTGCATATCGTGGCACGGTGACTTCATTTAATGAGTAAAGACCTTCTACGGAAATCCAGGCCGTCTCACCATTAACGTTTAAAATCTCGTTCAAAATTCGTTCTAAGGGCATAGGTTTGGGTTTTTAGTATACCAAACACCAAGAGAAGAGTAATGCTACAAACGGGATTATAACCTCATAGCCGCTATGTTGCGAAAGATATTGCTCAGGAGACGTAGGAGACAATTTAGATCGTATTATAATGGATGTTTAATGCCTTAACGACGCTAGTATTAAGTGTCGCAAAAGGTATATTGTGCGACCTATAACCTCGGCTACCCCAGCAACACAGACATGGACAAAGTATTACTTTTATATCAAACAAGACTCCGTGAGGAGTTCTCCTCAGCCGAACGGCGGATACTTGATAAATTATTTTCTCCAAAAAAGATCCAAGATTTTCTAGATAGTATTCCTGAGAACTTCCCCACCGGGAGGGAGGGGATACAGACCCCACGTCAGGTGCTGAAGGGCAAGAAAGCTCAATGCATAGAGGGGGCGATACTGGCGACCACTGCCCTCGCCTATCACGGCAGGGAGCCGTTGGTTATGGATTTTCAAACCACCCAAGATGATGAGGATCATGTAGTGGCGATTTTTAAAGAAGGGAAATACTGGGGTGCGATTAGCAAAACAAATCATCCAGTATTGCGATGGCGCGATCCTGTCTATCAAAGTCCACGTGAGTTAGCCATGTCATATTTTCATGAGTATTATTTATGGAACGACATACATCATAAAGTGAATAAAAAAAATCTGGGCAAAAAAACACTCCGCACATATTCTCAACCATTTAATCTCCGCCGATATTCTCCTGCCCGATTATTGCAGTCCAAAAACCTCGATTGGCTGGCTGAAGACTTGGATGCCTCACCTCACTCCCCTGCCGTACCGAAGAATCTAATAAAGATTCTCCGTCCAGCGGCTAAGATAGAGACGACTGCAATGAAGCTTGAGGAATGGTCAAGCTCTAAGAAGTAAAGTATATTTAATACAGAAGTAGTTGCTTGAGACGAGGAGAAATCTGATGCTAAAGAAACGCGAGAAAATTATGCTCGTGGGTTCTGGAGGCCGCGAGCATGCCATGTACCCCGCTCTTTCCAGAAATGGAAAAAGAGAGGTTATTGTTGCTCCCGGCAACGCTGGTATTCCAGAAAAAGACAGACGGCCAGTTGAGTCTACCGATCTTTTAGGATTGCTTCGGCTGGCAAGAAAAGAGAAGGTGAAGTTTACAGTCGTTGGACCAGATCGCCCAGTCGTACAGGGCATTGCTGATCTATTCACCCGCCAAGGACTTTCCATCTTCAGTCCGTCTCAGGGAGCGGCGCAATTGGAAGGCAGCAAGGCGCGATGCAAGCTCATTTGCTGGCGCTACGGTATTCCTACGGCGGACTATGGTACCGCACGCGATATGATGCGCGCGGAGGAACTAATCCACCGTTTATACCCAGTGGTGATAAAAGCGGATGGTCTGCGTGACGGCAAAGGGGTGAAAATGCCCGACAGTATCGAGGAGGCTATTGCAGACGCACGAGAGGAACTTGGGGACACTCTGTCCGTAGAACCTATTGTGATTGAATGCAAGCTATACGGGTACGAGTTGTCGGTCACCGCCTTGTGCGACGGGAAACGGAGCATGCTCCTGGAGCTTGTCCGAGATTACAAAACGCTCCCAGGTTCTAAACTGATGACCGGCGGCATGGGAGCCTTTTCTCCTGTTGTCCGAGGGGTGAGTCGTAAACTCTTAAGGGAGATAAAAAGAACAATAATTGACCGGCTTCTCTACGCCATGCGTCAGGAAGGCACGCCATATCACGGTGTCCTCTATGCGGGCATCATGGTAACGAATGAAGGCCCAAAGCTTCTGGAGGTCAACGCGAGATTTGGCGATCCCGAAGCACAGGTACTGCTGCCCAGGCTTAAGAGTGATCTACTTCCCTATCTTTGTGCCTGTACCGAGTTCGGCGGCCTCTCGAAGATGAAGCCATTGCGTTGGAAAAAATCCGCCGCCGTGTGTTTCGTGATTGCTTCTCGCGGCTATCCCGAACACTCTGAAGAAATAAGTGGATTCCACGGCACGGAATTCGCCTTGCAGATTCCCGGTACTCGGTTATACCGGGCCGGCAATAAGGGAAGAGTGTTGAATGTGGTTAATATAGCCCCCACCCTTACGCTAGCTCGCGAACGGGGCAACATAGCCGCACACCTCGTCTCTATTGTTGGTGGAGGTGAGCAAGTGCACGATGGCATTGCCGCCGGAGTCTAACTCTCCGGCGGTTCTTTTTGTCTCAAAACAAAAAATCCCCAATCAAAGGGGAGTTTTTTGTATGATGCGAAAAAACTAAATTTACATGCTTTTCATTGAGCACGTCTTGCAGTCCTTCATGTGGGTCACCGCAAGCCAAATTGCTGAGAGACCTACCAGGACATAGACAATCCATTCTATCGACGGCCACGAACCAAGAATCAAATCAATAACGTTCCAGTTAGCGCCGGCAAAACCGCCAAGGCCGATAAGGCCCCAGTTAAGTCCCCCGATGACAAGGAGGATAAACGCTATCATATGGAGTGCTTTCATAATTGAGTATTGTAGGGAAATGTTACCGCGGCTCGACCGCCCCGCCCCATAAGTATGGCTCTTTGGCGGGCGATTAAAAGAGATGGGTGGGGATAATGACTAAAGGGCTAAAACAGCCTCTTGTATGCGCTTCAGAGCTTCTTTTTTGCCTATAAGAGCGGCCAAAGTGAACGGATCGGGCGACTTCTCCCTCCCCGAAAGAGCAACCCGCAGGGGCCACAATACGGATGCCCTCCCCTGCTCGGTCGCATAGGGGAATACGACGCCCTTTATGTGCTCCGGTGTAAAGTCCTTAAGCGGCTCGAGAAGCTCAGAAACTGTTTGAAGGTGTTTCTTTGCCAATGCAGTATCGGTCTTTGCTCCTTTAAGCAGTAATTCTTTATTCACTGCTACCGTGCCAAGAAAGTCATATTCTCCCCCCTCAAGGGCGTCCGCTGCTCCTTTAAGAGTCTGCGAGCGCTCACGCAAGAGGGGCACCAGACGCTCGTCAATTTCTTTGCCACTAAAAGTCTCCAGGCGTTGTGCGAACTCGTCCTCAGAGAATAATTTTAAATGTTCACGGTTAAACCACAGCAGCTTGGTGTCATCAAACGTCGCGGGGCTTTTTTGCACCCGCTCTAGCGTAAATCTGTCGATAAGCTGCTGTTTGTTTAAGATTTCCTGATCATCTCCTGGATGCCAGCCGAGCAGCGCATCATAATTCAAAATGGCTTCAGGCAGATACCCCATCTCGCGATATTCACTTATGGCTTTAGCGCCTTTGCGCTTAGAGAGCTTGGTACCGTCGCTCCCCAAGATAAGCGGCAGGTGAGCGTACTGCGGCCGGGGAGCTCCGAGCGCTTCTTGTATGAGTATCTGGCGCGGCGTGTTTGAAATATGATCTTCCCCGCGTATGACATGAGTTACGCCTTCATCCCAGTCGTCTACGACCACGGCGAAATGAAACACCGGCTCGGTAAGACTTCTGGCAATGATAAAGTCCTTCAGTTCAGTGGTGTCGAAACTAATGTCCCCGCGCACCAGATCAGTAAAGTTAAGTGTCTTGTTTGGATTGCGGAAGCGTATGACCTCCTCCCTTCCTCCTTCCTCCTGCGGAGTTTCTTTGGACACATACGCCTTATCTTCAGCTATGAGTGTGCGCAGCAGCTCCTCGTGCCTCGTGGCGTGATCGCTTTGTCGGTAGAGGGTATCGTACTCTATGCCGAGCCATTTCAGCGAATCCAAAATATCCTTCTCGTACTCCTTCTTTGATCGCTCCTTATCCGTATCTTCGATGCGTACAATAAAGGTGCCTTTGGCGTGTCGGGCGAACAAATAAGCAAAAATACCCGCGCGCACAGCGCCTAAATTGAGATTGCCGGTTGGCGACGGCGCAAATCGCGTGACGGGGTCAGACTTCATGGGAGAGAGCAATATCAATGAGCGCGTTGGCTATCGCTTTGGCAGCATCGGGCCGAGCAAATGCGCGCGCGGCTTCGGCCATCTTATGCACGGATTCTGGTTTGTCCAAAATTCTCTGTATCTCTGCAGCGAGGAGACCGGGAGTCAGATTGTTCTGCTCGATAACTACGCACGCACCCGAGCGCGCGTAGGCGAACGCATTCTTCGTCTGGTCGTGCGAGATGGGCTCCGGTATGGGAATGATTATCGACGGTAGCCCCCACCCGGCTATCTCGAAGATGGTTGAGCCCGCGCGCGAGATGACCAGAGCTGCGGCACCCGCGCTCATGCGCATGGCAAGATCGTTGAGATAGCCGAACGGCTTGTAGCGATCCGCATGGAGAGAATTTTCAAGAACGACCTTCGCTCTGCCCTCGACCTCCTTGAAATTCTCCTCGCCGGTCTGGTGCACTAGCTGATATTTCTCAATGAGCTGTGGAAGAGCCTCAAGCACGCATTCGTTTATGGCTTGTGCTCCCTGTGAGCCACCGGTGATAAAGATGACCGGTATATCGTGTTTGAGTTTAAGAAACTCGAACGCGCCCTCGCGCGCCGGGAATAGCGCCGCTTTGCGCACGGGGTTGCCGGTAAAAGCGACTTTTTCTTTCGGGAAGTAGTGCGCGGCTTCCGGATAGGAAATCGCAATTTTTTGAGCAAACTTTCCGGCCCAGCGATTTACACGGCCTGGATCGGCATCAGACTCGTGGATGACAACCGGTATGCGGAACAACTTTGCGGCAAGCAACGTCGGGAAACTCACGTAACCTCCTTTGCCGAATACCACATCGGGGTAGAGAAAGAAAATGCGCAGTACCGAACGGAAGGTCCCCCACCCTGTTTTGAAATAATCGAAAAAATTGAGGACGGAGAAATAGTTGCGAATCTTTCCCGCCGCAGTGGGGACGAACATGATATTTTGTGCCACCAGCATCTCTCGATCATAGGGCTCGGGCGCCGCGTAATAGAGCTGCGGTTCAAGAAGCTTTCTCTCTCGCACGAGGTCGTTTACGGCTTCCGCTACGGCAATTATGGGGTAAAAATGTCCTCCTGATCCTCCCCCGGTGAATAAAATCTTCATACCTATGCTCCCAGTTTATCAGAAAAAGAGCTTTGTGGGGTAGGAGAGACTGTTATACTTCCCTCATATGGAGACATCCCGTTCTATCGAAGTACCGACGAGTAATGCCGCTCGGACGGAACTGCAGGAACTGCGGGCTAAAGCAGCGGCGCTTGAAGCAAAGCTGCGAGCGGAGGGTGTGCCGCAAGAGCATTCCAGTGCCGCCGCCGCACAACAAACTGTTTCTGAACACTGGCAAAAAAGTATTTCAAGCCAAACTATTTCTCCCGAGAAACTTGGGATGATTACGCTGGAACTTAGCCCAGAGCAGCACGATGAACGGATGGGAGAACTGATTCAGGTCCTACAAGAAAAAGGGGTTTTGAAGGCTATAACCGTGGCTGAATCGACCGGCAACCCTCATCTCGCTGACGATTTTCATCGTGTGCTGGTCGAATATGTGCGCGAGGGACTTCCTGTCAAAGCCGCGGTTACAAAGTCACTCCGACAAACTCTTTCGCTGACGCTTTTTGAGGTAACGCTTCCTTCCTCAACTGCGGAGAATGATACATCAACCGATCCAGTAAAAACGATTCGTGACTCGATTTCTCTTATGGAGCAGTTCTACCGCGGCATGCTTCAAATGGATGCCAAACATGGCGAATATTTTTCTTTCGAAATAGCCAATCCCGCGGGATTGGTGCACACGACGGTATATATTGCCGTACCGAGCACGCGCAAAGCACTCTTTGAGAAACAACTACTCTCCCTATACCCCGCAGCGCGCTTGACCGAACGCCACAACGACTACAATGCGTTTGCTCCGGGCGCCGAGATTGCCGCCGCGAGCGCCTCATTCACGGCACGAAGCATTTATTCGCTGCGCACGTTTGAGGCCTTCGCGAACGACCCGCTCGATGTGTTGCTCAATTCGTTTTCCAAATTGGACGAGATCAGCGAAGGCGCGGCTGTGCAATTCGTCGTGTCACCCCAGGGCCACGAACTCGATGCCCGCTATCGGAGCGCTCTGCAGGATATTCGCGCGGGCTTCCCTATCAATCGCGCCACTGACATTAAGACGGGAATTCCTCGTATACTGGGAGAAATAGCTTCATTTTTTGGGCCGAATAAAAGACTTGAGCAGGATAAACGGCCGCCTCCCGACGATCCACGCATAAAAAATATCGAACACAAGATAGAAAGTCCTATTCTTCATGCCGATATTCGCCTCGTTGCGTCGGCCCCGACACGGGAGCGTGCAGAGGCCATTTTGCTCGATTTGGAGGCGCCGTTTCAACAATTTACCGACACCGCAGGTAACGCACTTCGGTTTAAAGTTATTTCGCCGCGCGGCATTAAAAAATTCGCTCATGCATTTTCCTACCGCACGCTCGATGAGGACGCCTCACTCCCCCTTTCTGCAACTGAGCTTGCGACCATGGCGCACTTGCCCCGGCCGGGCGGCATTGTGGCGGCGCCCCAGCTGCAACAGGAGAAAAGTCAGGTAGCACCCGCACCTTCGACGCTCCCGAAAGGTGGTACTCTGCTTGGCATCAACCGTTTCCGCAATCTTGAGACCAAAGTATATATCGAAGCCGAAGATAGATTGCGGCACTTTTATTTGGTGGGCCAAACCGGCACCGGCAAATCGTCGCTTCTCAAAAACATGGTGGTGCAGGATATCCGCGCCGGCAGTGGTGTTTGTTTCATCGACCCGCATGGCACTGACGTATTGGACATTCTCTCCGCTATACCTCCAGAGCGTCAACAGGATGTTATTTATTTCGATCCGGCACACACTGAGCGACCGATGGGGCTTAACATGCTCGAGTACGATGTCACACGACCCGAACAGAAAACGTTGGTCGTCGACGAGCTTATTGGTATTTTTCAAAAATTGTTTGGTGACATACCGGAAAGTATGGGACCCGCATTCTTACAGTACTTCCGTAACGCGGCGCTCCTCGTAATGGAGGATCCGGCAAGCGGCAACACGCTCCTTGATATCGGGCGGATATTCAGTGACCCAGTTTTTCGCGCCCACAAACTGACTGTATGCAAAAACCCGATTGTAAAAGCGTTTTGGGAGGGCATAGCTGAGCAGGCTACCGGCGAACAGGGCTTGCAAAACTACGGTCCATACGTCACGAGCAAATTCGATCAGTTCACCTCCAACGATTTCGTACGTCCGATTATTGCTCAGCAAAAATCTGCATTCAACTTCAGGGAGATAATGGATACTCGGAAAATTCTTTTGGTTAACCTCGCTAAGGGCCGAATCGGCGATCTCAACGCCAATTTGCTCGGGCTAGTTATCGTCGGTAAATTTCAAATCGCAGCACTTTCGAGGGCTGATTCCTTTGGCAAGGAGTTGCCGCCCTTCTATCTCCATATCGACGAGTTCCAGAATTTTGCAACCCCTTCAATCGCTACCATTCTGTCGGAAGCGCGGAAATACAAGTTATCGCTTACCGTGGCGCATCAGTTCATTGCCCAGCTTACCGAAGAGATACGGGATGCGGTGTTCGGCAACGTCGGCTCCCTGTGCGCCTTCCGCGTCGGAGCAGATGATGCCGAATTTCTGGAAAAACAGTTCTCCCCGCCGTTTTCCGCTAGCGACCTTATGCAGGTCGACAACTTCAATGCATTTGTGCGCTTGCTCATCGGTGGTAGACCGGCAACTCCCTTTAATATTGAAACACTGCCGTTCGCGAGGGGAAGTATGGAACAGGTTGATGCGATGCGGGAGTTGTCCTATCAGTTGTATGGGCGTCCACGGGAGAACATAGAGAAAGAAATCGCTTCCGCGTTACGTTGAGACTTCACTCCAGCAGTAACGAAGAGATAGGGTTTTACGCCGCTACGGGAGGAGCAATCAATTCCTTGAGTTTCGCAGTTTCTTCGCCCAGTATCTGAGAAAAGTCAGGGATACGCGTGCTGAGGAAATCAAGGATCTGTACCGCATCGGCTTCCGGGTTTTGGCTCATGAACGTATCTAGGGCATCCTTGTCCTCATCGGTCATGTCCTCCGTTACTCGCAAAATGACAGCTTGATAGAGTAGTTTACCGATACGGTCGATATACTCGTCCTGCTCTGCGGGAGACACCGCGCTCAACCCCCACTGCTCTATCATCGATTGTTTTATCTTAGCTGCATCCATATATATCTTAAGTATTATACACGTTAATAATGCTCATCTTTTTCCGAGTCGGTTCAGCAAAATACTGCGCTGCTGCTCCGGAGTGAGATTGCGAGCACTCTGCAATAAATCATTGATCATCCTCGACCCACTCACATTGACCAGTTTGACCTCTTGACCCGTCTGTATATTGTTGACATTGAATTTTCCGCTCGTATCGCGCGAAAAATGCCTATCTTGAAGATCTTGCTGACTCATCTGATGATACTGTTTCTCGATAGTGGAGAGCATCCAATGTTTTTGAGCCGTATTGAGCGTCGTAAAATCTTTATTCGTACTAAGCATTCGTTCGTTGAGCCTCCATAAATTGTCTCCCGGTCCGACGTGGAACGTTACACCCCCCAGGGAACCTCCAGGCGCGTACGGCAGACCCTCGGTCCTCGGATCAATATCCGCGCCGGTTGCATGCGGTCCGGTAAAGATTGAATAGTCCTTAGGTGCGTCGCCCATCAGCGGAGTTTCTGTTCTTGGATCAATGCCTGCGCCCGTTGCATGTGGGCCAGTGAATATAGAGTAATCCTTCGGCGGGGTGATATCTGGCAGCGCTTCGGAAGTAACCGGGAAAGATGTGCCGGGTGCAGCCATACCTCCTGGATTTTGGATATCGCCCGGGAAAGACATTTTGGGCATAGGCATAATTGGCGGACCTTCTGTTCTTGGATCAATGCCTGCGCCGGTTGCATGCGGTCCGGTGAATATAGAGTAATCCTTTATTTCCGCCGCACCAGTTGGCCCAGGTGGAAGGTCGGCTCCAGTTCCTGCAATTGGTATTCCAACCGCCGCTTCAGAAACACCGTGGAGCAGCGACAGCGTTCCCGCTGTTGTACCTCCAACAGCTACGGCGATGAGTGCCTTTCTCCAACCCGTTCTGGTATCGAATTTCTCTCTTTCTTTTTGGAGCGATTCTACTGTTTTAATGGCATCGTTCATATTGGTCATTGAAAGTCCGCGTATGACGTTCTGTCGCTGCAAACCTTGCTGTCTCTCGATTTTGGAACCACGATACTTTCCATAAAGCCCAGTAGAAATGGTGCCAACAGCAGTTCCGATTCCTCCTCTTACAATTCGGTACCCCAAGACCCCGGCGGCAGCGGCGGCGCTTGCCCCAAGGGAAAATGAAACGAGTCCGGCGGCTACTCCCGAAAGAGCAAGCGTCAACGCTATCCGATTTCCTCTCGGCATCTGCGTGTATCCGCGCCATAGTTTCTGCACCAAACCCGCTTTTTCAACTGAAACGGGAGTAAGAAGCGCCGCATAAGCCTTCATTTCCTCTTCCACAAAACCAATAACCTCGTTTTGTTTCCTTGGCAAAGGCACCCCTTTCTCATCTAAGCTACTCTTGAGCAAGAATTGTGCATAGCCGACTTTTGCTTCCTGGTACTCTTTCTCGGCCCGTTTATACGAATCAGATTTTTCAAGTGTGTCCTTCTTGCCGAATATTTTTTCTTGTGTTCGGCCGAACAAGCCAATATGATGGCGACGCGCCTCTTCGTGGTCGTGCACCGCCTTCAATTGTTCCGCGCGGGCATTATCAAGGTTTAGTTTCAACTGTTCCAGAGTCACAGGGGCAGCTTCAGAAGCTCCTTTTGTTTCCGCCTTTGTTGCTTGGACGCCGCCTCCCGACACCTCTCGTGTTTCTTCAGCCGCGGCTTTTTCCTGCTGCGCCTTTACCGCACCGAGGCTTTCCTCCCAATCCTTGGGAGTCGTCTCCTGCGGGCCCTCCTGTACTTTCGATTCGGTTCGTTTCGCTTTGGTAAGTTCAATTACTTCAGCAACGCGGGCCGCCCTCTCCCCCTTCTTTTTCTCTGCTTCTGCCCGCTTTGTCTTTGCCAACTCAATTGCTTCGGTGACGCGGGTTGCTCTCCTTTCTATGCCTTCCTTAGAGAGGTCTGGAGCGGGGTTTTCCCACTTTTCGAGATACTCCAGGGCGATATCCTTCATTCCCTTTGTAGAGTCTTTCTCTCCGGTTGATGTCGATTTACTTAGCTGCTCACCTTTCTTTGTCGCTTCAGAATCTACAGGTTCAGTCTTCGCTTCAGGACGAGGGGCTCCTTCCATATGGTGAAGTATGTGGTCTGCTTGGCTATTGTCAAAGGAGGACGTGGGGATATTCTGGGGGCGTTTTTTTAACTCTTCATTCTCCTTGAAACACTGAGAACAACGCCTACTTCGGCAAGTGACACCGCAAGCGAAGTACCACCGTGAGAGACGAATACTAAAGGAACCCCCACCAAGGGTACCAACCCTATTGCCGAAGCAATATTAAAAAACGACTGACCGACGATGAGGATGATAAAACCGACCACCAAGAGTCCTCCGAAGGGATCCGGCGCCTTCGCCGCTATGCGCAACCCCAAGAGCGCTATAGCCGCATATAGAAGGACAAGTGCCGCGCTTCCGATAAAACCAAACTCCTCGCCCACAACAGCAAAAATAGAATCGCCTATGGGCTCGGGAAGATAGGAAAATTTTTCTATACCCTGGCCAAAGCCCTGCCCCGTGAGACCACCCGAGCCTACTGAAATAAGGGACTGCTCAATCTGAAAGCCGGCACCTTCCGGATCAGCGGACTGATTAAGAAAAGTCTCGATGCGCTGGGCGATATAGGGTCGCTCATAGGCGGCGATGCCTATGATAAGGACGCCGAGGAGGATGAGCGCGAGCATGTGGGAGATCCTACCTCCTGCAGCGTATAGCATCGCCAAGCCCGCCATCCCGATGACCAAGACGCCTGCTGTATCGGGCTGAATGAGCAAAATAACTCCTGCGCTACCGGCGATAAGGATCAATGGAATGATGCCGCCACGGATGGTGTTGACTGTGCGCATGCGCGCAGAAAACACCGCTGCCAAGAGCATTACGGTCGCGAATTTCAGTATTTCCTCCGGCTGGAAGGAAAGAGGGCCGACGACAATCCAGCGGGCCGCACCTTTCAGTGACAGTCCGATATGGGGCACAAAGGTCAGGAGCGAAAGCATGACGCCTACAGCAAAAAGGTAAATCGTGTAGGGTTTCCAAATGCGATAATCTATCTTGGCGAAAAACACCAAGCCGATGCTTCCGCACACGAGACCTAAGAGCAACTGGCTTACAGCAACCGACGTAAACGTAGCACCACCGTCCTCGGCTAACAGCGAGAGCGCTGCGGAAGTGAATATGAGCAATCCGCACACCACCAAGGCGGAGAGCGTCAGCAGGAATGGAGTGTCTATGGACTTTTTCACAGCAACGCGATGCTTATGCCGATAATGGCCGCAATAAGTCCTACTATCCAGTAGCGCATCACTACCTTGTAGGAGGGCCAGCCAAGGGCTTCAAAGTGATGGTGCAGCGGCGCGATGCGGAACAGTTTTCTCCCCCATATTTTTTTGCTCAGCATTTGCACGATATTGGAAAGCACAGTCGCGACCAAGGGCAGCGCAATAATAGGGAGCACAATGACTCCCCTGCCGCCCCCCAGTTTATCGGTCAAAAACGCTACGACGACGAGGGTAAGCGTTAAACCCATGGTGCCGGTTTCGGAGAGATAGAAGCGCGCGGGAGGAATGTTAAACCACAAAAAGGCGAGGAGCCCTCCGGCTATGGCCGCGCACAAAGCCGCGAGATTCATCTGGTCCTGGAAGTACGCGATGCAGGCGTAAGCGGCGAACACGGAGGAAAAGGTGCCGCCTGCAAGGCCGTCGAGGCCGTCTATCACACCGCCGGCGTAGATGAAGAGCGTCACGAGGATAAAGAACGGTATGAACCACACGCCAAGCTCTATCGGCGCACCGAAGGAGGAAATGGATGAAACGCCGAGCTTGGCGTAAAACCAGTAGGCGCACACAAGTCCCACTATCGCCACGATGCTCAGCCGCACGCGTAACGGCAGTCCCCTCCTGCCCTGCACTTCGTAAAAATCGTCCATGAGTCCGACCAGAGCACCGACGAGAAGCGCCGCGAGAGGAACCCACGTCTGGCTGCGGCTTATGAACGCCAAATTATTGAAGGAACTGGGAAAGAATATATACAGTATCTGAAAGAGCGCGGCGGTAAAGACGACGCTGCCCCACACGATGACGCCGCCGAAGCGCGGCGTGCCGACTTCTTTGTGTTCGTGGAGCTGATTGAATACTTCGGCCGGCTTTCCGTCGAGCCCTATTTTGCCCCCCTTTTGCTTCCACATCTGCCGCTGGTAGAGAAAGTGGGTCAAAAAAGGCGTCAGCGCAATGCCGAAAAGAAAGGCGACGGTTGCGGGGAGGAATATGCGCAGTACGTCGAAGGCGTTCATAGGTATTGGGTGCGTGCAGCGTTTATTATAGTCCGTATATCGCTGAAGCGGCCCTCCTCCGTTGACCCCAGCACCACCGCGATAAGGGGGTGTCCGATATCAATATCAAACGCCGCGACCAAGTTGCCGCCGGCCAAATCGGTATACCCGGTCTTGGCGCCGATAAGCCCGGGGATATTTTGAATGGGCCGTGCCGTTGCGTCGGCCACGAGCACTTTGCCGCTGTCATCAATGGCTATAGTCGGGTACTCGGTTAGCTCAAAGTATTGCGGATAGGTCTTGAGAAATGCCGCCGCGAGTCGCGCCACATCCGTTGCCGATCCGTAGGCGCCTGAGGTATCGTCGTTGAGGTCAAGCCCGGTTGAATTTAAAAAATACGTGCTCATGAGCCCGAGCGCTCCTGCCGTGCGGTTCATGTCGTTTATGTAGTTGGGGCCGAGGCTTGTGGCCGCGGCGGCCATGGCGTCGTTTGAAGAAGCGACGAGCCCGAATTTAACCAAATTTCCCAGCGTTACCACGTCGCCCGCATGAAAACCCCAATCCCCCGCATCTCCTGCCGTGGCTAAGTCTGACGTCGCCATGGTAATGGGCGTGTTGAGGAATTGTTCCTCGTTATTGAGTACTACCTCCGCCGACATCAATTTCGTTAGCGATGCCAGGGGACGCACGGCATCGGCTTTTTTTTCAAACAGGATGCGTCCGTCGCTCGGGTCGTACAACACGGCAGACTGGGCGAGAAGCAAGGTAGGACTGAGCGTGAGCGACGCTTGGAAGGCTACCTTAGTGGCAGTAGTTTGGTGCGCATAGTGGTACGCAAGGAATCCAGCGAACAACAAGCACCCGAGTACGGTGCCGGCAATGGAGACCATAAGCGTTGGGGGAATCTCCCTAAGGGTCATACGGCATCCGTAGTCTCCTTCGCTCGGTACGCTTCTTCGAGCGTGGCTAATTTCTCTTGAATACGTTTAAACTCCGGCAATTCGCTCACGCGCGCGACACCCAGCTGTGAGAGTAGCTCGGTGGTCGGCTCGTACAGGAAGGACCGCTCGTCTTTGGGATTGGTGATTCTGCGTACGAGTCCGCGCACGGAGAGCGTACGCAAGGTTTGCGAGGAATTGACGCCGCGTATGAAATCTATTTCCGCCCGCGTGAGGGGTCCGCGGTAGAGTATCGCGGAGAGCGCTTCAAGCCCCGCACGGCCTATGTCGCGGGTGTACTCTTCTTTGCGGATGCGCTCGATAAGCTCTGCGACCCTTGGCGAGGCGCGCAGCTGCAATTCTCTGCCGTCGTCAACCACAACGACGCCGTGCTTCTCCTCGCTTAGATCGTTCAACGCTTTTTCAAGTGCATCAGCTGATACGCTGAGCTTGCGAGCGAGTTCTTCGCGCGAGGCGGGTCGGCCCAGTGCAAACAGAACGGCTTCAATACGCGCGGAAAGGTCGCTCATATCATTCATAGGAGGGCGTTGCGACCGCATCGGCTTCAAGTCTGATGTCACCGCTCTCCTGGGTGGCTTTGATGATGCCTTGCTTTACCAGCTCCAAAAGGGCTAAAAAGCTCACAATTATCTCCGATTTCTCTTTTGTGCCGGCGAATTCCTTAAAGCTCAAGGTGAAGGCAGAGCTCACCCGTGTGGCAAGTCTATCTATCATCTCCTCTATGGTAATTATTCTTTTGACGTTCACTTTCGGGAGTTCCAGGTGCTGTGGGAAGCCGTCTATGAGTAGGTGTGCCGAGGTGAGGATACTCTCCTGCGTAAGTGAGACGTCCGGTATAAAAAGGGGCTCCTGCTCGGGGGTGTTACCTTCGTAGAGCGCGGGGTTGCTTAAGCTTCGGTTGAGGCCTTTTGCCGCCTCTTTTATGAGCTGGTAGAGCGCAAGGCGGTACTCCAGTTCCTTGATATCCTGCGATTCCTCATCGGAGAGGGTGAGGACTGGGAGCAGCGAGCGGGATTTGATGAGGAGGAGGGTCGCGGCAAGCGCCACGAACTCCGCCGTCTCCCCCACCGGGAGCTCCTCCATAGTGTTAATGCGCGCGATATATTCCTCGGTGACGGCGGCAAGCGAGATGTCGTTTATGAGGAGTTTGCGCTTCTCGATGAGCTCCAGAAGGAGATCAAGCGGGCCCTCGTAGACCGGGGTCTTTACACTGATAGGCATGGGCCTATTTTACCTTATCTGACGTTATTTTTCTCTATAAATTCAAGGAGAAAACGGACTGGGGCACCCGCGGCTCCTTTGGCCAAATTCTCGCTCGGATAGGAAACCATTCTGGGTGCGATATCGATGTGCACCCAGAGGCACTTAAGCTCTTTGGCGAACACTTCTAAAAATTTTCCGCCGGCGATGACGCCGCCTTCCCGGCTGTTGCCCATGGTTGAGATATTGGGTACGTCGCCGAACGTGCCTTTCACCATTTCGTCGTACTCCTCCCACAAAGGAAAAGGCCACATATAGTCGCCGGAGTGCTCCGCTATGTCCATGAGTGGCACGATGGCGGATGGTTTATTGGTCATGAAAGCGGATGCAACGGTGCCCATTGCGACGAGCGCGGCACCGGCAAGCGTCGCTACATCAATGACCGCTGCAGGATTGTATTTTTTGGCGTAGGTTATTGCGTCAGCCAATATGACCCGGCCCTCCGCATCGGTATTGAGTATTTCGATAGTCTTTTTTGAAAGCGAGGTAAGGATGTCCCCCGGCCGCATGGCATTGGCCGCCAGATTATTCTCGACCGCCGGCACGAGCGCAATCACATTCTTTTTTATCCCGAGCTTTGCCGCCAAAATTACCGTCTGAATGACTGCAGCGCCACCCGACATATCCATATGCATCTCGTACATATGATCGCCCGGTTTGATGTTGAGGCCGCCGGTATCGAAGGTGACGCCTTTGCCGATGAGGACTATCGGTTTCTTTGAGCGGTCGGTGCCCCAGTATTCGACAATAATGAACTGCGGCTCATGTATAGAGCCTTTGCCTACACCGAGGATGGCGCCCATGCCCAGTTTCCACATCTCGGCGCGATCGAGAAGCTTCACTTTGGCTTTGGTCCCCCGTGCCATCTTTATCGCCGCCTCGCTCAGAAGCTCCGGCGTCATGTCGCTGCCTGGCGTGTTGGAGAGCTCGCGGCAGGCGTTCACGGCGTAGGCAATTTGCTCCCCTTTCCACACGCCATTTTTCCCTACGGCAGGAGTATTTGGAATAGCAGCTGTCTTGATAAAGGTAAAGCCTTCCTCAGGAGGAGTTTTGTAGTTGTTGTGCTCGTAGTCAGCCATCACGAACGCCGTGCCGATGAGAACCCCAAGATCAAAATCGTTTATTCTCTTATCCGCCACCTTTCGAATGTCCTTCCAGTCGATTTCGATGACCTTGCATTGATTCTGTTTTGCCAGGGATATGACCTTGCGCATCAAAAGGATCATTTTGCGACGGGGCAGGATTTTCTCCTTTCCGATGCCTATGTGAAGCTCCTGGCCTGTAAATTTGTTGAGAGTGCCGAGAATAAGCCTTATTTTAAAGGCTCCTTTTGGAGGTGAGGGGGTGAATTCCATAAGACCGAAACTATACCAAAATTTTCTATTTTGTCCAATATTTGGACCCTGCCCTCGGCAATATCCAAAATCTCTGTCTTCAATTCAACCCCACCCTCCGATCTCCAGAATACTTCCTGAAGAAAGCTGCTCTGTAAGCACTTTTACAAGAAGCAGCGGCTCCCCACTAAAAGCCTTCTCATCATCGGAATACAATTTATCGTAGTAATCGGCGACCTTTTTATTTTTCATACCTTGGAAGCTTTGGCACCGGCATAAATAACCGACCGAATGGCACCGTTTTTGTGCATGAACTTTACTAGCTCGCCGGGCGAGAAGAAACTATCTGCCCTTGTAATCAGATACTTATCTTTTCCAATCTTTTTAAGTTCCTGCGCGTCCTTGGGAGTGTCCCAACCAATCGGACTAAAAGCAATTAACTTGTCTCCACGATTAATGATATCCAGTATGCTCCAGAGATTCTCGTATCTCCCCTCATATACGTCCGCCTTTTTCGTGGAAGAGGATATGTTCATGTTCTCAAAAAACTGGAGGATAGTGAGCGTACTTGCAGTGAAATCAGCCCCGTAGAGGCAATTTTTAAGGACCACGAGTGTAATTTTATCCTTTCGGTCAATCATGGTGCGGGTTATGAACCCAGGGAATCCTCCCCCATGCCCCACGTACCACTTCGAGCCTATCTTACGACGGTCAAATCCTAATCCGTAGAGTTTAGTGGCATCCTTCTTGTCGGTGTGCCAGTGCATACGAGTGATTTCGCGAATGCTTTTCTCGGAGATGACCTTGTTTTTAGTGTAGAAGATGCGCGTGAACTTGCAGAGGTCCTCCGCGGAGGCGTACACCCCAGTGGCCGCGGCCATGCCTCTGCTACTGGGGTTCTTCAACGGAGACCTTTTGAGTGCTTTATTCTCTCGTGAGTAAGGTACTGGGAAGCGGGACTTATCTACCCCGTCAATATCCGCTCCCGCATTGCGCATACGTAAGGGAGTGAAGATATTTTTCTTGAGATAGTCTGCGTACGACATGCCGCTTACCTCCTCTATCAAAAGTCCGAGCAAAGAAAAACCGTAGTTTGAGTATTTGAACTGCTTATTCGGATTGAATACCAGCTTGGTCGACTTGAAGTCCCTTATCAATTTCTCCCTCGTTGGGAAAGGAGCTTGCAGGTCCCAGTAGTTTGAGTCGAGACCGTCCCGGATAATACCGGCCGCATGTTCCATGACCTGACGCACGGTGATCTTTCGGTATCTGTTGTCCTTCGCTTCTTTGAGCCACGGGAGATATGTGACGAGCGGTTCATTGAGACGTATTTTGCCCTTCTCAACCAACTGCATGATGGAGACCGCCGTGAACATCTTTGAGTGAGAGGCTATACGGAAGAGATGATTTGTTCGCATGCGGATTTTTCTTTCGACATTGGCCATTCCCCACGCTTTTTGAAACACTATCTTGTCTCCCTCTTGGAGAGCTATTACAAGGCCGGGCATCCTTGAAAAAGGGAAATTGAAATCAGCCCACGACTCTAGGTACTTGGTCGCGCGGAGTAGGTTTTCTTTTTTCATGATTACTCCTGGTTTGCCGTAGTGAGAACTTGGTAGATGATCTATACGCCGACTGCACCCCTTTTTTATACCAGAAGCGTTGATAGTAATGCTACAATGGCAAAAATGAAAAAAGATTTTTGGAAGTGGCATAGCAAGAAGGAACAGCTCAATGAGGTGGAAGGTACTGCTTTGTTCCATGAGCGCGAGGTGTGGTGGTGCGCACTTGGCGCAAACATCGGCTACGAGCAAGATGGTAGTAGTGAGCTATTCACGCGTCCTGTGGTCATACTCTCCAAGTTCAATCTTGATGCATGTTTGATTGTGCCGCTTACTGCCAAGCCAAAAAAAGGCAAATACTATTTCTCGGTCGGCGATGTCTCCGGACGCGACGCGGTCGCGGTGCTTTCGCAGATTCGTTTTGTTGACCGCAAGCGATTAGCCATGAAAATCGCCACGATGGACCAGGACACTTTTAATGCTCTGACCAAGGCAGTAGTCAGTGCCTGTTTCCCTAACTTAGACCTGTAAAATGTTTTCCCCCCGCCATCTCTGGCGGGGGGCAGGCCGAAGCCGTTTGTAGATGCAGTGTATACCATAGCTGGGTAAAGTGCAAATGAAGAAGTGGAAGCCCTCTGTAGGGCAATTACTTGACCCGATACACTTCCTTGTGGTAGAAACAACTCGGAAACCGTTGGCGGGAAGCCAATGGTGGAGGTAGCGGGACGCTATCTCATAGTAGCGGCGGGACGCCGCAGAAAGGTGTGTCATGACAGACGTAAATCATGACTTGGTACAACAAAGGAAGAACGAGCTGTTTCTAAAGGACTTCCCCTTCATTAGAGGGAAGTACAGAAATCTGGTGCGCACTCAACCAGACAGGATGAGAACGAGTGTGCAGCGCATCGATTTCGCGTTCTTGAATAGGGTCATACCTCTTCCTAACCTGGTGGATATTTTCCTCTACGCCCCGTTTTACGTTCCCTTCTGGCTCGGTGGAATCAAAAATTGGGGCGGTTGTCTTTTGCTCGATGAAGCGGGTAATTGCATCACGCGAGTCGCAGAGAGTCGCCAGTATACCCGTTTACGATTCATCCCCTATCTCAACTCTTATCGTCAGGGTGAATTGGTTTACGAAGCACTACAGCGGACAAGTTCGTCGGACATCAGCCGGGTACACTTTGCTTTGTTTTATGATAACGCTGGCAAAATGTCTGATGTAACAATGTACAAGTAGCCAGGTAATAGGGCTAGACATTCCGCTCAAGCTCTTTTAAGGCGTGTTTTGTTCCCTCAGTCTTTGGCACAATTGGGATACCAAGCTCTTTAGCAAGCTCTATTTCCCCGATCATACCTTTAGAAATGTGCTCTCCATAAAGCCAGAGTTCGTCCACAAAACGTCTGCGGAAACACTCGTGATTGACTTCGATACCAAGTTCGCGATCTTCTGTGACTGCGTCATTCAAATACTGCAAAGATACAAGATAGGGCACCAGCGGTATATAACCGCTCTTGTGGATCTGTTCACATATGGCAAGTACTTTACGTACGTTGCCTTCAATGTCCCCACTGATCGGGTGTCCAATAAAGATAACTTTCTTATCCATTGATTTAGAGATTATATCTTCATATTACAAAGTATCCTGAGCTAGCATAAAACAACGCGAATCGTGCTAGCTGTCAATGGCTGGGTGTCTAGGAATCGAACTAGTCTTTCTTATCACTCGACAGCAACGTATCTATACGATTTAAGTCCCGTGGAAAGAGAGCCGCCTCTTTTACGTTCGGCAGATTCAACATTTTTGCGGTAAGGCGCTCAAGTCCTGTGGAACATCCCCCATGAGGTGGCATGCCCGTTTTGAATGCCTGCAAATAGAAGGAGAATTTCGCCGGATCAAGTCCTTTAGCATTAATGCGCTCAACCAGCTCTTCATAATTGTGGACTCGCTGTCCCCCGCTGTTTATTTCCAACCCCCTGAATAAGAGGTCAAAGTACTTGGTGTAACCTTGGTCATCTTCATCTTCGTAGGTATAAAAGGGACGTTTTTCTATCGGAAAATGCGTCACGAACACAAAGTCGGACTGATGCTCCCGTTTGGCCCACTCCCACAACTCCCGCTCCTGCTCTGGATCAAGGTCGGGCTCTTTGGCGGCGCCTAGTATCTCCTGCGCCTTACGTAGTTTTATCGAAGGAAATTTTTTCGGCAGAAGTGGCGCTTCAATGCTCATGCTTTGCAAAATATCGCCGTGCTTCTCTATCACCTTGGCGACAATGTGCTTCATGACGTGCTCGAGCATATCCATCACGTCGTGGTGGTCTTTGATAAACGCCATCTCGAAGTCCATCTGGGTGAGCTCACTTAAGTGCCGCGACGTGGAGTGTTTCTCCCCGCGGAAGATTTTTGGTGTCGTGAACACCCGCTCAAACACCCCCGTCATGATCTGCTTATACAACTGCGGTGAGGTGGCGAGGAAAGCCTTCTGATCATAATAGTAGTCAACCTTAAACGCTGCAGCGCCGCCTTCAGCGTCTCCCCCGACTATGGCCGGAGCCTGAAACTCCATAAAGTCTTCCTCCCACAGGGCTTCGCGGAACGCTTCAATAATCTCAGACTGGACGGTGAAGATGTCCTTTGAACGCTGGCTGCGCAGCGTAAAGGGCAGATTGTCGAGATACGTGTCGAGATTGAGTTCCGCGCCGAGCTCAAACGGGATTTCAGCTTTGGAGAGTATTTCAAGCGCCTGCACGTGGAGTTCCAGGTTGCCGTTGAGAGTGCCTTCATTCACATTCTTCTCCGGGCGCTTGTTAACCACCCCTGAGGCAGTAACGACGTACTCAGCGCGAACTTCTTTAGCAACTGCCATGGCAAGCTCCTCGGAGGGAAGCGCCACGCCCTGCACGCTTCCTGACCTATCGCGAAAGTCGAAAAACACCATCTTGCCTTGATCGCGTCGAACCGAAACTGAGCCTTGTATCAAGGCCTGCCCTCCGATCTTTGTATGTAAATCCGCGATTAAAGTCCTCTCCATAGCATTAAAGCGCTACCCCTATTTTCTCCCGTACTTCTTTCATTTTCGCCTCGGCCTGCGTTCGAGCTTTCTTCCCCCCTTCTGCCAGAGTTCTTTTTACGTCATCGTTTGAAATCATGTCGCGCTTTGCTCGCAAGGGAGAGACAGACGCTTCAATGTCCTCGATAAGAGCTTCTTTGAGCAGTTTGTAGTTGCCCTTATTGGCTGCGTAGAGACTTTCAAGCTCCGGTCTCGACTTAAATAGTGCGTGAATGGCATAGACATTTGCCGGTCTATCCCCGGAGGAGTCGGTCACGATGCTCATAACTGCTTTGGTTATTTCGTCTTTTGTGCCAAAGAGCGGAATGATATTGCCATAGCTCTTGCTCATCTTCTGCCCATCGGTTCCGGGCACAACAGCCACTTGCGTTTGTATCAACTCCTCAGGCTCTTTAAACGTCTGCCCAAAAGCGAGATTGAACTTCGAGGCTGCCTCGCGTGCGTACTCGATGTGTTGACGCTGGTCCTGCCCTACCGGCACCACGTCGGTGTCATAGAGCAGAATATCCGCTGCCATAAGCATGGGGTAATTAAAGAGCCCGGCGTTGGCATCCAAACCCTTCGCCATTGCGTCCTTATAGGCATGCGCTTGCATCAAGAACGGCACACTAACGAGGCACTCAAATATCCACGCGAGTTCAGTATGTTCTGGAATGTCGGACTGTTTGAACATGGTGGCGTTCTCAAGATTAATACCCGCAGCCAGGTAATCTTTAGCTATTGAAAGGATGTTATCGTGCATGGCCTTCGGATCTTTCAAAGTCGTCATTGCATGATAGTCGGCAATCATGATGAGTCCTTCGTGATCCCTGAACATTTCCACCATGGGCAAGAGCGCGCCAAAATAATTGCCAATATGTAATTGGCCACTTGGTTTCAAACCAGTAAAAATGCGCCGTTTCTCTACCATGAAGACAGCATAGCAGAAAAAATCCTATTCGCTATACTGAGGTCGGACGATTTCTCATAGAAAGGAATGCCGATGTCTCAACTTGAGCTCTTCCGCAAGCATCCGCATCTCGCAAGTTTTCACGTACGGCAGCGCCTCATCACTTCCCTGCCGCTCAGCTATGACCGGCTCGACTGGGAGCAGGCTATTCCTCTATCTGCGGACCGGCTTAAAAATGGCTGGCTCGCGAGCGATCTTCTTGCCATCGATGGCGTATGCAGCATCTACATCGATCCCTATAAGATAACGGTACTCAAAGCGAACGCGTACGCGTGGCACGAGATTGAAGCAAAAGTAGAGGAGGTGCTGCAAAAACACAATCTCGACTAAAAGACCGCATCGAGCATGCGGTCTTTACCTTATTGGCTATACCCCTTCTTCCTTGAGCTTCTCGATGAGTGCGCGGGCGCTGCGGGATAGTTTTTGTGGCAGTGTTATTTTGATTCTCACAAACAGATCGCCCCGCTTGCCCCGGCCCATAGGCACGCCGCGACCCTTCACTTTGAGTACCTCGCCGTGCGAAATGCCAGCCGGAATAGGAAGCAGCTCCTCGCCGTCGAGCGTCTGTATGGTATACTCGCTCCCCAAGAGCGCGTCCGATAGTTTTATCGATAGCTCCGTGACCACATTGGCACCGTCCTTTTTAAAGCGCGAGTCCCTCTCCACATGGACTTTGACATACAAATCCCCCGGTTGGCCGTTTTGAACCGCCTCGCCTATGCCGGTGAGCCGTATCATCTCCCCTCCCTCGATGCCCGAGGGCACCATGACCGCCACCTCCTCTTGTTTGCGATAGACGCCCTCGCCGCGGCATGTATGACATTTCTCCTTTGGAATCTTGCCCGTGCCGTGGCACTGCCGGCACTCCGTCACCATCGTTATCTGTCCGAAGAACGAGTTGTTCGTCTCGTGGACTTTGCCGGTCCCATTGCACTGTTTGCAGGTCTCCAGAGACGTACCCGGCTCAGCGCCGCTGCCGTGGCACGTTTCGCACTGCGCCGTCTTAGCCAAGAGGACCGTGCGCTTGGTGCCGAACACTGATTCTTTGAACGATATCTCAAGGTCAATGGAGATGTCGCGACCGCGTCTCTGGCGGGTGCCCCCCATACCGCCGGTAAAGAGGTCGCCGAACATGTCGCCAAAATCAAATCCACCTTGCGAAAACGCATCCTGGAATTGCGAAAAATCAAAATCAGCGCCACCCGAAGCCCCAGCGCCCGCTCCTTCGCTGAAGACGCGACCATAGGAGTCATATTCGGCGCGTTTTTTGTCGTCGGAGAGTACCGAGTATGCTTCGCTTACTTGTTTGAATTTGTCGGCGTCGCCCTCTTTTTTATCCGGGTGATATTTATGAGCGAGTTTGTGAAATGCTTTTTTGATATCATCCTTGGATGCCTTTTTATCGACTCCGAGCAGTTCGTAGTAATTGAGTTTGTTAGCCATACTGATTATTCGATTTTACCCGTCTTCACCACCTTCGGCAAGTCTTTGGTGTCTTCCTCCTCTTCCTCCTCAAGCCCCACGGATTCCTCGGCCAATTCCTCCGGATCAACCAGAAAGCCTCCCGCCTGGATGCTCCAGAGTTTGTGGTAGAGACCCCCTTTTTGGAGAAGCTCCGCATGCGTGCCTTGCGCAACGATGGTGCCGTGCTCAAGGACAATGATCCTATCCATTCTCATGATGGTGCTGAGGCGGTGCGCAATCACCATAACGGTTTTCTGTCGCATCAGATGTGTGAGCGCATCTTGGATAAGCGCTTCGGATTCCGAATCAAGAGAGGATGTCGCTTCATCAAGGAGCAGTATGGGAGCGTTTTTGAGTATCGCGCGGGCGATAGCGACGCGCTGGCGCTCGCCGCCCGAAAGTTTGATGCCCCGCTCGCCCACAAACGTGTTGTAGCCTTCAGGCAAGGCTGAAATGAATTCATGACAATGGGCTTGCGTGGCGGCTTCTATGACTTCCTTGTCTGTTGCCCCTCGGCGCCCATACCGAATGTTCTCCATGAGGGTGCGGTGAAACAGTATTGGCTCTTGAGGAACGAAGGCAATAGCATCTCGCAGCGAGTCCTGAGTCACTGCGGCTATGTTCTGTCCGTCTATCGCAATGGTGCCGCCTTGCACGTCGTAGAGGCGCAGTAGAAGCTTCGTAAGCGTCGACTTGCCCGCTCCTGAGGGTCCCACGAGGGCCACTTTCTCTCCGGCATCCACCCGCAAGGAGAAGTGCTCAAGCACCGCCCGTTCTTTATTGAAGGTGAAGGACACATCCTTGAACTCAATCAATCCTTTGGTCACGACAAGCGGCAGCGCATCCGGCAGATCGGCCACTTCGTGCGGCTCGTTGAGTATGGTGACCATTTCTTTTGCGTCGGCATATACATCGTAGAACCGGCGCAATTGCCAGTTGATGCCCAACAGCTGGTTGAAAGCGCTCAGGAGATATGACTGAATAAGCACGAAATCGCCTATCGTGAGCATGCCCTGCTGCCAGTAATGAAGCGCGCCGTAGAGAAGCGCCACATTTATGAATATCATGAGGAAGCTTTGCGCGGCCCAGGTATATTCATCGGCCCTCCAGGAGCGTATGGTGGCTGCGCGCAGGCTCTCCACCGCGCTGCCGAATCGGGTATTCTCAAACGAAGAGCCCGAGAAGAGCGCGATATTGAGCTGGTTGCCGACTGCATCTGCAAGCATACCGGTGGTCTTGCTTTCTTCTGCAGCGCGAGACGCGCGAATAGGCTGACGCTTGCGCGCTATCCAAATTTGAAATGCCAAAAAGACGACCACCCATGCGCCCAAGATAAGGCCGAGCACGAGGTTGCGCAGAGAGAGGATAATGATGGCACCGCCGACGAAGAGCGCCGCGGGAAAAAACTGCAGCATAATGCTGTCGAGGATGTTTTCATAGCCCTTGGCGAAGCGGCTCACGCGATGGGTAAGAGTGCCAGCGAAGTTCGAAATGAAGAAATTATAGGAGTGTCCTATCAGATACTGAAAGGCGGAAGCCATGAGGTCGCTTATGACGCGCGATTCCACATAGTTGAGACTGTACGTCTGGAGCCGATTCATCACCCAGTTAAGAAACGAAAGGAGGCCGATGATCACGATGATGAAGACCAGTTGCTCTACTATCGCCGCACTGGGCGAGCTCAGGGCGAGATCATTGAAGAACTCCCGGAGGTAGAGCGGCGAGGCCAAGGAAGCGGCCTGCATCCCTATGGTGGCGAAGATCATTAGCGCAAAAAGCCACGGATACCGCAGCGTGTGCTCAATATAAATTTGTATCAGGGACTTTTGCCCCTGAATTTCAGGCTTTTTTTTCTCCATTTATTTCAGTATAGCATAATTTGACAAAAGCTCCTATACCTGGTACGAGTACACCAGAACAGCAAACCGTGGAGAGAACAATGAGTATGGAGAAACGTTGGTACGACTTCTGGGTACGTTGCCCAGCGGCACCAAAGCAAGAGATCCTGCACGTGCGTTCGCGCCTGTGGCACCGCTACCAAGAGCCACATCGGGCGTATCACACTCTTGATCACATCGAATCGTGTCTCACGACCTTTGATCAAACCCGCCATTTGGCTCAGAATCCTTGGGTCGTCGAAGCAGCCATTTTTTTCCATGACGCCATTTACGATCCCAGACGCAAAGACAACGAGGATCGAAGCGCCAGACTGGCTGGAGAAGAAATAGTACGGCTTAGCGGCTCTGACTACTTTAAAAAGAACGTCCGTCGAGTCATACGCGCCACTAAGCATACCTTTGTTGTGACGGAGCTGGACGATCAACTCATGTGCGACATCGATCTCGCCGGTCTCGGAAAGAACAGCAAGGACTTCGACGCGGACGGTCAGGCTATCCGCAAAGAATATGCGTTCGTACCTAAGGCAGCATATGCCAAGGGACGGATTGCAATTCTGCAATCGTTTCTTGACCGCCCCTACATTTACTATCTGCTTTTTTTCAGAAAGCGGTATGAACAAGCAGCGCGCAGAAACTTACAGCGTGCCATCGCCAAGCTAAAGGAATAGGCATAGGGATCCGAAGAAAGCTACTAGGCCGCCCACAAAAAAGGCGGCTTTTCTTTACTTATTTCTGCTCGGGGTTATCCTGCGGAGCGCTTTGAGTTCCAGGAGGTGGGGGCTCGTTAGGAGGCGTTTGAGTGCCTCCCGCTTTTTGCACCGCTTCGTAAACTTTGGAGAGTTCTTTTTGAAGATCCTCAAGCGCCGATCGTATGCCCGCCGTGTCATCGCTCCCCTTTTTATTCTCCAATGCGGCTATTTTTTCAGTAATCGAAGTGCCAAGTTCAGCCGGGATTTTGGTTTTATTTTCATCAAGCGCTTTCTTGGCCGCATAGAGTGTTTGCTCCGCCATATTACGCGCTTCCACAAGTTCTACTTTCTTTTTATCCTCGCCCGCGTTCGCCTCAGCGTCTTTGCGCATGCGTTCAATGTCTTGCTCAGTCAATCCCGAGCGCGCTTCGATGCGGATACTTTGCTCTTTGCTCGTCGCCTTGTCCTTGGCTTTGACTGAAAGAATACCGTTGGCATCAACGTCGAACGTAACTTCTATTTGCGGGAGTCCCCTCGGCGCTGTAGGAATGCCGTCGAGCACAAACCGGCCGAGCGACTTGTTGTCGCCAGCCATCGCACGCTCGCCCTGAACGATATGAATTTCAACACTGGTTTGATTATCGGCTGCGGTCGAGAAGGTCTGGGTGCGGCTGGTTGGAATAGTGGTGTTGCGTTCGATAAGTTTGGTGTTGACCCCGCCCATGGTCTCGATGCCAAGCGACAGCGGAATGACATCAAGCAGAAGGACGTCGCGCACTTCGCCGCCTAAAATGCCTCCTTGAATGGCAGCGCCGACGGCGACGACTTCGTCCGGGTTGACGCTGAGATTCGCCTTTTTACCGAAGAATTTTTCGACAGCCGCTTGCATGGCCGGCATGCGGGTCTGTCCCCCGACCAGAATCACTTCGTTGATATCTCCCACTTTAAACGGTGAGGCTTCCATGGCGCGCTTGGTGATGTCCATCGCACGCTGCAAGAACTCACCGGCAATTTCTTCAAGCTTCGCGCGGCTCATCTTAATCAAGAGGTGGCGCGGACCTGAGGAGTCGGAGGTGATGAACGGAATATTAACCTCGGTTTCCATCGAGGTCGAAAGCTCTATTTTTGCCTTCTCCGCGGCCTCGTCAAGGCGCTGGCGGGCGAGCGGGTCGTTGCGCACGTCGATGCCGCTCTCCTTTTGGAACTCGGTGGCGAGCCAGTCGATTATTTTCTGATCAATATCTTTGCCGCCCAAGTGTGCGTCGCCGTCGGTTGATTTGACCTCAATGACGTCATCCCCCACTTCAAGCACCGAGATATCGAAGGTGCCCCCGCCGAAATCAAAGACGGCAATCTTCTCGTTCTTTTTCTTATCAAATCCGTAAGCGAGTGCCGCGGCAGTTGGCTCGTTGATAATGCGCAGGACTTCAAGCCCGGCGATTTTGCCCGCATCCTTGGTAGCCTGGCGCTGGGCATCGTTGAAATAGGCCGGCACGGTAATAACCGCCTGGGTGATAGTTTCGCCGAGGCGTTTTTCAGCGTCCACTTTGAGCTTCTGCAGAATCATCGCCGAAATTTCCTCCGGCCGATACCAGCTGCCGCCCATATTGACCTCAATGCCTCCGGTCTGCGACTTGCGCATCTCAAACGGTACCGCTTTGCGGTCTTTTTCAACCAAGGGCTCGTCGAAATTGTGCCCGATAAAGCGCTTTATCTGATAAATAGTATTTTTGGGGTTAGTGACGGCCTGCCTACGCGCGATAAGGCCGACCAGGCGCTCGCCGGTTTTGCTTGTGGCGACGACGGAGGGTGTGGTGCGCGCGCCTTCGGCATTCTCCAAAATCTGCGGCTCCCCGCCGCGCATAATAGCCATCGCGGAGTTCGTCGTGCCCAAATCTATGCCAAGTATTTTTGCCATATAGGTTATGAATTATACTGCTAACTGTTGTGTTGTTTAAATCTGCCAATCGAGACTTGTGCCGGACGGATTACTTTTTCGCCAAGAGTATAGCCGGAGCGCTCCACCGAGGCAACTGTGTGATCTTTATCTTCCTCACCTATCTCCACTTCCCTTAACGCTTCATGCCGTGTGGGATCAAAAGGCTCGCCCAGTGGAGAGAAGGAGATGATGCCGAACTTCTCAAGGGATTTCTGCAGCTCCTTATAAATCCGTATGACCCCATTTTTCCAATCCGGCGCCGCAGTCTCAAACGAGGGGCTCCGAAAGGCGATTTCGAAGGAATCAAGCGCGGGAATGACCGCTTCGGCAAATTCCGCCCGCAAACGCTCCTCCCTATCGGCATTCAGCGATGCTTCCTGACGCTTGAAATTGGCGAAATCGGCCCGTGAGCGCTGCCAGGAGTCTAAATATTCCTGTTTTTCCTCGAGTGCCTTCCTTAATTTTTCGCGAAGCCCCTTTATGAGCACCGGGCCTTCCTCGGCCTCCTCTTCGGGGATAAATTCCTCTTCCGAAGTATTGTCTGAAGCACTCATAGGCACTCTATTTTACATAAAAAAACACTACTGTCAAATTTTATAAGAAAAAGCCCCGGAACCTAGTGAGGTCCGGGGACCGAGTGCACATCGGATGTCAACACAAAACCATCCGCAACACTCTAACCACAAAGAACTAGCGTTTGCTCCATTGTTTGCGCTTGCGAGCCTTGACGAGGCCCGGCTTGCGGCGCTCCTTGGCTCGCGGGTCGCGCTTGAGGAAGCCTTCTTTCTTGAGCGTCCCGCGCAGAGTAGTGTCATACTCGGTCAGCGCGCGCGAGATAGCATGGCGTACGGCGATAGCCTGACCCGCCACCCCTCCACCGCGCACGACAACGGTGATTGCAAATTGCGTTGGCAGAGATACCTTAAGAAATGGCTCGAGTGCTGCGACGCGAAGCTGCTCGGTCGGGAAATAAACTTGGGCATCCTTATTATTTATCGAAACGATAGTGCGCGTGCCCGGAATGAGGCGCGCGCGAGCGACCGCTTCCTTGCGGCGGCCGGTTGCTTCTATGTATCTTTCTTCTTTTTCTTTGGTAGCCATATTAGTTTTCTATCTTTAAGTTCTTGATGCGGCGCATGCGCAGCTTATTTTTCGGCAGCATGCCCAACACCGCGCGGCGGATGACTTCTATCTGCCCGCGGCGGCCCCTGAGCATAGCATAGCTCTCTTTCTTTTGCCCGCCGGGATAGCCGGAATAGCGCACGTAGGCTTTGTTTTTCTCTTTCGTTCCGGAAAGGCGCACGCGCGAGGCGTGAATGATTTTAACCTCAACTGGAAACACTACGTTTTTGGCAAACGAAGCCTCGTGCTTGCCGAGGAGCGCCTTGGCGGCGGCGCTGGCGACCCGGCCGAGCGTAATATCTTGTGCGTCAATCGTTATCATAAAAAATTAGATGAATTCAATCATGGCCCGGGCCGAGGCATCCCCTTTGCGCGGCATCATCTTCACGATGCGCACGTAGCCGCCTGCGCGCGCGGTGTAATTTTCGGCGGTTTTCATTAATTTAGCGGCCACTGCAGGGTCGCCAAGCTCGGTGATAAGGAGGCGGCGATTGTGGAGGGTTGCCACTTTACCCCGGGTCAGGAGTTTTTCTATCATCGGGCGAATTTCCTTGGCCTTCGCTTCGCTGGTGGTAATGCGACCCTTCAACACGAGTGAGCGCATGAGGCTGCGCAGAAGAGCGCTGCGCTGGTTGCGCTCACGACCGAATTTTCTTCCTCTAGCGTGGTGTTTCATGGCGGGTAGGACTATTTCAGCAAGATACCGAAGTTGGCGAGCGAGCGTTTAATCTCCTGAATGGATTTAGGGCCGAGGCCTTCAATGTCCAGAAGATCCCCTTCCTTTTTGCGGGCAAGCCCACCGACCGTGCGGATGTTGGCTTTCTCAAGCGCCGCAACGGTGCGACTTGAGAGATCAAGATCCTCGATACGGGTCTTGAGTGCCTCCGCGGCGACCTCTCCCGTGGTTGCGCCTTCGGCCGCGGGCATCTCGGCGGAAGCCGCCTGCGGCAATTCCTCCTCGCGGAAGCCCACAATGGCTTTGAGCTGGTTTATCATCACCTCAATTGACTGCTCGAGCGCCGCGCGAGGTGCGATCGTGCCGTCGGTTTCAATGGAGATGCGCAGACGATTGAAATCGGTGCGGTCGCCGACGCGCATATTCTCCACTTCGTAGTTGACCCGTCGAATCGGAGAGAAAATGGCGTCGACTGAAATCTCGCCGATATCGACGCGCTCTTTCTTGAGCATCTCCCGCGGCACATAGCCCAAGCCACGCTCCACGCGGAATTCAGCGCTGAATTCTTTCTTGTCGGTTATTTCGCAAATGTAGGAGTTAGGATTGAGCAGGCGCACTTGGCCGGGAATTTTGAGATCAGCGCCGGAAACTTTCTTGGGACCTTTGACGTCAAGCGTCACTGTCTGGGCTTCCCCGCCGATGATTTCAAAGCGCAGTTTTTTCAGATTAAGCAAAATGGTGACCACGTCCTCGCGCACGCCGTCCATGGTGGAAAATTCATGGCTCACCCCGTCGATTTTTACACTCGTGATGGCCGAGCCGGGCAAGGAGGAGAGAATAATACGGCGCAGGGAGTTACCCAGCGTGTGCCCGTAGCCGGGATAGAGCCCGTCTATTTCATACACGCCGCTCATCTCCTCTTCGGAGACGACGCGCGGCTTAGCGGGCAATGTGATTGAATACTCCATCATATCTAAAATGAGGCTAGCGACTAATAATTAACTAACGACTATAAAATTGAATAATCGTGGCGGCATTAAACGGCGTCTCGGTCTCAGCAATGCTCGGTACGGCCGTTGTGGTCGCCGCGAACCCGTTGTCGCCAATCTCAAGCCACGCAGGCGTCTTCCATTCCGCAGCCGCCTCGGCACGGTTTGCAAACAACGGACTCTGCCGGCTCTCGGGACGAATGGCAACGGTATCTCCCAGCGAGACGCAGAAGGACGGGATATTCATACGACGGCCGTTGACAGTCACAAGCCCGTGGGAGACGAGCTGGCGGGCGGCGCGGCGGGTTTTGACGAAGCCGGCGCGGAAGACCACGTTGTCAAGGCGCGATTCAAGGCGGGTGATGAGGCCCAATTTGGAATCGACGCTGCGCTTCTCCATCGCCTCATGCACGTACCGGCTGAACTGGCTCTCCGAGAGCCCGTAGGTAAAGCGGGCCTTTTGTTTCTCCAAAAGCTGTACCCCGAAATCGCCTCCGCCCCCACGCTTGGGGCGCGACGTGCGGCGCGGGGCGCGCGCTTCCGCCAGCTGAAATTTCTGTGTCTGGCATTTTTCAAACACCGAGGCGCCCAGGCGTTTGCATATTTTATATTTAGGTCCGACTTTCATAGATGCTTATACGCGACGGGGTTTCGGCGCCCGCGGGCCGTTATGCGGCACCGGGGTCGTGTCTTTGATGGAGGAGATGTGTATGCCCTTGGTCGCGAACGCGCGGATGGAGGATTCCCGCCCGGCGCCCACGCCCGAAACCACGACCGCCACTTCTTTGACTCCCATGGAACCCGCTTTTTCTCCCAGAAGTTCGCCTACTTTGGCTGCGGCGAAGGGAGTCCCTTTCTTAGCGCCAGAAAATCCCAAGGAGCCGCTTGAGGACCACACGACAACGTTTCCCACTGCGTCCGCGAGCGACATTTTGGTGTTGTTATAGGTAGCTTCAACGTAGACGATGCCACTTTCCATTTTGCGGCGCGGAGCGCGCGATTGACCGCCCGCCTTGGTCGCTTCGCTTTCCCCTCCTTTTTTGACTATTCGTTTCTTACCCATAGGTGTAGTCGGATACTATACTACGATTTTTAGGTTTTTTTAACCTTACGGCGGCCGGAACCCATAGTCTTACGGACGTTTCCGCGCACGGTGCGGGAGTTGGTCTTGGTGCGCTGTCCTCGGGTAGGAAGATGCTTGGTGTGGCGCACCCCGCGATAACTACCAATATCCTTGAGTCTTTTGATGTTGCCGGCGACTTCGCGTTTGAGATCGCCTTCTAGTTTCAGCCCCTCAAGAGCGCGACGGATGCTATTTTCCGCCTCGGTTGATACCTCGGAGGTTTTCGTCATGGGATCAACTTTTGCCTGCGCGCAAATAACGAGCGCGCGCGAATGTCCGATGCCGTAAATCGCCGTCAGCGCGTAGCTGATTCGTTTAGTATCTGGAATAGTAATGCCGGAAATTCTCATATAAAAAATTAGCCTTGGCGCTGCTTGTGGCGTGGGTTGCTGCAGGTAACATACACCCGCCCTTTGCGGCGGATCAGTGTGCAGTTGGCGCAACGCGCTTTTATGGATGCTTTTACTTTCATTATAGTCTTCTGGTTATGCGTGCTTTGCCTCCGTACGGATCCAGAAGCACCGTCACCTTATCGCCGACGAGTACTTTGATGCGATGTAGGCGCATTTTGCCTGCCAAATACGCAAGAATGACCTCTCCGGATTCGAGAGACACCCTAAACAAGGTATTGGGCAGGGCCTCTTCAACCACGCCCGGTACTTCCTCGTTCTTCGTATCCATTAGCGACAGAGATTATCCTACCGTGCCCTCAGAGGGCTGTCAATAAAGCAGCCTGCCACATATGGGGAAATTGGTGGGCACGAAAAAAGGCCGCCTCAGGGGCGGCACAAAGGAGCACAGTCTGGAGTAGAAGTCAGAGCTCCTCAGTCAGATCGGCCTCGACGACAAAGAGGTGCTGGCCTTTGAAGATTACTTCGGAGACGTTGAGTCGGATGATTGACCCGTTGCGGTCTATGGATTTTGAATGCACGAACACCTTGTTTGAAAAGAGCATAGGGGCGGTCGCAAAACATTGCGGCATGCGCACCCACATATGGCCGGACACCTCAAACGGGAACATCCTAAAGGTCTTTAGTTCTTTGCTGGCCCATCCATATAACCCGGATACAAAGGAACGCGTAGACGCCCAGGCGCTGACCTGAAGCACGATGCGCTCCGCATCAAATCGACCGATGCAGACGATGATCTCGTCGTTCCCGCTCGAGTATGGTGGCGGTGCTTCGGCGTCTTGGGCTCGCGTCACACCACCAAGCGCAAGCAACACCACTAGCGTCATGAGGAACCGCATGACCTTCTCCTTTCAAGATTCTGCCGGATTTTACTATAGCACTATTCAGGATCCGGTCACTATCGTTATTTTATTTGGATCCGTCGGGAAAGACGAGAGCCAGAAGGGCCGAATACTTGCGCTGCAGGGGGTCGCTGCGGTGCACTGAATGGCCGGAGCGAATGACTCCACGATAGTCTCAAACTGACTCTTGGGTTTACCGAGTAGCGCTTGCTTCAGTGTATTCGGGTCAAACTGCCACACCAATGTGGGCATACCCGAGAGTGTGAGGCCCAGCACGCCGTTGGTTTGCTTGGTAGTTGAAGCAAGCGCTACCGATATCGCCGAAGAATCCGCAAAACCAACCGCCTCCCCGCCGTATCCTTGCACGGTCTGAGCGGCAATCGCCGCGGCCAAATCCGTGGCGCGCACCACGTCCTCGGTTGCGCTCGCGGTTTGGGAAACCGTGGCCGTGCCTGTTGCTTCACCTGGAGACTGCACTACGTCATCGTACGTTATGGTGAGGCTGCCCGATATCGGCAAAAACTCAGACGGTATGCCGGTTGAAGCCGCAACTTGCAGCGCTTCATCCAAGCCGGATTTCAATTCCAGCTCGGCTGTAGCGAGATCCGCAGGTGCGACCGCGGGCTCCGTACCCACGAAACCGCCGCTCATGCCTTCCGTCTGTGCGTAGAACTTGCTGTAGCGGGGAGTGTTCTCAAAGCCCGGAATAGTGAATTGGGTCGCTCCGCGGTTGTAGCTTGCGCCCGGGGCGTTTGCGTAGGCAGTGAGAGAGACCGAGCCGGGCGTGAGCGAGCCGTCCGAATTCTCTGTAGCACCCGGCACGACGACGTTGCTATGTATGCGGTAAATGGTGCCGTCGGGGGCCTCAAATCGAGTGGTGGCGACCAATTCCTGATTTGCGGTGCTGTAGTCGTCATAAATAGTGATGATGCCGGAGGCCTCCTGAGAGACTTGCTGGGTACCAGTCGCTCCAACCGTGGTCGAGGCGGTGCGCGAGGCGGTAAGCACTTGGTAGGCTAATACCCCGACGCCCGGATTTATCTCCGCAGTCATGGTGGCGGGAGCCGTGACGACTTGTGAGCGAGGGGTGACGTGAATGGTAGTTCCTGAAAATGAGGTCGAGAGCAGGAGGCCGCCTGCAATGCACAGCAGCACCACCGCGAGCACGACCCACAAAAACAGACGGTTACGACGCCTGCGGCGGCGCGGGCTCGGTTTGGGTGCTTCTTCTATAGGGAGGCGCCGGTGGCTGGCCGGGACGGGAATATTGCGAATGGATCGGTCTCCCAGAGGCGCTTGGTCGGGCATAGTTCGTACTATATCAGATAAACCCCCTATCAATATAAAGGGCATCGAGGAGAAGCGAGAGATCCGGCGTGCTTGCATGCGCGGCAATGGAAGGAATTAAATGCTGCGGTCGCAGCGCAGTTATGGTGCCTCCGTCGGGAAAAAGCGCATGAATCGCAGAGGCGCTGCGCCCCTCTCCTCCCAACAGCTTGGCGAGCCACTCCCCTAAAGGCTCGTGCGCTACCACGATGACGCGCTCAGTGCCTCCTTCAACAAGCAGATGTTGCGCGGCATTCGCAAATTGATCGGCAAAATGCTGCGCCGCCGCGTCGAGCGGTTCATAGTGCCCGGATGAATCCGGTGTAAGGAGAGAAAACAGCGAATGTACTTCGGCCTCCGAGAGACCCCCGTGAACTTTCAAGGTCCTCAGAAATGTCCGTGAGCCGTGCGGAATGGTCGCGTATCCGCGCGGACCTTCCTTCTCTATGAGGAGAAGTTCTGTGACCTCTCCCCCGACCATGCACAGGAGCACCCCGCCGGAGGAGAGGGTTCCTACACCCGCTGCCGCGCGCTCAATGCCGCTGGAGAATGAAAGGGATATATCCGGAGCAAAACTCTCCATCTCTTTCACCACAAAGTCACGCATGCCGGGCAAAAAATCGGGCCTACCCCTGCTGAAATTGGGCGTACCCCAGGGAGCGCTGAGAAAAACGACCGCTCGAGTTACGGTGCCGAAGGAAGCGGCCTCGGGATGCGTACGCAGGCGCGCAGCAACGGTATGCACGTGAGTCAATACGTCGTGCCCGGCCTTTTCTACGTTGACTCTCAGCACGTTGCTGTCGCGGGATGAGAGGAGCGGCAGCGATACCCGAGTATCGCCGAAAAGCCGCGGGTGCTCAGTTTTGGAGAGGCTCACCAACGCACCTCCGACGCTGCCCTGCTCGATATCGAGCACTAAGACTGTTTGTTCTTCGTTTTTGCTCTGTCCAAACACACGCATGCGTAAAGTATAGCGCACTTTGGAAGCCAAAATTATTGAAGTGTAGCCTTGATGCGTCGAATACCCTGCGCGACCGCTTCCTCCTTTTGAATAGTAAACCGTTTGTCGCCCAATTCGAGCTCTCCGGTATGCGTGACGTGCGGGCCGCCGCAAAATTCAATTGAAAATGCATTGTTGAGAGGACCAACGGAGTACACTGAAACACGCTCAGAATATTTTGCACCGAATTCGTGCTCGGCGTGAAGCTTCTCGGCCTCCTCCCGGCTCATCTCCGTGCGGACGACCGGCAGATCTTCTGCAATTTTTTCATTCACGATCCGCTCAACCTCCTTTTTTTGCTCCTCCGTCATCTTTCGCCCGTAGGTAAAGTCGATGCGCAGACGTTCCTGCGTGATATTGCTGCCGCGCTGGTGCACATCAGGTCCAAGCACCAGCTGCAAGGCCTTAAGGAGAAGGTGGTGCGCGGTATGTAACCGCACGGTTGCCTGTGCAGTATCGGCGAGACCGCCCTTAAATTTTTGTTCGCTCCCGGCGCGGGAAAGTTCCTGATGTGCTCTCAATAATTCTTTAAATCCATCAATGTCGATGTGCTTGATGCCTTTTGAGCCCGCTTCTTCAATGACGAGCTCCAGAGGAAATCCGTATGTGGTGAAGAGCTTAAAGGCGTCCTGCGCCGACACTTCCCCTTTTTCAGTGAACCGAGAGAGTTCTTTGATGCCGCGGTCAAGCGTTCGGCGAAACTTTCCTTCTTCATCCACAATCAGGGTCTGAATCTCGGGAGCCTTCTTTGCAAGTTCGGGATAGACGCCCCTGTATATGTCGGCGACCGGTTCTACCAAGGCAACGAAAAGATTTGGTTTGATGCCAAGTTTGTCGGCGAATAACACACTACGGCGAATCAGTCGGCGCACGAAATATCCCTTGTCGCTGTTTGAGGGGTATACGCCGTCCGCCATGAGAAAAATAGCCGCTTTCATATGATCGGCCACGATACGAAACGAGCGTGTATCTTGAGGATTCATGCCGTAGCGTTTAATGGACGATTTTTCCAGATGCGCAATGAGGGGAGCATGCGCCACTAGAAAAATATCATCCGTATTCTGTGACACGGCGGCGATGCGCTCGAGTCCACCGCCGAAATCGACGTTCTGTTTAGGCAAAAGGCCGAAGGAGCCGTCTTCCTTCTTTATATATTGCATAAAGACCGAGTTCCCTATTTCAAGAAACCGTCCACAGTCGCAGTTGGGGTGACACTCGGGGCCGAATGTTGTGTCATGCGCAACCTCGGTAAATTCATAGAAGACTTCAGAGTCTGGGCCTCCCGGCTCGCCTGCCGGCATCTGTCCAGGCTCACCCGAACGGGACCACCAATTTTTCTTCGAATCGTAAAAGCGGATGCGATTTTTAGGTATGCCTAGGCTCCTCCAAATCTCCGCCGACTCGGTATCCTTGGGAAGATTGAGCGCCACATCCCCTTCAAAGCACGTGACCCATAATCTCTCGGCTGGAATGCCTACTTCCTTCGTCAAAAATTCGAAAAACCACAACAGCTGCTCTTTTTTGAAATAATCGCCGAGCGACCAGTTGCCGAGCATCTCAAAGAAGGTGGTATGCCGGTTGTCGCCTATTTCTTCAATATCCATGGCACGAAAGCACTTTTGCGAATCAACTAAGCGCGTGCCCTCCGGATGATTCTTGCCTAATAAGTACGGGATCAGCGGCTGCATACCCGAGCCGGTGAAGAGCGTCGTCGGATCGTTGTGCGGCACGAGGGAGGAAGAAGGAATGATGGTGTGCCCCCGCTCCTTAAAAAATTCCAGGTATGCAGAACGAATTTCGTTTAAGGTCATTGTCTGTTAGAGTACAATCGTATGCGCAAAAAGGCAAAAAAATACTGGGGTTTTGACACGAAAAATATCGACCGATCGGTGCGACCGCAAGACGATTTCTATCACTACGCCAACGGCGGCTGGCTGAAGCGCGCCCACATTCCTCCCGAGGAGCCTCGATGGGGTTCATTCACCATATTGCGCTATAGGACGGAGCAACAACTCCATACGCTGGTTGCAAAGATTTTACAAAAAAAACACTACCGTGCCGGCAGTCCAAGGCAATTGGTCGCCGACATGTTCCGCTCGGCATGCGACATGAAGCGACGAGATGCGCTCGGCATCAAACCGCTTGCGGAGTGGCGCGCTATGGTGGAAAAGGTGCTTACCCGTCAAGATCTTTTTGACCTTATCGCGAAATTTCATGTCCTCGGTGTTTCGGGTTTTTGGGCAACCTTTATTGATCAGGATTCCAAAGACAGCAGCGTCTATCGCCTGCATCTATGGCAAGGAGGATTGGGGTTGCCCGACCGCGACTATTACCTCGAGAACAAACCGGAGCAAAAACGGGTGCGGGAGGCATACGTCGCTCATATCAGAACTATCTTAAAACTCGTCAACGTAGATAAAATCCGTATTGAACGCATGGTAAAGATAGTTTTGGATATCGAAACGTCGCTGGCGAAGGCTTCCATGCGCAAAGAGGACACCCGCGACGCGGAAAAGACTTACCATAAAAAAACGATCGCGGAGTTGCTGCGCCTCTCCCCCGATATCCCGTGGAAGAAGTACTTTGCCCATACCGGAGCACAGAAGCTCGCGGCAGTTATCATCGGCCAACCGGATTTTTTTAAGGACATCAATGGCCTTTTGAAACATCGCCCGCTGGACGATCTAAAAATCTATTTAGAGTGGCATCTCATCAATGATTCCTCGTCGTTGTTGTCGGAGAAGTTCGTTCGCGCCAATTTCAATTTCTACAAAATCCTCACTGGGAGCAAAAAAATGCGCGCACTATGGCGCCGCGCGCTGGGGGCCACCAACGCGACCGTCGGCGAAGCGGTGGGTCAACTCTATGTGAAAGCTTTTTTTTCCAAAAGCGCCAAGGTCGCCATGGACGCACTCGTGAGCGACCTCTTTGATGCGTACGAGGAACGCATCAAAAAACTGAGTTGGATGAGCGCGCCAACCAAACGCAAAGCCGTCACAAAATTGCGCATGATGAGCCGCAAAATAGGGTATCCAAAAAAATGGAAGACATACCAAGGGCTCCGCATCAAGCCGGATGATTTTTTCGGCAATATCAAGCGCTCAAGCGTCTTTGAACACCGACGAGCTATGCGGAAGTTACGCAAGCGGGTCGACCGGGGCGAGTGGCACATGACTCCCCAAACAGTGAACGCCTATTGCAATTTCAATCTCAATGAAATCGTCTTCCCCGCCGCCATACTGCAATGGCCGTTCTTTGACCCGCGCGCGGATGCGGCAGTTAATTACGGGGGAATCGGAGCCGTCATCGGCCACGAAATGACTCACGGATTTGATGATCAGGGATCGAAGTTCGACGGCAACGGTAATATGCATCTGTGGTGGACTACTCAAGATAGAAAAAAATTCATGCGGAAGGCAGACATACTGGTGGAGCAGTACAACCGTTACATCGCGGCGGGCGGCGTGGCTGTGAATGGCCAGCTAACGCTAGGGGAGAATATTGCGGATCTGGGCGGAGTCGCTATTGCCTATGATGCCTACCAAAAACATCTCGCCAAAACTTCCAAAAAAGACATCGGGGGGTTTTCTCCGGAGGAACGGTTCTTTTTAGGATTTGCTCAAAGTGAGCAGGAGCTTACGCGGGAGGAATATTCTAAAACGATAGCCCTCGTGGATGTCCACTCACCCGCGCCGGCGCGGATAAACGGACCTCTCGCCAATTTTCCTCCCTTCTATAAGGCGTTCGACGTTACGAAAAAAAACAAACTCTATCGCCCTCCCGCACAGCGTGCACACATTTGGTAGGTTAGAGCCAGTCTATCGGCTTTTCATGGTGTTCCTTTAGATACGTGTTTGCTTTGCTGAACGGCTTTGAGCCGAAAAACTTCATCGCGGAGAACGGAGAGGGATGCGCGGATTCTATCACTAAATGTTTGCTCCGGTCGATCTGCACACCTTTTTGTTTGGCATAATTGCCCCATAAAATAAACACTAAATGCTCGCGGCGCTCCGCAAGGTTTCGGATGACCGCATCGGTAAATTCCTCCCACCCCTTGTGTTGATGCGAACCGGCCTTGTGGGCCCGTACCGTAAGAGTCGCGTTCAAAAGAAGTACGCCTTGCTTCGCCCATCGTTCGAGATCCCCGCTTTTGTGCATGAGCGGTTGTCCAAGATCGTGTTCAATTTCTTTAAAAATATTTTGTAGCGACGGCGGCAGCGGCACCTTCTCCCCCACCGCAAAGCACAGGCCATTGGCCTGCCCTGGGCCGTGATAGGGATCTTGACCGAGAATCACGACTTTGACTTTGTCGAACGGGCAGAGATTAAACGCGCGGAATATATCCTTGGGCGGTGGATACACAATGGCGTGTTTATATTCACTACGTACAAACTTCGCAAGAGTTTTAAAATAGTCTTTGCCAAATTCATCCTTCAGAACTTCCTTCCACAAAGGATCTATTTTTACCTCCATACCTGAGAGTATACAAAAAAACGACCCCGGCGTTGAGCCGAAGGTCGCGGTAGAAGGACGGGCTTAGTTCCACCCAAAGCCCGTGTAATCGGGATCAAACACATCGAGAATGCGATTGATCCAGTCAAACAGAAATTTTTTCACGGCGCATCCCCTCGAGGTATAGCGGCCGTTGACCGCCGAACAGATCATGGAGATTTGCAGGCTGCGTTATCGTCGCCAGAACGAGATACACTACTGCAATGACGATGCAGACAAGCAACAAAACGAGCCCCGAAAGCACCCAGCCATTGTGGCACAGTGCCCATACTGCGAGCGCAATCGCGGCTGCAAAAAGCAGCAACCAGTAAGTAAGCTTCATTGTTCAGTCCTCGCTGATGTTTGCGTAACGTCCATGGCACACTATACCATAACTCCCTCTTCTCGTAAACGCTTCCGCTTCCGTGCCCAGCCGCCTTGGTTGTAGCCGCTTTCCTTGCCGTCGGACCGCACCACACGATGGCACGGAATTTTCGGGTTGTAGTTTCTCGACATGAGCATCCCTACCGCGCGCGCGGCGTGCGGATTGCCCGCTTTCGTGGCAACTTGCTTATACGTCATAGTTTTTCCTTTAGGAATCTTTGCCACAATCGCATATACTTTCTTGCTGAATTCTTTCTGCATATTAAAAAAGAGACTGTGATATTTTTTTCGTAATTTTTTTTTCAGCCTTTCTTCTCGTCGACTTTTTCAAAGGCGCTAGTGAAAACCGAGCGAGTACGGTTTCAGCGGCATGCCGATAACTGCAATAATCGCATTCCGCGGCGCTCGCCGGCAGCTTCTCGCCATCGAGACACTCCTTGATAGCGCGCAGTGCTCCCTCCACCCATTTGCTTGAGCCGATATATGGAACGAGCGTCACTTCAAAGAGAAGTCTCCCGCCGAAGGATTCTTCTTCCTTTGAAGCGTTGGCGTATACGAAATAGCCGGTGTTGGAAACGTTAAACCCGCGCTCCCGCAGCAGCCACTGATACACCTCCATTTGGCGCTTATACCCGTCCTGCCAGGGCTCGTTGAGGCTATCTATTTTCCGATCTTTGCTCGTCGATTTGTAGTCGACCACGATAAGCTCGCCTTTTTTGTTGACCCACACATCGTCAAGCGCACCTGAAACAACAAAGCCGGTTGCCTGATGCTTGACCTCAACGCCTTTGAAATTTTCGCGCCACACGTCTAGGTCCGGGTGTGAGAACGGTACCGCCTCAAGGTCATACTCGACCATGAGCGGGTGAGGCGAGCCTTTTTTTCGATGCACATCGAATTCTTTTTTAAAGAGCACATCGACGGCCGAATTGAGACTAAATGGAAAACCAGGCGGTCGGGCGACCCCGAGTTTGTTGTCGAGGTAAAAACACCGCGGACACTCCAAAAAGAGTCCGATTTTGGAGCGCGAGAGACGAAAACTCGAACCGCCGTAGTTCCAGTCCGGTTTTCGGTTGGGCTTGTAATACCGGCTCATAAAGCCAGTATATCATTGACGCTATTCTTCCTCCTTGCCGTAGCGCGCGCGAATGAAATTTTCCAGTTTAAGGAGTGTGGAAAAAATGAGAATAGCGATGACCGTGGCGGCAAACGCAATGATGTAGGAGCCGAAACCGCACGCCATGCCGATACCCGCGGCAACCCACGTACCGGTCGCCGTGGTGAGCTCAGGGCGCTCGCCGCGAAAGGCGGTGAGACCCGCTCCGATGAATCCGATGCCGAGCACGACCGAGGACGCTATTTGGAGCGGATTAAGCCCCGAGAAAAGACCACCCAACTCCAAACTCGCGATAGTGCCCATGACCACGAAGAGACACGAGCCTAAGGACACCAACGCATAGGTACGCATGCCCGCATGCTTGCCGGCAATGGAGCGCTCAAGTCCCAGAAGAGTGCCGAGAATCGCCGCAATAAGGAGACGCCACGTGAACGCCAATTGAAAGAAGAGCGAGCCATTCCAGTGCGAAGCTACGTGGAGCATCATGCTTAGTTGGTTTGGAAGGTCACCCACAGTGGACTTCCAGAGGTGTCGAGCACTTGCTTGTCCTTCAGAGAGAATTGGTGGGTCCCGTTGTCGATACTCTCCCCTACCAGATAGTTGGTGTTCGGGAGTGTGGCACGCAGGAGTGGCATGTTGCTGCTCGTCGTGCCTCCCATGGCGGTAGGGTAGAACAGACCCGCTCCGAGCGCGTTGCCCGGGGCGCCATTGTTGTCGTCATAGACAACGACCCAGGTAGGCTCTGTGACGTCGACGCCCGAGACCGCTACAGAATAGCCTGCCGGTTGCGTGGCGACTGCAAGGGAGGTCCCGCCAACCATGGAGCCGGCAAGATTTATGGTGGAAGCTGAAGTTGAAGACATGTCCATCATGGTGGTGCTTCCCGTGCTCATAGACACCTCTGAGCTTCCTTGATGTAAATCAGTAACGCCCCAGCCCAGCAGCGCACCGACGATAAGGCCGCCGATAAAGACGCCGGCGTAGGTGCCGGTGTTCGATGTGCTATCCGGTCCCTTGGGTGTACTCGGGGTGACGACTTTAGGAGCGGTTGGCTGCGACCAGGAAAGGGACGGCTTATTCTGAGAGTTCTGCGAATTCTGACCCTGCGGATTCTGATTGGGTTGCATACGGCGATCTGAGTTATGAAATAATAGGGTACTCCCCTATCATATATCTCTCCCGGGAACGCACAATGCGCCCGCTTCCTCTAATACCGCCTGAGCCTTTTTGCCGGATACTCCCGCCCGGCTAAGCACATCCGTCTCGCCCGGTAGCGCCGTGCACAGGACCTTCCGCTCAGCTAGCAGAGCCATTTTTTCGCGCTTTGAGAGTGTGGTGAGGGCGGTGACGGGGTAGACTCCCGAGCGGTCTATGCGGTCGTGGAGGGTGGCTCCGTGTGGATAATCCCATGCGAGGAGCTCCAACCCCCGGCATTGCGCATATTGGATGGCCTTGTCGGTAAATTTGGTGTTGGTGACCACAAGACCCTTGCCGCCGATGTCTTCGACCCGCGCCTCAACGTAGAGCACGGTTTGCAGGTCACTCTTGAAGCCCGGCGTATTATGGAATTTCGCCTCCACATAGACCGTCTGCCCCCCTTTCGTGGCAACCACGTCGACTTCATGTTCGACGCATTTGCCCTTGATGATTTGATCAACTTTCGCCTCGTATCCTTCGGCACGAAATAGTTCTGCAATGTAGGACTCGAAGGGGAAACCAGAAGGACCAAACTGCAACACTGCTCGCTTCAGCGAATAGCGCGCCGCAGTACCTCTGCGCTCGCTCCCTAAACGAGAAAAGGCGTGGCTGTAGATTTCTTGCGTGGTAATGCCGTCATAGAGTTCCTTTTCTATTTCTCTCTCAATACGCTCGGCGGCCTCCTTTTCAGCCCCAGAGCGCTCCAAAGAAGAAATAAGTTTTTGCGGTTGATACTCTTGGCTTGTGCCGTCGGACTTTGCTATGCGGATAGACATTGCTGAGAATTATAGCAGCAAAGCTCTCTCAATGATGCCGCCGCCGAGGCAGCGCTTGCCGCGGTAGAGCACGAGCGATTGCCCCTCGGGCACGTACTGCGCCTCCTCAAGCACGACGGTGTTGGTCTCAACAGCCACATGAGCCGGTATGAGTGCGGCACGATAGCGAAAGCGAGCGGCATAGATCCCCGATACCACCTTCCCTATCCAATTTGTATCGGAAAGGATGATTTCTGTTTTTTTGGCGTGACGCGGGACGCGCGATGTTGAAACGGTAATGCTATTGTGGGCCGCATCTTTTGCCACGACAAAATGCGGAGGCGTCGTCGGCGTATGAGAAAAAAGCGCGAAGCCATGTCGCTGCCCGAGAGTGTAGAGCATGGCGCCATTGTGCGAGCCGACGACCACATCCTCCTCATCAAACGCTTGACCTGGCTGGGGGGAGAGTTCTTTCCTCAGCATATTCTGAATTGAGGTGTCGCCGAGAAAGCAGAGGCCCTGGGAATCTTTTCGCGTAGCATTCGGCAAACCGAGTGTTTCCGCACGCGTACGCACCTCCGATTTTTTCAGATGTCCGACCGGAAACAGTGTGTAACGAAGGACTTCCTCGGGTACCATCCACAAAAAATACGATTGGTCTTTTTCTTCATCCACTCCCTCAAAAAGCTCCCCATTCTTTATCTGAGCGTAATGGCCCGTGGCTATATACTCGGCTCCGCGGGATTTTGCGAACTCCCAAAAATGACCAAATTTTATTTTCTGGTTGCACAGTGTATCTGGGTTGGGTGTTGTACCGCGTGAAAACTCATCGAGCGTCGTGCGAAACACTTCTTGCTCATATTCCTTCGATAGATCGACCTCGATAAACGGGATGCGCAAGTGGGCTGCGGCGCGTTGCGCTTCAATTTTATCCTCGCCCGCGCTGCACGGATAGCCGGGGAGCGCGATGCGAATAAAGACACCGGTCACCTCGTAGCCTTCTTTTTGAAGCAACGCGGCAGAGACCGCGGAGTCCACCCCACCCGAAAGCCCCACAAAGACTTTTCCGTTTGATTTTTTCTTCAGAGACACCCTCACACTATAGGTTATTTGACGAAGATAAACAAAAATGTTACACCGTGTATCAGCCTTCGTTCCCACCAAAGGAAAGCCCGATGCTCAAACAACTTCTCGCCTCCCCAGTGGCTCTGTCACTTCTTGCGGCGCTGTGCTACAGCATTGTGCCCGTGCTGTCGAAGACGGCAATGGTCAAAATGGGCGCTTCTCCAACGACTCTGCTTCTGTTCTATGGAATGATGTCTGTACTCATGAGTTTCGTGTGGAGCGTGCGTTCTATACCGCTGACATTTGGATGGGGCTCATCCACCATCGGCCTATGCCTGCTCATCGGACTTATCACGAGCTGTTCCTTCATCTTGATGAACAGCGCTTTGGCCATACCGCGGGCACCCATCGCATTGGTACTTGGACTTATTGCCTCTTCCCCGATCATGGCATCGGTATGGGAAATCGTCTTCCTCGAAATGAGGATGAACCCGTGGCGCGCGTTGCTCGGCTGTGGACTCGTAGTTTCAGGGGGGATTATCCTCGCCACAAGTAAAATCCACGAAGCATCGTCCCTTCACTGAAACACCCACACACCTTCTGCCGGTCCGATGGTAGAGGGTGTTTTTTTCTTTAATCCCCTAAATATCTTCTTTGATTTACGAGTTGACATGCATACGTCGCACAGTAGTGAATGTTTCCTTGCAGATCCGATAGGTAATAAAGGTAGTCTGTTTGTATCGGCTGCACTGCTGCGAGGATAGAATCGAGGGAGGGATTAGAAATGGGTCCGGGCGGCAGCCCTTTATGGGTGTAGGTATTGTACGGCGAGGAAGTTGCCAAATCGGCTGTGGTTAGCTGCAGCGAATCAACCCCCAAAATATAGACAAAGGCTGAATCAACCTGGAGCGCCATACCAATGGAGATTCTCTTCCACAAGATGCCGGAGATTATCTCCCTGTCTTTCGTATCGGGCGCTTCCTTCTCAAGGATAGACGCCATGGTAATGACCTCGCTTTGCGGTTTCCCAAAAGTCGTTATCGCTTCGGCAACTGTAGGGGCATCAATATGCTCGTTGAAATCATTCTCGAACGTGGTGAGGACCAGGTCGACATCTTCCCCCGGCAGAAAAAAGTACGTGTCGGGAAAGAGGGTCCCTTCCTTAGGCTGCGCCAGGGCGAGAAACCCCGTACTGTCAAAATCCGGCACGTCCTGGGCGAGGAGATGCGATATCTGGACTGCTGTCACGCCTTCGGGCACCGTCACGCGTACCGGCGTGAGCTCGTGGTCGCCTGACGCAATGCGATTAGCCACGGTAATCACTGTCTCCGGTCCGGGGAAAAAATATTCCCCAGCAATAACTATGGCTCCGCCGCCACGCAATCGCTCAAGACCTTCGAAGAGGAGCGCCGAGCGTATGATATTTTTTTGCTTCAACAGCTGAGCCACTTCGGTGATATTTGCGCCTTCTGAAATATGCACCAGCGAGGCACTGGGGAAATTAAGAGGGGCTGCGAGCGTGACAAAATATACAAGAAACAACAGCACCCCGACCAAAAAAGAGGCGGGCAAAATCCTGTCATACATACGCGCTTCCCTACACCACGCGTCACAGACGCCTGCCGTGTGCACAATATGATGCCGAATCCTATGGTGAAGGGGTTCTTTGGGATCCATTGAGTGGTACTAGACCGGCAGATTGGCGGGAGCTTCTGAGCGTCTCGAGGGCATGCGCTGCAAGGTCGGCGTATGGGCTACCTTGCCCGGGAAATGGTAGATGCTCGCTATCTCTTCGGAATTAAGCGCTATGTGAAGATCCTTGTAGGGTTCGTAGAAATATTGTCGCAATACGTAGCCGTTATAGAATTTTTTCTTCAGCATTCTGCGACGAATGCCTAAAAAATCGTGCCACTTTACGTTAAATGGACCAATGTAGAAAATGGGTTTTAGCCCATTGAGCCCTCGTCCCTCCGAACCGTGCTCAAAAGAGCGGAACATGGTCGGAAACCCGTTTTGGCGGATGCCTCCCTTCCAATCCTCCTTGCGAGCGATGTAGATGGCGCGAATGCCGACATCAAAAATCTGCTTGTTAAGTTTGTTCTGCATGGCTTTAACGGCTTCCTTGTCACCCTCCGGCAAGCGCGAATAGTTAGGCCGATCGTCTTGATCAGCGAATTTTTTCCCTAGTTCAAGCACTTCGCGTTCCGTCCAATCTTCGAGTTTGAGGTGTTCGTGATATTTTTCGACTGACCAATAGCACTTAGTGTGCCCACGAATAATTATCTGAAGCCACGCGTGCTCTCCTTTGCCCATGCTGCCAAAAAATTCTATGAGCGATACCATGGGATCTGATTTGAATTCCTCTTTGAGATCCGGCTTGGTGAGCCCTTGCTCAATGTAGGTCGCGAGCGGATATGGGTCGGGCTTCTGCAGATTTTGCTCGATACCCCACAGGTCATATTCTCCGCTGTCCCACGGAACCTCAAGTGTGTAATCAGATACCTCAACGACCTGCACCGTCGGATAGTGTGCATACAATTGGGCTTTGATTCTCTCTTTGAATTTAACGCGCATCCAGAGATAGAAACGCACTGCCCCTTCGGTTGAAACTAACTCCAGCGAAAACCATGGTTTGGTGTTGCCGCGCCATTCATGTGCGGGTGTATCCACCTCACCGGTATCGTAGAGTGCACGCAGCACTAGCTCCATGGCGTAGGGCCCCTGGGTTATATCCTCGGACAGTTTGACTTCCAGCACGCAGTATTCTTGGGCAAAGTAATACCGGTTGCGCTTGTACTCCAGATAAGCTTTAAGAAAAATGACACCAAGTAACAACGGCAACACGAATGGAAATGAGGCAACTAAAAACCCCCAGATGAGAAGCCACACATCCCAGTGGAATGGTACCCACACTATAATAAAGTAAAGAAATATGAGACCTATATATGGACCTTCCAAGGCATAGAGATTGAGATAGAATCTGAATTTTTTATAGAACTTACCCATGAAAACTATTTTAGCATATGAAAAATCCCGCCTGAGCGGGATTTATTTCACCAACACGAACTTGCCGTCCTTGCCGCGCTTGAAATATTTCTGATTTTGGAGGTTGACGACCACAGTGCCAGGTTTGACATGGCGCTCTTTGAGCACCTTCTCAATTATTTGCTCCTTCGTGAGCGGTCCGTTGTCGCGCAAAATGTTACGGATGACGTCGCGCACAACCCCGGAGGCGTAGCCCCACTCTTTAAGTGCGTACATCCCGCGACCAACCAACACAAAACGATCATCTTTGATGAGCTCGTTGTGCGTGGTCGCCACATGTGCCGCACGGTTGAACATTTTTTCGATAAGAGCCGCAACTTCTTTGAAGTGCAACGGGCTACCGTGTTTTTTGACCGCCAAGTAGGCGTAATCGCGCACCCCTTTGGTTTTAACGTTGGGAGAAGACGCATGGCCCCATTCGCCGAGCGGGTTCTTGCCTATTTTCTTTGAAATAGAAAGCCAGCGCTTGGCAACTTCGGCGTTGCGGTGCTTGTCGTTGATGTCCTGCATCTCTTTAAGGAAGCGGTCAATCATCTCTCCCTCCGGTATGAGGTCTTCGTCAGAGAGGCTCTCGTAGAGGCTGCGCAGCGCCTGCTCCACTTTCTTGGCAAGCTCCGGATCCACGTACCAGCAGCGCTCTACTTCATCGTCTTCTTTGCGGAACTTGAACGGGTTGCCGAGCACGAGGAGAAAATAAATATAGTTTTGCATCGACTTGTCTTTGGTAATGAAATTGAGAAGGTCGCTCTCGCAGACGATGCCGCCGAGAGAGTCGACGATACGCTCAAGCTCATGAAAAGCCGCGTCGGCGTCGATAAACGCAGGGGATTTTTTGAGTTGTGTGAGGGCGTGATTTTCTATTTGTCGCACCCGCTCGCGCGTAATATTGTAGCGCTTCCCTATAGACTCCAAAGTCACGCGCTCGGGGTTGGTGCCGAGGCCAAAACGGGCTTCCAGCACTATGCGCGAGCGCTCCGGCAGACTCGCGAGCAGTTTGCGTACTATCGCTTTAGGTTTGAAACCGGTTTTATCGCTCGTGGGTGCCATATACTTCAGCTCTTTAATGCTGCTTAATATATCACACTGTAGACGATGGGTCAAATAGTGTCAACGATGAAATTTATGGCCCTGCCAGGGACATAAATGGCTCTTTTTTCCTTGCCTTGCAAGAGCCATTTTGCCACCGTGGGCTCCTGTCGCGCGAGCTGCAGTGCCTCGACTTCTGAGACGCCCTGAGGAAGAACCAGAGCCCCTCTCACTTTGCCATTTATTTGAACTGACACTTTGCTCGTGCGATGGACCGAGGGTGCTTCTGACTGAGGCCATGTGTGCAGGAGTTTTTCATAGCCCCCGAGCGATGCTATTTCCGCCGTTACATGCGGTGCAAAGGGATGAAGCAACTGCAGAAGTACACCATAGGCCGATACTGGGATCTCCTTCAAAGTAGCGAGGTGATTTGAAAAAATCATGAGCGCAGAGACAGCGGTGTTGAATTTGAACAGCTCGATGTCGTGCGACACTTTCTCTATTGTTTGTTGAAGCAAAACGGCAGTCTCCTGCCCCACCATCGACCCCGTTACCTTGCCCTGTATCGCCCACACCCGCTCGATAAAGCGGCGCACGCCCACCACCCCGTCGGTGCTCCAGGCTATTTGCTGCTCAAAGGGGCCCATAAACATCTCGTAGACGCGCAGGGAATCCGCCCCGAAGCGCCCAACCATATCGTCGGGATTGATGACGTTGTCCCAGCGTTTGCTCATTTTGCGCCCGTCCTCGGCCAAAATAAGGCCCTGATGCCGCAGTTTCAAAAACGGCTCGCCAAAGGAGAGGCACCCCATGTCTCGCAGCACTTTAGTAAAGAAACGAGCATACATAAGATGGAGCACTGTGTGTTCCGCTCCGCCCACGTATAGATCGACGGGAAGCCACTTCTGCAGCGCTTCTTTGGAGGCGAATACTTTATCGTCGCGAGGATCGGCGAAACGCAAAAAATACCACGAGGAGCATACGAATGTATCCATGGTGTCTATTTCGGGCTTCCATCCTTTGCCGAATATTTTTTCCGTACGCGCGAACAACTCCTTGGATGAACCAAGCGGCGAGGTTCCTTTAGGCAGGTACTCCACATCGGTGGGAAGAAGCCACGGCAAATGTTCTTCGGGAATGATATGGGGCACTCCCTCAGAGTCATAGACTATCGGGATAGGCGCTCCCCAATACCGCTGTCGCGATAGAAGCCAATCTCTGAGGCGGTAGGTAGTACGACGTTTAGCGAGACCTTCTTTTTCTACAAATTCGATTATCTCATTTCGGACTTCTCTCGCTCGCTTGCCGGCAAATGCTGGAGGTTCAAGCAATATACCGTTTTTCATGTCGCTGTAACACACTTCGAGGCGCTCCACTTGAGTGCGGGATTCCTTTTCCTCAGGAACAAGCACTGCCTTTAGAGGAATATTGTATTTTTTTGCAAAGGCGAAATCGCGCTCATCGTGAGCGGAACATTTCACTATCCCCGTTCCGTAATCCGCCAGGGCATAATTTGCGATCCAGATAGGAAGCTCACCGTTTCCAATCGGATCCACCGTATAGCGTTCAGTAAAAATTCCTTCCACTTCCTTCACTTCCTCCCTACCTTGTTCAGTGCGCTTGCGAACCATATCCTTGGCTCCCAATAAAATTTCTTCTTTATTTGAAATTCCTTCGAGCAACACCGGCAAGAGCGGATGATCCGGGGCAATGACAATAAAGGTGTCCGCGCAATATGCTTCAAAATGAGCCGAGAACGTTTCTATGACGATGTCGGTATCTTTGACCGGTGAGTGAAAAACAAGTCCCTCGCTTCTCCCTATCCAGTTGCGCTGGTTTATTTTTGTTGATGCGGGCCAATCCACCTTATCCAAATCTCCGATAAGTTCATCGGCGTACTCGGTAATCTTGAAAAACCACTGTTCAAGTTCTTTTTTCTCCACCTTGGCACCCGAGCGCTCGGCCGTGCCGTCGGGAAGTACTTGCTCATTAGCGAGTACGGTCTGATCCACCGGATCCCAATTGACTAGTGCTTTCTTTTTATACGCCAATCCTTTCTCAAAAAATTTGATGAAAAGCCACTGCGTCCATTTGTAATATTCGGGTTTATCTGTCGCCAATTCCCGCGCCCAGTCATAGGAGAGGCCGAGAATTGAAATTTGTTTTTTGAACGTCGCTATTGATTCGTCGGTTGTTTTCTGCGGCGATGTCCCTGTTTTTATTGCGTAATTTTCGGCGGGCAGACCAAACGCGTCCCAACCCATGGGATGAAGCACACGATATCTTTCCATACGCCGTTTGCGCGCGTGGATATCGGAGGCTATATATCCCTTGGGATGCCCCACATGGAGGCCGGCGCCCGAAGCATATGGAAACATGTCGAGCACGTAGTATTTGGGCTTGCTCGTATCAGTATCAGTCTTGTATGCGTCGGTTTCCTGCCAAATTTTTTGCCACTTGGCTTCAATCTTCTTATGGTCGTACGCGGACATACACCCTACCCTAGCATAGAGAAAATACCGCTGCTATTTCGTAACCGGAGGATAGAGCGCGGGGTCAATGGTGCGCAAGAAGCAGGTCGGCCCCGAGCCATGCTGCCAGTTATTATTGGCGATGTCACCGGCACCGGCTGGGCCGGCCGGGATCATAGGCCCTCCAGGATTTATGATATTGAGGCCGCCGCTGTCGGTATTGAACGTGGCACACAATTGAAACGATGACTTGCCTTCTATCTGATAGGTGTAGGACTGACCAGTTTGCGGGTCAGTCGGAAGCGAATAGCCCGAAAGCGAGTCGTTGAGATCGCTCAGCGTTGAGGGAAGTCTGTCATTTTGCTGCCAGTAGGAGACGACCTGCGATTGGATGTTTTGCAAGTCGCTTATTTTATCCGCATCAAACTGATACAACCGCGCCTGCCAAGGAGTGCCTATGATAAGAAAGCCGGAGAGAATGGTGAGTACGGCAAGTATCCCCACTCCCCATCCCACGCGATGGAGAAGCTGCGGATTTTTTTGCCAGTAATCGCGCAGATCTGCGCTGAAATGCATGAGACCTCCCGCCGCAACCAAAAATACCATCACAATGTCGAGGAGAAACGGCGTCGTAAGCCCCCCGTTGAAGAAATTCATGAGAAGCACAATAAGATCCACGGCGACGGTCACTCCCGCGACGAAAATCGTCAATACCAGCGCCCAGCGCCTCACCCAAATGTCCCTGCGCGTCGGATCCCGCTTGATGTCCCGATCGATAAAATACATCAGCACCAGAAAGAGAGGCAGAAGCACGATGAGGGAGGCCATTTGGTAGCTGACGCTGCCTGAATACGGATCAGCGGGATAGTACGCAAGTGGATCGGGAAATGCGTAATTGACGAAATCGAACATAAGGCCTAAAAATGAAAAGACGCTCACATATAGCGAAAGCATCGCTCCGGCCCACAGAAAGAAATCTTTCGGCATCGTTTTCGGTTTTTCCATGACACGTAAATCATACCACAATTGAACTTCTGTTAAAGTTTGGTACAGTGCGCCGAGACTTGTCCTATCACAGGAAGGTGCACATGGGTGATCTTGTCATCGCAAAGTTCGGCGGCACTTCCCTCGCGGATGCTGCCCAAGTAAAGAAAGTCGTCGGAATCGTAAGGAATCATCCCCACCGCAAAGTAGTGGTCGTTTCTGCACCGGGAAAACGCCATGCCTTCGACAATAAAGTGACGGATATTCTCATCGATTACCGGAGCTATCTCTACGGGGGCATGCCGAGTTACACGGGCCAGGTAGCACTTGTGCGAGAACGTTTCGCTGACCTCGCAGCAGGTCTCGGATTGTATACCGATACTTCGGACCTCTACCGAATGACCGGCGACATGCTCGTGAGCCGTGGTGAGTACTACATGGCTACGATGCTCGCCGAGGCTCTCGACTACCAGTTCGTGGATGCAACCTGTCTCATCTGCTTTAAGATTGACGGCTCGCTCGATATGTCGGAGACCGTTGCACGCTTTGAGCGGTTCCTTCCATTTACAAAACGGGGCATGGTCATCCCGGGATTCTATGGCGAAATGCCGGACGGCTCGATAAGAAACTTCAGCCGTGGCGGTTCTGACATCACTGGAGCGATTGCGGCGGCGGCTCTTGGTGGATCGATGTATGAGAACTGGACTGATGTATCGGGGGTGCTCATGGCCGATCCCACTATTGTGGAGAATCCCCGTAAGATAGAAGCTATGACCTACCGCGAGATGCGGGAGCTTGCTTATGCCGGCGCGCGCGTATTGCATGACGAAGCGGTTTTCCCTGTCCGGGAAGCCGGTATTCCTATCTGTATACGCAATACGAACGACTACCACGGGGCTGGCACGATGATAGTCGCCGACGATAAGGCACCCGCGCGAGCGCCCGGTTCTATAACCGGCATTGCAGGTCGAAAACACTTCACCGTCATGGCCCTTGAAAAGGCCAACATGAACAATGAGGTCGGCTATGTATGGAAGCTGCTTGGCGTTCTCAAAGATAACGGGGTGGGGTTCGAACATTTACCGGGAAGCATTGATAGCGTAAGCGTCGTCATCGACAGCCACACGGTTGCTGGAAAACTCGACCAACTAATCAAAGACATCAAGCGGGAATGTAACCCGGATCGACTGAGCGTTACCGATGATCTTTCGCTCATTTGTACGGTCGGTCACGCAATGGCGCATAAGCCCGGAGTACTCGCGAGGCTTGCTCAGGCCCTGGCCGAACAGAATATAAATGTACGCATGATGGATCAGGGTGCCAGTGAGATAAGCATCATCGTCGGGGTGACCAACAGCGACTATGCTCGAGCGGTGCGTGCAATTTATGAGGCATTCACATGAAATCGCCTCTGCTCAGAAACATCCGCAAGATCGAGTTGATGCTTTCGATCTTGAAGGTCGACGTTTGGGGCACCAATGCGATCATCACTGACGAGGGCTGGTGCTATTATCTCAACCACTCCCACGCAAAAGTGCGCACCGCGGCTTTGCGCCATAGACAATGGCTTAAAAGCACAAAACACCGAAGAATAAAAATGGCCGATTGAACATACAGTTGGCCGTTTTCTTTTTATGAGTGAAGAAATTCTATAACGTCGCCGTCTTTGACTACGTACTCCTTTCCCTCAGTACGGATGAGACCTTTTTCGCGCGCAATTGCATAGGAGCCTGCATTAAGCAGTATCCGCCAGTTAATGACCTCAGCGCGTATGAATTTATCAAAAAAATCGGTGTGTATGGTGGCGCCCGCCTCGGGTGCCGCCGAGCCCTGGGGAATAGTCCAAGCGCGAGTCTCGTCTTCGCCGGTCGTAAAGAAACTAATGAGGCCCAACAGCGCGTATCCGGCTTTAATAAGCGCATTAATGCCGTCGTCGAAAATACCGTATTCCTGCCGGAACGATGTTTTATCTTCTCCCTGAAGTTCGCGGAGCTCATTCTCAATGTGCGCGTCTACGATAACGTGTGCGGCGTTATTTTTTTCAAAAAACTCCATGAGCGACTGCCAGCGATCGTCCTTAAGCTCGTCGAGATTGTGTCCGTCGGCTTCGCGATTGAGCACATAGAGCATCGGTTTAAGCGTGAGCAAATGTAGACCCTTTAGCGCATTCCTCTCTTCAGGAGTATATGGGGCCGTGGCGGCCAAACTTCCCGCCTCCAATACTTTTTTTGCTTTCATGGTTGCCGATTGCTCGACCATCGCCTCTTTCTTGCCCGCACGCACATCGCGCTCCAGCGAATCGAGCTTCTTGGTAGCCGTTTCCAAATCAGCAAGCGCCAATTCTAGGTTTATAGTTTCGATATCGCGTACCGGATTAACTTCCGCTTCAACATGGGTGATGTTAACGTTATCAAACACCCGCACGACATGAGCTATGGCATCAACCTCACGGATATACGAGAGGAATTTATTGCCCAACCCCTCCCCTTCAGAAGCCCCTTTGACCAATCCAGCAATATCGACGAACTCTATCGCGGCGGGGATCTTCTTAGCTGACGAGGAAAAGGTGGCCAGTTTGTCCATCCGTTCATCGGGCACTGCGACCACGCCGACCGAAGGATCGATAGTGGCGAAGGGGTAATTGGCGATGAGAACACTCTTTTTGGTGAGCGCCTGAAATAAGGTTGACTTACCCACGTTGGGGAGTCCCACGATGCCTATGCTCAGAGCGGAATGCGACATGTTGGTTATTCGAACATATCCATAGACTTCTAGCTGTTGCGGGTTAGCGACGATTTTATCTACGACATCAAGCACTATCCCCCGTTTCGTCTCGAAATTCAAGCCCTTAATCATCTCTCGCGCGGCCTTGGTGTATCGCTCGATTTGTTCCTTGCTCGGCATTTGATACTCCTAGGCCCGGCTTGCATCCTCGTGCGTTTTCCTGAATATTTCTTCATGAGATATTCATATAGACGTACATAAGGTAGAATGATCGTATGAGACTCTTAATCGTAGAGGACGAGGAGGCCCTTGCAAAAAACCTCAAGAAAATCCTTGAACTGAAGGGTTTTGCGGTAGACTGGCTCGCGGATGGCGAGAAAGCGCGAAATCGCATCTCGCTCTATCACAAGGAATACGACGCTATCATTCTTGATCTCACGCTGCCGGGCCTCGACGGAATTACTCTTACCAAGTTCCTGCGAGCCGACCATATCACCACACCGGTCATTATTCTTACCGGTCAATCCGGAACGGAATATAAAGTTGAGCTCTTGAACTCGGGTGCCGACGATTACGTGGTAAAACCATTTTCTTCGGAAGAGCTCATCGCTCGCATTAACTCCGTATCGCGGCGCCCCAAGGCAGCACCGAGGGTGATACATGCCGTGGGCGATATTACGATAAATACCGGCGCCCGCCGCGTGTCCGTCGGGGATACCGAAATTCCCCTGACCCTCAAGGAATACTCTCTCCTTGAATGTTTTCTTCGCCGGCCCGGAGAAGTATTCACGCGCGAAGAGCTCTCCAATAAAGTGTGGGACTTTAACGCTCTGACGTACAGCAACGTTCTCGACGTGCACATGAAGAATCTGCGCAAAAAACTCGGTCAGAACAGCAACTCGGCTCATTTTGAGACAGTCCGCGGCGTCGGGTACCGCCTCGTGGCATGACATGCCTCAGCTTTTTTCCCACTATCTCAAACGGTTTGGCCCCCATGTGGGGCTTTTTGCAGCCTATTTCATCATCGGGCGCCTTGAGCTTGCCATTCATCCAGTTACTGCGTTCGTACCTGTAGTCTCGCTGGAGGCAGGCATTGCGCTCGCCGCCCTCTTTTTATATGGGTACAGCCTTTGGCCTGCCGTTATCCTTGCTTCGTTTGCGGTGAATCTCTCCGCGGGTGGAACGCCCCTCCTGGCGCTTGGCATTGCGCTCGGAAATACACTTCAGAGTCTCGCTGGCACATATGTGCTGCGGCGATATGTCGGTCTCAATCCGGCTTTTGCGCGATTGCGCGATAATATCGGCATTATTGCAGTGGCACTGTGCGCCAGCTTGATAAGTGTCGCCCTCGCGGTGGTAAGTCTGCGGCTCGGAGGGCTCAGTACGGCAGCGATACAAGTAACAGGGATGGAGTGGTGGATCGGAAACGTGCTCGGTATTCTCATCGTTTCGCCTTTTCTCCTCAAATGGATTTCCCAGCCGTTTTTTAGTAGAACGCCGCTGCAGTATATAGAGCTCGGCGCGGTCGCGCTCACGGTGTTGTGCGTCTCCCTCTTCGTTTTCTGGACGCCGCAGACAAATTTCGTCTATTACCTTTTTATCCCGCTGACCTGGGCGTCGCTGCGCACTGGCCCGCGGGGCACGACGCTTGCGCTCTTTCTTGTGGCAGTCGTAGCTCTTTCGGGTGCATTTGCGGGGTACGGCCCGTACGCCTTTGAAGGATTGTTCTACCTCCAATTATTCATAGGGACCACGAGCGCGGTGTTCCTTATTTTTGCCGCCGTTGTCGAGGAGCGCAAAAACACTCAGAGATTGCTGCGGCATCACGTCGAGGAGCTGGAGCAGGCACTGCACAAGGTCTCATCCGAAGACGAAGCGAGAAAAAACTTCCTCGCGATCCTCGCCCACGAGCTTCGCAACCCGCTCTCGGCGATACTGAGTTCGGCCGAACTTCTGAGACTGCAGGAAACACATGCGCCGGACACGGCTCTGCTCCTCCAGACGATAGACGAGCATGTCCGCGCCATGACCAGCATGCTGGACGATCTGCTCGATGTCTCCCGCATATCGCAGAATAAACTGACACTGCGAAAGGAAAAACTTTCTTTGGATTCCCTGATCGACCGTTCCGTGCGCGCGGCTCAGACACTCATACGCAGCCGCGGCCATACTCTCGCCGTCGTAAAACCGGAGCATGAGCTGTATCTAGACGCCGATCCCATACGGCTTGAGCAGATACTGGTGAACCTTCTTAACAACGCGGCAAAATACACCAAGCCCAACGGGTCCATAGAGCTGGTCTCCCGGAAGGAGGGCACTACGGCGGTCATCCGCGTGCGCGACAACGGTATCGGCATCCCGAAAAACATGCTCAAGCGCATTTTTGAGCCTTTCTTTCAGGTCGAGCGCGGACAACTGGCTACCGAAGGACTCGGCGTTGGTTTGCCGCTGACGCGCCAGCTTGTCGAAATGCACGGCGGCAGCATAGAAGCGACTAGCCCAGGAGAAGGGCTCGGCTCCGAGTTTATTGTTCGTTTGCCGTTGCCCGCGGATGTACAGCTGCCATCGGTCGTTCGGCCAAAACTTCACGTCGGCCGGGCGTTGCGTCGGGTTAAATATACTCGCTCCATACTTGTTGTTGACGATAATGAGGTGGCGGCTGAAGCACTCGGACGGCTTCTGGAGCTTCGTGGACACGAGGTCCAACTCGCTCTCAACGGTTCCGAAGCGATATATAAGGCCCAACAATTCCACCCGCAGATCATCATCCTGGATATCGGACTGCCGGATATAGACGGATATGAAGTCGCGCGCGTATTGCAAGGAAAAAAAGACTTTTCATCCACCCTCATTGCGCTCACGGGGTATGGCCAGCCTAAAGACAAGGCACAGGCGCTCAAAGCAGGTTTTTCTCTTCATCTTACTAAGCCCGTCGGCCTTAAGGAAATTGAAACGGCATTTAGGAAGGTGCCGCATTAGTTGAAGCACAATTCTTTTTGAGCAACGATTTCATCCGACTTTCAGCTTGGTTTTGATACAGTGCACCCTCGAGACTAAAACCGTCTCGTTATATATTAAGGCGGTGAGATGAGCGCAATCGCGCCACTGTCTGAAAGCCACGCTTGTTTCTGAGAGTCATTAGTCAATCATCCTTCCGGTATGGACTTACTGATGGTTTGAGCCGGGGAGGCCCCAAGGCATTGATGCAAGGGGCCTCCCCGGCGCGTGTCCTACGCAACGTTTGCTAGAAGCTCTACAGAAACCGCAGTGCCTTGCAGTTCATGATCTCGGCCTTATTTTTTCAAATGCTTGCAAAATTGGGTTAAAGAAGAGTTTGAAGAGCCATCCTAGGGGTCCTTAAGGTCCAGCCGAGTTAGGAGCTAAACACAAACGACAGGAGGAGAACAATAAGCCACCCCAAGATAGCATAACAGATCATCGCGAGGACGATCGAGAGGTCAATGACAGAGCCATTTCCTAAAGGGAACGCCGGGAATGCCCCCGCAAAAGGTCCAGCGAGTCCATTGGTGACCGCGTATAGCCATGCAACAAATGGTGATAACGAGTTAGCTGCGAATAGTTGCAGTCCTAATCGCACGAGGAAAAGTGCTTCAATAATTCCAATGATTGCGTTAACGAGTCGTGTCATAAAGATTTAGTAGCATCTATGAGGCGCAGCCAAGGGGGCGGCATCACAGCAGAAGTCGGACGAGTAAGCACAATAATCGCAACGACATGAATCTTGGATGAAGTTCTCAGGCTTGGATTTGCCCGAAACAAACAGCAGGCGGCAGCTAGCGTTCGCGATCCTTTTATTATTCTGCCAACTTAGCCAATTTTTGTACCTTGCGCTGCCACTCGTGTACTTTCCACGCTGGAGGATAATCAGTAGGACCCAGGCGCGAGAGCTTCGTCTTAAATCCGGCAAACCATAAAATACCCATGCGTATCTCGTTGGTGTAATCACCGAAAAAAAGCCAAATGAAAAAGGGATGGTCCCCCGAGAGCACAAAGACGCGAGCGGTCTTGCCTTTCATTCTTTTTTTCCACCCTATCGCGGGCGTCCCGTCCTTGTGCTTACGCATGTTGAAAGCAAATCCCGGTAGCCATAAGCGATCGAACAACCCTTTGAGGGACGCTGGCATCGTCGACCACCAGTTAGGGTAGAAAATAACGAAATGGTCACACCAGGTTATCGACTCCTGGAGTTCCCGCAAGTCGGGCTCCAATTCCTGGATAACTTTGTAGCCTTTATGGAGGATGGGGTCGAACCTCATATCGCCGACGTTGAAACGCTGTACCTCGTGTCCGGCTTTTTTTGCGGCGCCCTCGTAGAGATCGACTAACTCGCCGCTTAACGTCTCCTTGTCCGGATGCCCCAAAAGAAGCGTTATTTTTTTCTTTTTTCGTTCGCTGAAAAATCCCATGGTAATTACGTCTGCAGATCATTCGGAGTTTTCGGCATCACCTGAATAGTGGGTAGTCCGGACGCGGCATCGTTGGGGACCTTTTCTGGCGACCTTGGCGTGAGGGGAGCGTCCTTCTGCGACACCATCGGAGTCGTCGGTAATGGATCTTTTTGGAGCGGTAATGTATTGCTGTTTGATACCACAACGTTTGAGGGCGATACGATCCGGTTCGGTATGATGACTGGTGCTTCCTGCGTCGGAAGATTTGAGGGCGTCGGAGGAATTTCTTTTTTTGGTATCGGAGGAGGTATAGGGGAAAATTCTTTTTTTGGCATCACGGGTAGGGCAGGAGGAATTATTTTTTGAGGGGCTTCTTTCACAGGAGCTTTTACCGCGGTTACAACTTGCGGCTTGGGACGTCCGGCTCTATCGCGCATGAGGAACGTTAGCGCTTCCCAGCACAATATAAAACCGACGAGCCACACCACGTAAAGCGTGAACAGGTTGCTCCAGGTGGTGACCGGCGCCAGGATATGCACCAAGAAAAGCGCGTACCAAGTTCCACCTGCAACTCCATAGAGGAGGCTTTTTGTGGAATCCTTGGAGATGAGTGTGAGTCCAAGGGCCAATATGATAAGTAGCCATTTAAAAAGATAGGCAGGGGCTAGTACCGTTGTGCCCTCCCCCGCAAGGATGTGCATAAAGGTAATTCCGACGCCTGAGATAACTATGCACATGAGTCCTGTATTGAGGACTGCGCGTACCGCGCGGGAAAACTGGGCTTCTTTACTGTCGAGGATGCCGTCGCGCATCGAAATAAGATACGCCACAAGTAAAATGGTCTGGGAGCCAACGCCGAGAGTAACGCCGAGCTGCTGCACGCAATACAAAATGAGACCGAAGAAATCTGCCGAAAGAACCATAGTGAAAATAATATCACAGAAAAGCCCCGCTATGACAGGGCTTTACTCAGATACACAAGTCAGTCGTCGGATGCGCGTGGCACCTTCACAAGGAACCATTGTCCTTTGTTCTTCTTTTTCTTCTTTTTATGTTTTCGCTTCTTTTCTTTGTGCTTTTTCCTTTTTCCCATCTGCTATCCCCTCTCAAGTCCTACTCTGGCATTATGATAGCATTCGATTTATGGCAAGGCATCTTATCGGCAATGTGGTCATTGCGGTATTTTTGCTTTTGTTCGTCTTCATCAACCTCAAGGCGTTTGGTGCCACAAAGGATATCACTTACGTGCTAGTGGCAATCAATCAAAGCGTGTACGTTGTGCTCTACCTCGTGCGGAAAAAGGCTGTTGTCACATCAACGTCGCCCTTTGACTGGGGCATAGCCTTCTCGGCGACCTTTTTAGGAACGCTGCTAAGGCCGGCGAATCCTATAAACATTTTGTTAGGCGGCACGCTGATTGTCATCGGCATTGTCATAAATGTCATCAGTGTCCTGTTTCTCAACAGAAGCATCGCCATGGTGCCGGCCGAGAGGAGCATAAAAACGGGAGGAATATATCATATTGTCCGACACCCCATGTATCTCAGCGAGCTACTCTCACTTTTCGGGTATCTATTGGTGAATGTGTCGGTGGCGAATGCAGCGATAGTTATCGGCACAACCGGACTTATGCTCGTTCGAATCAATCGTGAAGAGCTCTTTCTCTCGCGGAATGAACGGTATCAAAAATATCTCTCGGAGACTCATTGGAAACTGATACCCTTCCTGTATTGAACGACTACTACAAACTATTCCGGTAGGCAAATAGGGTGGCTTTCAGAACTTTTAGGGCAGAAAGAAAGGATACGAGACAGTGTACGAGAGCTAGAACAGCTCTTGCCCATATAAAGAAAGACCGCCTGTGAGGCGGCCCTAGTTCGTCATAGTAGGAAGTTCGACAGCAGACTTGTGGTAGGTAAGCAAGACATCACTAACCGCCTGAACGAATGGCGCAGGGTTGGGAATTCTGTCCCCCACTTCCACTAGTGCTGGCTCGATGGTACCGTTACCTTCACCCCAGTGGAATACCACATGAGGTTCTTCCTCCACTTCGAACACCATACAGCCGAAGATTTTGCCCTGCGCATCAACGACTGAAGCGACTGAGATAGTAGCGAATCTGGGAGAGGCTTTTACGGCTTCGAGACTCCGTCTGCGAATCTCCTTCTTGACCTCAGGCGAGTCCAACTCTTCAGGACTCATTTCTAGCACATCCATGTCCACCAAATTGACGACACCCATAGCCGTTTGAACGATGCCCGACTCAAATGCGACGGCGATAGTCGACTCAGGTACTTGCGTGAGAACTTGTGATGCCCGAGTCTCTGTGCGTTCGGACATGGGGTGTGCGTAAAGGTCAGTCGAAATCCTTTTTGGTACATATATGTCATATGATGCGAGCTTCCACTGTCCTTTCGGATAGTGGACCTGGAGTTTATTTTCCAGGAGCTCAGCCACCGCTTCGTTGCCACACACAGCGACAAATATGGACATGAATGTCCTCCTTAATCATTACTTCTGAAGGGATTGTACTCTAAAACTACTTAATGAGAAAAGTTCTGAACTCCTCCCTAATCCAACTTTCAAGACGTTGAAAAATAAGGGTAAACTGAACTGGTGGACGCAACGGAGTATACCTCGAACAGGCTGAAAGACTATCTTTCTCGGTTTTGGGAGTACTACCAGAATAGTCCTGCATTACAAAAAGCACTCGAGACTACTTGATGGATAGGTGGAGGGAGAGACTGGAACGTACCCCTTTCTTTTCTCACCTAGTTGATGATCCCCTGCAGTGTAACCGATGTGTGTTTTGATGCAAAGAGGCGCGGTGGCATCTTGAGTGCCGAGTGAATGCGGTGGTGATTGTAGCGGTACACGAGGGAGTAGATTTCATAGACCAACTCACCGAGCGTACTGAAACGCCCCGGATCACCCAGCTCAACCTTGAAATGGCTGTAGAAGGACTCCTGATACCCGTTCTCCCAGGGACAGCCTTTCTGGCTTCGGGAGAGGGCAATGTTGCATGACAGAAGCATGCAGAGAAAGTCGTAGGACGTGTACTCTCTGCCGTTGTCGCTGTGGAAGATTGCCGGACGGGGGTGATGCGTAAGCGCTGAGAGCAATGCATTGAGCGTCAGCTGGGTGGTATGCGCCGTAAGGACGCTCGTACCGACGATCTCCCTTGTGAAGAGATCCATCACCGTGGCGAGGTAGAGAAACTTTCCTTTGAATGGCAGGTAGGTGAAGTCGGATACCCAGATGTGGTTGGGATATGCGGGAAAGGTGCCCAAGAGGAGGTTGGGATACTCGATGCTTGCTGGACCTTTGATTCTCGGCGGTTTCCTCCCGCGTCTGCGGTAGGGCTTGATGCCGAAGAGGCGCATCACTCTGCGGATGCGTTTCCTGTTGAGGCGTAGGTGGAGCGCCAGGCGACGATGTCCGTAGGAAGGATATTCCCGGAGCACCCCTCGATGCGGCATTTGAGGAGCCAATCCTTCGGAGGCTTTCTGCGGCGGTAGTACAGGCTCCGGCGCGATACCCCTAGCTCCCGCGCCAGCAGGGTCTTGTTGACGAGGGTTGTTTCTCTCACCTCTTTTTTTGGGATTCGGAGAGCTTCAGGGTAATCTCTCCCAGGAGCTGTTTGAGCTCGGCGTTCTCTTTCCTGAGCCGTGCCATCTGCCCGTAGGTGGGCTTGCTTTCGACTCCCTTGCCGAGCCATCCATAGACAGTGGTCTCATGGAGGCCGTGCTCTTTGGCCGCTTGCGCGACCGGCACCCCTTCGTTTCTAATGCGCCCAAGGATCTGATCCTTCACCTCCTGCGATATGCGATGTGCTTTCTTCATACCTCGATTCTACTAAAAATGAGCGGTTAATCTCATCGACTTGGTGAGAAAATTTCGGGGTACCTGCCATTTTGCAACTGCCTTGCAGTATACAAATATATGTGGTCTTGTCAAATTTGTGGACCCACGGGGAGTCGAACCCCGACCTGTTCCATGCCATGGAACCGTTCTACCGCTATACTATGGGCCCGTTTTTTAGCACACAGAATATATCACAAAATGACCGTCGCGCCGTCTTGATGCACTTCAAGTAGTCCTTCCTCAACCGGAAAGGTCTGCTCACCGTGCTCGCTGCGCACCGTGATAACACCATGTTTCAGCGTCGTGATAAGCGGCATGTGTCTGGGCAACACGGTCATCTCGCCTTCCGAGCCCGGCAGCGTGACCGAGGTGGCTTCGCCGTCATAGAGATTTTCATTCACTTTTGCAATGATGACGCGCATATCCTTATTCCGCATTGACACTGTCTATTCCTCCTTTCATGTAAAAGGCTGATTCGGGCTTTTCGTCATGCTTGCCGTCAAGAATCTCGCGGAACGAGCGGATGGTTTCGCTGACTGGCACGTACACGCCCTTGATACCTGAGAAGACTTCTGCCACGTGCACCGGCTGGGAGAGAAAACGCTGAATTTTGCGCGCGCGATACACTATTTTTTTATCATCGTCGGAGAGTTCCTCGATGCCCAAAATGGCGATGATGTCCTGGAGATCTTTATAGCGCTGGAGCACCTGCTTGGTCTCAAGCGCCACCTGGTAGTGCTCCTCGCCCACAATATCGGGCGTGAGCGCGGTGGAGTTGCTCTCGAGGGGATCGACCGCGGGAAAGATGCCGAGGCTCGCCAACTCGCGCGTCAACACAATGGTTGAGTCTAGGTGCGCGAATGTCGTTGCCGGCGCCGGATCAGTCAAGTCGTCAGCCGGAACATAAATGGCTTGCACAGAAGTGATAGAGCCTTTCTTGGTCGAGGTAATGCGCTCTTGGAGCTGACCCATTTCTTCCGCCAAAGTCGGCTGATAGCCCACCGCCGAGGGCACGCGGCCGAGCAAGGAGGATACTTCAGAGCCAGCTTGCACGAAGCGGAAGATGTTATCGATAAAAAGAAGGACATCTTTGCCCATTTCGTCGCGGAAGTACTCGGCCATGGTGAGTCCCGAGAGCCCTACGCGCGCACGCGCTCCCGGCACTTCGTTCATCTGTCCGAAGACCATTGCCATTTTGTCGATGACGCCGGACGCCGACATTTCGTGGTAAAGATCATTTCCCTCGCGCACGCGCTCGCCGACACCCGCGAACACTGAATAGCCACCGTGTTCTTTGGCGACGTTATGAATGAGCTCCTGCATGAGTACCGTCTTCCCCACCCCGGCACCTCCAAAGAGGCCTACTTTGCCGCCACGGATGAACGGGGCCAACAGATCGATTGATTTGATGCCGGTCTCGAACACCTCCGCCTTCGTGCGTTGCTCTTTAAAGGGAGGCGCTTCGCGATGGATGGGCAGCCGCGGGGCGCCCTGGGGGCTCGGCTTGCCATCAATTGTCTCACCGATGACATTAAAAAGTCGCCCGAGCGATTTCTCTCCGACGGGTACCGATACCGGCTGCCCCATATCCTCCACGTCGCTGCCGCGCACGAGCCCGGTGGTGTCTTGGAGCGCTATGGCGCGCACGCGTCCGAGTCCCAAATGTTGCGCTACCTCGAGCGTGACGCTTCTTCCTTGGGCGGAGGTTTTGAGCGCATTGCGCAACGCGGGCAAGTGCTCACCTTCAAAATAGACGTCGACGACCGGACCTATAACTTGTTTGATGCTTCCTTTCATATCGTTATGAGGCCATTGCCTCCATGCCCCCAGTAATTTCCGATACTTCCCTCGTTATCGCCGCCTGCCGTGCTTTGTTAAACTGCAGCGTGAAGGCGTGGGTCAGTTCCTCTGCCTTATCGCTCGCCGACTTCATCGACACCATGCGGGCGGAATGTTCAGACGCCTTGGTTTCCAGAAGCGCATAGTACACAAAAATACCGGCTAAGCGTGGAAGTATGGCGGCAAAGACCACATCCTCGGAGGGTTCCACCGTATAGTTGCGCGGATGAAATTCCCCGCGCGCCCCAGAAAACGCTCCCTTCGCGGGCACAATGGCGTCCACGACCTTTTTGAGCTCCTCAACTGAAAGCGGAAACATAACCCTGAGGGTCGGGCGCTGCTCGAAAGTCGAAATGAAGTTCTGGTACGCTATCGTCACTCTATCCGCGGCACCTTCGGTAAAGCGCGCGACGGCGATATTGACCAGCTCCGAAATAAGCTCCTCCGGTATGTCGTCGAGATTAGGGTGGTACACAGCAACGGTAAATCCCCGCGCTACAAAAAAGTCGTGTGCCTTGCGGCCCATGGCCAGAATGGAGACGTCGTCGCGCGAAAGACCGAGTGCTTCGATATCGGCAAGGGTGGCGCGCAGTACCGAGGAGTTAAGGGCCCCGGCAAGACCCTTGTCACTAGTAATGACGAGATAGAGGCCTTTCTTTATGGGACGCTCTGCCGTGAGCGGATTATTCCGCAGGGCTTGGGAGCCTGAAACGCGCGCAAGAATGGAGAGGGCGGCGCGGGCGTAAGCGCGTGCGGAGAGGGCCGCGCTTTGTGCTTTGCGCATTTTGGCCGCGGAAACGGCCTCCATGGCCTTCGTCACTTTGCGCGTTTTTTGAATCGAGCGTATTTTTGTTTTTATCGCTTTAAGTCCTGCCATAGATTAAGTGAAAAGATCTGGATGCGTTTCTTCAAATCGCTTGAGTTGCACTTTCAGTTCTGCTTCGGTTTGTGGGACCATATCACGAGAGCGTTCAATGCTCTGGAGTATCGCCGGCGCTTCCGCCTCTAAAAAGGCAAGAAATTTCTGTTCGTATTCCGGCACGCGCGCCACAACAACCTTCACAAGGTAGCCGTTTATAGCCGCGTAAATGACCACCGCCTGCTCTTGAAACGCCATGGGTTCGCCGTTTTTTTGCTTCAGGGTCGCCATCATGCGCTCGCCGAACTCGATGCGGTTTTTGGTGTCCTGGTCGAGGTCTTGGGAAAATTGCATGAAGGCTTCAAGCTCGCGGAACTGCGCGAGTTCAAGCTTGATGCGACCTGAAACTTTTTTCATGGCCTTCGTCTGCGCCGAGGAACCCACGCGCGAGACGGAGAGCCCTGCGTTAATGGCGGGCCGCATACCTTTGTTAAACAAATCGGTTTCCAAAAAAATCTGTCCGTCCGTTATGGAGATGACGTTGGTCGGGATATAGCCGGAGACGTCGTTCTCCTGCGTCTCGATGATGGGGAGCGCGGTGAGGGAGCCGGCGCCTTTTTCCTTGGAGAGTTTCGCTGCGCGCTCAAGCAGACGCGAGTGGAGATAGAACACATCGCCGGGGTAAGCTTCGCGGCCGGGCGGGCGGCGCAGGAGAAGCGAGAGTTGCCGGTATGCGACCGCGTGCTTGGAAAGATCGTCGTAAATAATGAGGGCGTCGCGGCCCTGATCCATAAAATATTCTCCAATGGCCGCTCCGGCAAAGGGTGCCAGATATTGAAGCGCCGCCGGCGCGGACGCCCCGGCATCAACGAAAATAGTGTAGTCCATGGCGCCTCGCTCCTTGAGGAGCGCGGCAAGTCGTGCTGTTTTGCTCTCCTTCTGCCCCACCGAGACGTAGATGCATATGGGCCTGCTTTCCTTCGGTTCCGATTTTTGATTGAGAATGGTATCGATGCCTACGGTTGTTTTTCCCGTGTAGCGATCGCCGATGATAAGTTCGCGCTGGCCGCGACCAATGGGGATCATCGAGTCGATAGCCTTAATACCGGTATGAAGCGGCTGATTCACCGACTGGCGTTCCATGACGCCGTAGGCTTCGCGCTCTATGGGATTTCGTTTGGTTGTGGCAATGGGGCCAAGACCGTCGAGCGGCTCGCCAAGCGCCGAGACGACACGGCCGAGCATCGCCTCCCCCACGGGTATGGAAAGGATAGTGCCGGTTGAGGAAACGGTCATGCCCTCGCGCACCAAACCAACGTCGCCTAAAATGATGACGCGCACCGACTCTTCTTCGAGATTCAAAATGACACCTAACACATCCGCCGGCATCGTAAGCGCCGTGTCGAGTTTCTCCCGTGAGGCGATATCAAACCGCACCATCTCTGACATGGCGGCTCCCGCAAGACCTTCAATCTCGGCGACGCCGTCGCCGACGCGAATGACCGTCCCGCTGTTGAGAGGCCTTGCTTCGGGCGTGAAGCCTTCTATTTCTTTTTTAAATTGCTCTATGAAGTTTGGCATGTTAGGAAATCAGTTTTCGGTAGAGCTCCAGCAGTATCCTGGTGCGCTCCATCTCGGGCGTCACCGTGGCATACATAGTACGACGAGCCGCGGCAGTCTGGAGTTTTTGATACTCGCTGAGAATAGTAGGCAGTAATTTGCTCTGGCCGCGCCGCTTGAGCGCTTCGCGCATGTGTTTCAGATACGCGCGCGCGGACCGCGGATGTTCCTCGGCAAGCTCATAGAGCGCACGGGCGTAGGAGGCAGCGGCGGTCATTTGTGTCGCGCGAACGCCTTATCCATCCCTAGCACCACAAGCTTGGCGACCTCCTGCTTGCTTTCCTTTATCGCGCGATTCTTCAATTCCTTCGCTTCGCGCTCTGCATCGCTTAACACTGCCGCGGCGCGTACCTCGCTTGCCGCTACCATGGCTCGCTCCTTCTCAGCCGCGGCGGCTCGAGCTTTTTGAAGCACCTCATCGGCTTCCTGTCCGGCGCGAGCAAGAATTCCTGCTTTCTCCCCTTCGGTGATGTGGAGTTTCCGAGTGGCCTCCTCGGCGTCTTCCACGCCTTTAATTACCTTCTGCCGGCGCGCTTCGAGCATGCGCATAAGGGGCGTGTACAGGAAATACCACAACACTAAAAGCACCAATGCGAAATTAATCGTGTTGATGACGAGAAGTCGCCAGTCGATGCCGAATATGCCAAGCACTTGCGCCATGAGAAAGAAAGTTTAGGTGAACTTCAAAATAAAACCGATGACCAGGGCAAAAATGGCGAGCGCTTCGGTGAACGCGATGCCGATGAACATGGTGGTCTGTATCATCCCAGAGGCTTCCGGGTTGCGCCCCATGGCCTCAATGGCCTTGCCGGCGACAATACCGATGCCGATGCCAGGGCCGATAACCCCGAGCCCGACGACGATGGCCATACCCAATGTTTGTGCTGATGCTATATCCATATATTGTTTCTTACTATTAATTACTTGCTAGTGTGCGTGCGCCTCCGTGATGGCTATCTTGATGAATGCCAACGTCAGAAGTGCGAATATTGCCGCCTGCACGAGTCCCACGAACGTCTCGAAGAGCATGAGCGGCACTGGTAAGACCAACGGCAGAAATCCGACCGCAAGCGCGATAAGCACTCCGCCGGCGAAGATGTTGCCGAACAACCGGAACGAGAAGGAAATGAGGCGCGTAATGTTGCTCACAAGCTCAATGAGTCCAATGAGAAATCCGAGCACCCCTCCTTTCAGGTTAACAAATTTTGAGCCGTACTTCCAGATGCCAAGCATGACAATCCCCGTTATTTCAATGGTGAAGAAGGAAATGATGGCAAGCGCGAGCGTCACGTTGAGATCCGTCGTAGCCGGGCGCAGGAGCGGCGTGAAGCCGCTCGCGCTTTGAAATCCCATACTGTCGACGAACGGCAAAAATTCGAACAAATTTGCTGCGAAAATAAAGAGAAAAATGCTCATGATAAGCGGAAAAAACCTCTGCGCGAGCATGGGACTTTCCAGCGTATTTTCCATATACCCCAGTACGTATTCAAAGAGCATTTCAAACAGGTTTTGGACTTTGCCCGGAATCATCCGCACGTTTCTTCCCACAAAAAAAGCCATGACGCACAATATGGCAATGACTATCCACACGGATATAAGCGAGTTGGTTATGGGTATGCCCCATAGCGTAGTTATACCCTGCGCCGCAAGCGATATCTGCAATCCCCCACTCATAGAATGCAACGATTATAACACAGGGTGAATTATCTTTAAGATGCCGACGACTGTCGCTACGAGCAGGGCTTGCAGACCGAGCCCTATCCATGCCGGAACGTTTATGGGACTTTTTTGCTGCAGCCACACCGCGTGGAATTTCTGGAGCGGCTCCAAAAGCTTTGAGTGAGTTTTGTAGTAGATAAATTGCAGTGGGTCAGGCAGTATGGCTGCGATGACGCCCAAGGTAATTATGGCTATAGGCACGTGAAAGAGCCATAGACTAAAAATAAGGACACTGAGGGCAAGCCCGAGTAGCGCATCACTTCCTATAAAGATCAGATCTTTAAAAAAAGATTTGCCGAGTATCATGTCCGTCGCCAGTTTATTATTTTTATCCTTGATCATGGACTCTGGCCGATAATCCCAATGTGGAATGGCATCAATACAAAAATGGCTCACAAAACCGGCCGCAAATGCAAGGACCGGTTTCTGTGAGAAAAGACTCGCAGCGGCGGCTCCAACCAATGCGTGAGTGGTGAGTGTCATAAGAATTTTAAATTTGTGGACACAGGCATTAAAACATTGAACTCCATAAAAATCTATCTTTCTCGGTTTTGGGAGTATTACCAGAGCAGTCCGGCTCTACAAAAAGCGCTTGAGCGGGCTTAGCAGAGAGACCTAAGGAGGGACACAGTGAGGGTATTGGATTAAGTAACGAGACCTAAAGAAAACGTGCGGGCTCAAGTGCCCGCACGTTCAAGTAGACTGCTCATAAACTCCCCCGCTCGTTCTGCGGTGCCTCGTAGTTTGGTTTGGTCACGCTCGAATATTTCTACCTCATCGTCAGTCCAGACAATCAGGTAAGGAACGCGGCCCGAGCGTAGATACTGCAGATTTTCTCCAAATATTTCCAAACGCTTTCGAGAAGTTTTGCGCGGACCTTTAGGCAGAAGTGAGATTGCTCCAAACTCAAGTAGCTTACGTTTTAGGGAGCGTCGCCAATCCCGTGGTTGATTAGCGAGTACAACAAGTCCGGTGAGACCCCACCGCTCGATAACTTCTCGCGCGGGAAAAGGTATACCTCCTGTGCCGTCCAAATAGCGACGTCCATTCACGTAAACGGGTCTGCGATACACGTGTGGCATTGCGATAGAAGCGTGTATTGCCGCTATCGGTTCAGGCGTTGCGGTTTTGACGTTGATGAGTGTGCAAGGATAGTGCCATTGCCGCCTCCCTTGGCGCTTTAGAATGGTGAGAACGAGCGGATTACTAAGTCCGATGTCTTTTATTTGTGTATCACATATTTTATATGTCTGTCAAATTTGTGGACACAGGCATTAAAACATTGAACTCCCTAAAAACCTATCTTTCTCGGTTTTGGGAGTACTACCAGAGCAGTCCCGCGCTGCAGAAAGCACTTGAAAGCGCCTGATGGAAGAATTATGGGAGAGACACAGTGAGGGTATTGGATTAAGTAACGAGACCTAAAGAAAGCCCCGGCATCGCTGCCGGGGGTTGTGCTACCAGAAGAAGGTAGTTAATACGGTCATAGGCCCAAGGATGACCATTGGCACATTACATACGATAAGCGGCCAGTTGCGGGGCTTTAACAACCACGCATAAGCTGTCCAGACACTACAACTGAGTGTACCGATGAGTGGGATAATCCATGAGCCTTTATGACCGGCGATGTTCAGCTGAATCTGGTCAATAAAGCTTAGATACATGCTCAGCGCGAGTACAGAGCCTGTCCAACCCAACAGCTGCACTCCCCGAGTCTGGGAAATTATCGACTTATTCTCTTGCACGATGTCCTCCCATGCGGGTTAGAATTGATGGAACGAACGGATTACTAAATCCGTAACTGTTATTTATTTACCATATATTGAAATATCTGTCAAATTTGTGGGCAAATAGGGTGGCTTTCAGAACTTTTGGGGTGGAAGGAGGAGATACGAGCGAGTATTCGGGAATTGGAGAGTTTGGTGTCCTACCCCACCGTGGGGAGTATACCTCGAACAGGTTAAAACAGTATCTTTCTCGGTTTTTGGGGTACTACCAGAGCAGTCCGGTGTTACAGAAAGCTCTTGAAGGGGTTTAGCGGATAATTGGTGTAAGAGGCACAGAGTGGGTATTGGATTAAGTGGCGTTATAAAGAAAAAGCCGCCCCATATTTCAGCGACGGCTGTTAAATTCTTCAGCGTCTCCTTGCCAGAAGTGCTCGAATGCCTGTCCGAAGTCCACTTATAAGTCCCTTTACTACGCTGAGCAGTATTATCATCAATGGTATAGGCCAGATGATGGCAGTAAATACCGCAAGCAGTAGGATAAGGGCTGGATACACTTGCAACAAAGTGTCGAGGTAGGCAGATTGCGTATTCAATTCTTCTTGTATTGCATGGAGTGTCCCCTCGCTTCTTTCACAAGCGTAAGCCTTTATGATGACCGTCCAGAATCCAACCGAAAAGAGAAGACCGACTGTGAAATAGATACTCAGTGCGAAGGATAGTGCCATTGCCGCCTCCCTTGGCGCGTTAGAATGGTGAGAACGAGCGGATTACTAAGTCCGATGTCTTTTATTTGTGTATCACATATTTTATATGTCTGTCAAATTTGTGGACTCACCGGGAATCGGACCCGGGCCTCGGCAATGCGAATGCCGCGTAATACCACTTTACTATGAGCCCCTGTCGAAAACCCTGTCGGGGCGCCGAGAATCGAACTCGGGTTTCACGCACCCGAAGCGTGTATAATGCCACTATAAGACGCCCCGCACAGCTTTCGACCCCAAAAATATAACAACAAAAGACAAAAGGGTCGAGCGCTTGCTCAACTTTTTTTAGAGATTTTGATAGTCGCTTAAGTGACCGGCTTCGTATATCTTTATCTCACCGGTAGTCGGATCTTGAACCACGCGTTCAGCTAATGTTATTTCGTCATCGTCATAAATTGGCTTGTCGAGAGAATACACTTGGATGCGTTTGAGCGCTCGGGCTGAGTACATCAAAGATATGTACAGATACTGAATGAACGAGCCGGTGAAATGATATCGTCGCATGCAGGTCTCAATATGGTCGGGTAGCAAATCACTATAGTGCTTCCATCTATAAAAGTACGGGTACCGCTCAGTCCAGTTTTGAACGGTGTAGATAAGGAGATCGATTAATTCTTTTTGTGCAGTGATATTGCCTTTCTGAGCGACACGCATGAGTGCAATACTGATACGATCTCTCGCACGCCATTCCTCGGGTGTCTTGGCGCTGAGGAATACATATTGCTGATTTTTGTACTTCTTGAAAATCGCTTGGACTTCAGGCTTGCTTCTGTAGAGCTTAAGCAATTCTCGGCGCTTTCGCCGGCGTCGTGTCCATCGTTTTTGAAATGGCCGATCCAACTCTGTGGTGATGGTATCCCAATCAATCTCGCCGGTTACTGCCCTGACGTTGAGTCGAAAATAATGATATGCGCATGGCGTGTGCTTGAAAATCCAGGAGCTACTGAAATGCTCGGGCTGCCTTTTCATAAGAGCCCTATTTAACAAATCGACAGCCGTTTTGAAGTCCATTATAAATAATCATACGTACAAATGAAAATCTTGAATAAATTAAATATAGAGGTGCACCCTGCAGGACTCGAACCTGCGACCTCACCCGTGTGAAGGGTGCGCTCTAGCCAACTGAGCTAAGGGTGCGTTAGGAAAAACTGTATAGGAGATTGATATAAAAAGAAAGCGTCGGTCTTTAGACCGACGCGAGCTTCAACGACTTTGCCAAAAACTTGCATCGAGAACATAGTTTTTGGGCTTGAAAACTTTCCAAAGACAATAAACGAGGTTGAACGCAAGCCCAGTGTTATCGGTCGATTCGAAACACATGGTGATATCGCCCCGCACGAAGAGTGGAACTCGGTATGTCCCTAGCCCAGCGTGAGATTCAGCGAGGTCCGCGGTACAGTTAATAGTGTCGTCGCTGTAACGAGCAAAAGTAAGTTTCATGACATTTACTCTGGATTCAGTAAATGCCTTTTCTACATTTTGCTTCGCCTCTTCCCCAAGGATGGGTCCCCCGCAGCGATTAAAACTGTAGAGAATGGTAATTCCTCCTGCCTTGCCACTTATCACCAAGGGCAGAGGCTTTCGCCCGCGAATTGAGTCCATTGGTTTCCCATTTGACATAGGAAACTGTATAGTTTCTTCGCTTCTCCGTAAACGTACATCAGCGTGAAGGGCCATAGGTTCATTCCTCTAGGTTATGCGCTGTCAAGCGCGACGAGATAACAAGTCTATGAACAGTATAAATTTTTTGTGTGTGATTGCAATACAAATAACTATGGTGGACCCGAGGAGATTCGAACTCCTGACCTCCTCATTGCAAATGAGGCGCTCTACCAACTAAGCTACGGGCCCTTGATTTTTATCCTACGTCAATATCCACAAAATATCCACTTCTCTAAGGCATAAAAGGGTAATTCACAATTCATCCCCATAGAATCAACAGGTAATCAACAAAATTGTTAATTGATACTTCAGACACGCTCTATAGAATCAATACCCGGCGGTTTGAGGGCACAACATGTGAAGGAATGTGCTATGAGTACCTCTACAGAATTGTCGCCTCATGAACGGCTTTGGGATCCAAAAGCGAACGGGCGTAGTTTTTTACTGACGTTCGCCGCGCTGATTCTTATAGCCGTAGCTATTTTTCTGGCCGGCTGGGTTTATTCTCGGCCGGTCTTTTTTTATATCGACCTCATTGCATCCTGTCTATCTATCTTTGCCGCAACAATAAAATCATTTTCCGAAAGTCCACCTATGGCGTGCGTCATGAGTTCAACAGTGACCGCTCCGTACGTAACCGTAAGATCGGGGTGATGTTGCTCCTCCTCGGCTATAGCCGCAATCTTGTTGACGAATTCCATCGTCTCGACAAAATCCTTAAAGCGGAAACTTTTCGCGAGCAAATGCGCGTCATCAATAAGGGACCAATCGTGAAGTTCCTTCATCATCTCCTGTGCTTTATCAGGAGTAAGTGGCGGGACATTTCCCTCGCATGGTACGCATTTTTTATCTGCCAATTCAGACATATACTGAGTTTATTCGCTCTCGGTGCGACGGGCAAGACTGATAATATGGTCGAGAAAATCTGAAAGCTTAGCTCCCACAGCATTGAGCGCCTTCGGGAGAAGGGATTCCTTAGTCAAGCCCGGTAGTGTGTTGACCTCAAGAAAATAAATGCCGCGTTTTGAAACGATAAAGTCTGAGCGCGAATAGTGCGAAAGCGAGAGCCCCTCATGCACTTGCCGCGCTACGTCGACAAGAGATTTTTTTTCTACCTCAGAAAATAGTCCCGGCACGCGCTCAAGAGACGCTCCATTATATTTTGCTTCGTAGTCAAAAAAAGGAGATCCCCGTGGCGGAATTATTTCAACCGGCATGAGTGCGTAGGTCTTCTCTCCCCGAAAGTTATCCATGACGCTGACGGTAGCCTCCCTACCTGATATATACTCTTCGACCAATGCGCGATGTGAATGCTCAAATGCGAACTGAAGCGCAAATTGAAGGGCGTGAAAGTTATCGACTTTGGTGGTGCCGACTGAAGATCCCCCCACGACCGGTTTAACGATTACTGGATTCGGCAGCGAGCGGAAAAGATTAAGGGCGGTTCTCTCAAGGTCCGTTATATTGTTCTGATCAACTACCACGCCATGCACAACCCTCACTCCGAGCATGGAGACCGCTTTCTTGGTCTTCTGCTTGTTGAACGCAAGTGAGGAGGAGGATGCATCTGAACCTGTATAGGGTATGGCGAGTGCATCCAATAGTCGCTGTACCTGGCCATCCTCACCGAACGTGCCATGAAGGGCATTAAACGCCACATCCACTCCACGTAGCGCCCGCTCAGGAGTCATCGGAACGCCGTATAAATACCACTCCCCTTCCCGAGAAATAAAAATATCCCGGGGCTCGTATTTCTCTTTATCAAGCGCCTCAAGCACATTCGCTCCGGTGAGGAGCGACACGTCATATTCGCTACTGGGCCCTCCGCGCAACACTCCCACTACGGTTCGCATACACAAAGTATATCACCGTACCCAGCTTTCTTTTCCTTTGATATAGCGTTTAATTCGGGAAAGACCTTCTCTTATCTTCGGGAGCTCGAGCGCGTAGGAGAGTCGTATCCGTCCCGGTGCACCAAACCACGCCCCGTCGTAGACGATAACTTTATGCTTGTAAAAAAGTTCAGTAACTACACGCTCCGAATTCTTTATTTTAGGCAATACATAAAAGGCACCCTCGGGCTTCCAGAGGTCAAATCCCATGGCGACGAGACCTCCATGGATAAAATCGCGCCGCTGCCGCCAAATCTGCGTTTGCTTTTCCACATAGGAACGCGGTGCTTTCATTGCTCTGAGCGCCATTTCCTGACCGAGGATGTTGGTGTTCATCGAAGTGTGTATTTTGATGTCGACCACTGCCTCAATTATTTTAGGATCCCGCGCGAACAAATACCCCACGCGCAGACCGCACATTGCGTAGGTCTTTGAGAAGGAGTTGACGGTGATGACATGTCGCCCTTTGATGAGATAATTTTTGCGTTCATAAATGAGATCTTTGTAAACCTCGTCGGAGATAATGTAGACGCCGCGTTTGGCGCAGAGCTTCTCTATGGCGCGCAAGGTTACAAGATCTTCAACGCGGCCGGTCGGATTGGAGGGTGAGTTGATAAGGACAGCTTTTATTCCGCGCAGTTTTTTCTCAAAATCCCGCAGATTTATTTTTCCCTCGCGCAAGTCGGTATAGACAGGCCTCAGTCCCGCAAGTTCCACGACCGGTGGATAGGAATAGTAATATGGCCGGCACAATAGCACCCCGACTGGACCGTGCATTTTGTGGATTGCGCGGAATACAAGGTCAAGCGCCTCTGAAGCACCGTTGGTGACGACAAAATCCTGCGGGCGCGCCCCTGGATATTCCTTGGCAAGTGCCTCGCGTAAGCCCTCCTCCCCCTGGATAAGACCGTATTTGAAAAGACGCGGTGACTGGAGATTCTTGAATATCTCCTTGGGTGGCGGGAGATCCGGCTGGCCGGAGCCGAAGGAGATAATGCTATCCCCAGCAATGCCAATAAAGGACGCGGGGCTCTGTATGCGCTTCATGGAGAGCACTATAGCAGATTTTCTCTACATCTCCTGCCGTAGTTTCCGGCGATGAAAACTAATGGCAAAGCGATGCGCCTCGGCATTCGCAAGTAATATATCGCGCTCACGGCCTGCGATAAGTACCTTATCCCCGCGAATACCGCGGGGGCGGTGTTTTTTATCCTTGACGACACCTATGACCGGTATAGTTATTCCGGCTTCGCGAAGCACTTTCTGCGCCGCGTTAATTTGCTGTACGGCGCCATCAACGATAATAAGACGAGGAAGAGGCCATTCGGAATGGCCAAGCCTGCGGGAGAGAACTTCTCTGAGTGCTCCGGCATCGTCGCCGGAGGCGGCCGCGCGGATATTAAATTTGCGATAGTCTCCTTTTTGCGCCTGTCCGTCATCGATAACCACCATGACCCCCACCGCAGCCGAGCCGCGCAGATGCGCTGCATCATAGGCTTCGATTCGGTTATTGTGACCCCCCGTGAATGACATTGAACGGTATTCATCCTTAATAAGAGACACGTCTTGAATGTGCGTGAGCGCGAAAAGCTGTTTGCGTAACCGGCTGGCTTCCTCAAAGCGCTCTTCTTTCGCAAGTTTCTTCATGTCTTGTTCCAGCTGACGCAAGAGCTTCCGCTTCCTTCCCTGAAAAAGCAGCGTGATGCGACGGATGATGTCCCGATATTCCGTTCTGGGGATCTCTCCCGAACACACGCCGGGGCACAGCCCTATCTGCGCGTTGAAGCAGCGCCTTCCTGAATGCGGCGTACAGGTGTCGCGGTACGGAAAGATTTTGCGGATGATGCGCATAGCCTCCTTCAGCTGGAGCCCGTGCGGAAAGGGACCGAACGTATGCAATCTTTTATTCGGAGGAAATTCCGTCTCAAGGTTCTTGCCACGGACCAAGAGGACGCGAGGAAAATCTTCCTTTGTTATAACGACGTAATTGAAACTCTTATCGTCCTTAAGATCGGTATTGGCTTTGGGTTTGTAGGTCTTGATGAGATTTGCCTCGAGCAAGAGCGCCTCAAGTACCGAGTCGGTCTGTCTCCAATCCAACCCGCTCGCCTGCTCTATCATCTTCACGATGATGGGTCCGCGTGTCTGGGCTAAATCAGAGGAAAAATAACTGCGTACGCGGTCGCGCAAAGAAGTTGCCTTGCCTATATAAAGAACTTTTTTGCGTTTATCCAAGAAGAAATAGACCCCTGGTGAATCGGGCATCTTAGTTGCTTTTTTCTTGAATTGCTCAAGTGTCATATTTGACATTATAACCAAATAATGATATATGTTCAATACAGTTCTTCAAGAAGGAGTACCCGATGAATAAGGACTCTTCCGAAAAAGTACGGACCGCGATGGCCCACTACCTTGCGGAGCACATCGATCAGCTTAGTATCAAGAATCGCGAGCAGATCTTCGAAGATCTGAAGAAAAGTCCGCTGAGCTTGCTCGCCAGAATGATTATTGGTCTTTCGACTCCTGGGTCCAAGGTTTCACTCAATACCAAATCAGATTCGAAATCTGCCGGTCAAAAGCGAGGGGCTAAAAAATCCAGGTGACCTGCCCACGGCAGCACTATCAGGGCCGGAGCATGCTCCGGCCTTTTTATTTGCCCTTCAGCACACGTCTCAGATATTTACCGGTATGAGAGTATTTATTATTTGCCACCTCCTCTGGTGTTCCCTTGGCCACGAGTTTGCCGCCGCCGACTCCACCTTCAGGACCGAAATCAAGAACGTAATCGGCATTCTTTATAATGTCCATATTGTGTTCAATGAGTACCACGGTGTTCCCCGCTGAAACCAGCCTGTTGAGAATATCAATAAGTTTTTGCACATCTTCATAATGGAGGCCCACGGTCGGCTCATCCAGAAGATATATGGTCTTTTGGATATGGGGGCGGTATAGCTCCGCGGATATTTTGACGCGCTGGGCCTCCCCGCCTGAAAGTGTCGTTGCGGATTGCCCGAGCTCAAGATAACCTAAGCCAACTTCATCCAAGGTCTTCAGCCGGTCATAAATGGCGGGAATATCGCCGAAGAATTCGAGGGCCTCTTCAATAGTCATGGTCAACACGTCATAGATATTCTTCTTCTTGTACTTCACCTCGAGCGTCTCTTTCATGAACCGCTTGCCGTTGCATACGTCGCAGGTGACATACACCGTCGGCAAAAAATGCATTTCAACCGCGATAGTGCCATTGCCCTCGCAGGTTTCGCAGCGGCCGCCCGATCGCGCCTGCGGAACGTTGAAGGAGAAGCGCGATGCTTTCCATCCGCGTGCCCGGGCTTCGCCCGTCTCCGCGAAAAGTTCGCGAATAAAGGTAAAGGCGCCAGTATAGGTGGCGGGATTGCTGCGTGGCGTGCGTCCTATGGCGCTCTGATCTATCAAAATGGCACGGGAGAGATGCTCCGTTCCTTTAAACACCGAGGCGTTGAGCGTTTTGTTTGAACGGTAGCGCTTGTCGAAACGGATCTTCAAATTTTCGTACAAAATCTCGTACAAAAAAGTCGATTTGCCGGAGCCCGAAACACCAGTTATAGCAATCAGGCGCCCGAGCGGTATCTCAGCCGAGAGATTGTCGATATTAAAGGCCTTCCCTCCTTTGATCTCAAGCTTTCCCTTGTCCTTTTCGCGCCGGCTCTCAGGCACGGCAATTGCTTTCTCCCCGCGCAGATACGAGAGCGTAATGGAGCCGGAGTCATTCTTCTTGGCAGTAAGTAGCTTGTCTAAATAATCGGCAGCGACAATATGTCCACCGTGGACTCCCGCGCCCGGGCCAATATCAACCAGATAGTCGCCCGAGTAGATAGTGTCTTCATCGTGCTCGACGACGATGATGGTGTTGCCGAGATCGCGCAAATTGATGAGGGTCGAGATAAGCCGTTCGTTGTCGCGCTGGTGAAGCCCTATGGTGGGTTCATCGAGCACATACAACGCCCCTACGAGGCCGGAACCAAGCTGCGAGGCAAGGCGAATGCGCTGCGCTTCCCCACCACTTAAGGTATTGGCGCGACGGTCAAGCGTGAGGTAGTCAAGCCCCACATCAAGCATGAACTTCAGCCGTGCCAGTATCTCCTTAACTACAGTTTTTGATATCTCTTGATCTTTTTTACTGAGTTCTAGTTTTTTAAAAAAATCATACGCGTTGCGAATGGATTGGTTCGTAATATCCACGATATTTTTTTTCTCTCCCAAAAATACGTTCAGGGCTTCTGGGCGCAAACGCTTGCCGTGGCACACGGGGCACGGCTCGTCGGTCCAAAAATGCTTGGTACCAAGGCCGTTGCACGAGGGACATGCCCCGTAGGGCGAATTAAAAGAAAAGAGCCGTGGCTCGACTTCGGGAAATGAGAATCCGTCATAGGGGCACATGAATTTCGCCGAAATGAGACGCGTTCCCCCCACCTCCTCGACCTTTACCAGCCCGTCCGCCTCCTCAAGTGCACGTTCTACCGCCTCAGAAAGCCGCTCTACTGCGCTTGCTTTTTTCTCTTTCACGAAATCGGAAATCAGAATCTCATCTACCAACGCGTCAATATCGTGCTTTTTGTGCCGCGCCAACTCGACACGGTCGCGCAAACTCACAAGTTTGCCGTCAATCTTTGCTTTTTCAAACCCCTTGCCAAGGAGGTCGTACAAAAGTTGATAGTATTCGCCTTTGCGACCCACAACGACCGGCGCGAAGATGCGCACAACGTCTTCGCTAATCTCAACACCCATAACTTTGCGCGTTTTCTTCGGCACGTGCGAGGAGATACTTTCTATGACGCTTTGGATTATTTCTTCATTGGAATGTTTCTTTATTTCCCGACCGCAGATGAGGCAGTGGGGCTTCCCCACGCGTGCATAGAGTATGCGCAAATAGTCGTAAATTTCGGTAATGGTTGCTACGGTTGAACGTGGGTTGTTGGAGCGCGACTTTTGATCTATCGAAATGGCCGGGGAAAGCCCAGTTATCTCCTCCACATCAGGCTTCTGCATCTGGCGCAGGAACTGTCGGGCATATGCCGAGAGGCTTTCAATATAGCGACGTTGTCCTTCGGCAAAAATAGTGTCGAACGCCAACGAAGACTTCCCCGAACCTGAGAGGCCGGTGAATACAATCATCTTATTGCGCGGAATAGACAGTGAAATATTCTTCAAATTGTGCGTCTTCGCGCCTTTTATGTTGATATGGTCTTCCATATAGATACGAAACTCGCCCCTCGGATGCTCCGGGGGGTTGATATGGAGTAGTATATCACAGACTGACCGTTATGGGTATTATTTCTTTTTTTTCCCTTCACCGGTGAGGGCGTAGATTTCGTCTCGCAGAAGAGCGGCGGTTTCGAAATCCAAATCCTTCACCGCTTCGGCCATATCTCGCCTTTTTTGGGCAATAAACTGGCGCGGATTCTTTTTATACTCATCCCGCTCTATCAAAAGCATCTCATTGACCGCTTTGCCATGTTCGCTTCTAAGTTCCTCAGTAATGTCCTTGATAGCCTTTTTAATAGTCTGCGGCGTAATGCCGTGCTTTTTGTTATAGGCAACCTGTACCGCGCGGCGGCGGTTGGTCTCATCTACCGCTTTTTTGAGCGACTCAGTCTCTTGATCGGCATAGAGGATAACGCGGCCACCTACGTTGCGAGCGGCGCGTCCAATCGTTTGAATAAGCGAGGTCTCGGAGCGCAAAAACCCTTCTTTGTCGGCATCGAGAATCGCCACCAGCTCTACCTCGGGCAAATCTAGTCCCTCCCTCAGGAGATTGACTCCTACCAGCACGTCAAATTCCCCCTTACGAAGGCTAGTAAGAGTAGTGATGCGCTCGAGGGTCTCGATGTCGCTGTGCAAATAGGCCGCCTTTATCTCCCTGTCTTTCAAATACTCGGCAAGATCCTCGGCCATTTTTTTGGTGAGCGTCGTAACCATCACCCGCGCGCCTTTCTGTATGACCTGCTCCGCTTCTTCCAAAAAATCCTGAATTTGGCCTTTTTGGATGCCCTTCCCCGTGACAGGCCGCACGATAATCTCAGGATCAACCAAGCCGGTCGGACGGATTATTTGCTCGACCACCTGGGCGCCGCTCTTTTCTTTTTCAAATCGCCCGGGCGTTGCCGAGGTGTATATAGTCTGCGCAATACGTTCCTCAAACTCTTCAAACTGGAGCGGGCGGTTGTCTATGGCGCTCGGGAGACGGAAGCCAAATTCTATGAGATTTTGCTTGCGCGCGCGGTCCCCCTCGTACATCCCCCCTATTTGGGGCACCGTCACATGCGACTCGTCAATGACGGTCAAGAAATCCGGCTTTCCGTCTTTGGTATGTGGAAAATATTCAAGGAGCGAATACGGGGGCTGTCCGGGTTTACGGCCGTCGAAGTGGCGCGAATAATTCTCTATGCCGTTGCAGTAGCCGATTTCACGAATAAGAGCCAAATCGTGATTCGTGCGGCGCTTGAGCCGCTCCGCTTCAAGCACTTTGCCCGCTCGCTCGAATTTTGAGAGCTGCTCTTTGAGCTCCTGTTTGATATCTTCAATGGCCCGGGCGCGCTCATCCTCAGGAGTGACGTAGTGCTTGGCAGGAAACAGAAACAAGGACACTTGAGGCTTTTTTTCCGCGCGAGTTATGGCATCAATAACGCGCACGCGAGCTATTAGGTCTCCTTCAAATTCGACGCGGTAGATCACGCGCTCGCCGGTCGGCATTATTTCAACTGAATTGCCGAGTGCGCGGAACTTTCCCGGGATGAGATCTGCGGTTGTGCGCTCAAAATACAGCTGTATTAATTCACGGATAAGCTCTGCGCGATTTTTCTTGACTCCCGTCTTGAGCTCCAGATGCACTTTGCGGTATTCCTCGGGTGAGCCGAGCGCATAGATGCAGGAAACCGAGGCGACAATAATGACGTCCTTGCGGGTCAAAAGCGCCTGGGTGGATGCGTGGCGCAGCCGATCTATTTCCTCGTTTATCTGCGCCTCCTTCTCGATATAGGTGTCGCTCGTCGGAATATACGCCTCTGGTTGGTAGTAATCGTAATAGGAAACGAAATAATGCACCGCGTTGTCCGGGAAAAATTCGCGGTACTCCTGCGCCAGCTGCGCGGCAAGCGTTTTGTTGTGCGCAATGACAAGGGTAGGCTTTTGTACCGCCTCAATGACATTGGCGATAGTGAACGTCTTACCTGAGCCGGTGACGCCAAGTAAGGTTTGATGTCGCTCCCCAACGCTCAGGCCTTTCACAAGCGCTTCAATGGCCTTGGGTTGGTCACCGGCAGGCTTATATGGTGATTTAATCTTGAACATCACGTGCACACTCTAACTCATTTTGTAGGCAGATAAAAATGAATCTCTGTACTGATCAAAATCTCCGTTCAAAAGAGCGCTGCGAATTTGTTCGCACAAATGCGTTAAAAAGTAAATATTGTGAGCGCTTGCGAGTACGGGGCCCAGCATCTCATGGGTGCGGAAAAGATGGTGCACATAGGCTCGAGTGTGGTTATGACAGGTGGGACATTCACAGTCTTCATCGAGTTTCCCGAAATCCTCTTGAAATTCAGCATTAGGAATTTGAATTTTCCCCTGTGTGGTGTAAATGCCGCCCGTCCTGCCATTTCTGGTCGGCAACACACAATCAAAGGTATCTATCCCGCTTGCGACACCAATAAACATATCCTCGGGCTCGCCGATGCCTAATAGATGTCGGGGTTTTTCCTTTGGCAGTGCTCGATTTACCGCATCAAGTATTCCTAAAATATCGCGCTTGCTGAAGGAACCGCCGATGCCATAGCCGTCGAAGTCCATATTGGCGACGGTCTTGGCGCTCTCAATACGCAAGTCCTCATACCGGCCTCCCTGCACGATGCCATAGATACCTTGCTCGTTATTTTTCTGCACGTTCTGGCGATGTGCCTTCAGACTGCGCTCAGCCCATCTATGCGTCCTGTCCATCGCCTCTTTTTGGTAGCCATACTCAGCCGCAGGCGAGGTACACTCGTCAAACGCGTAGATAATATCTGCACCGAGTTTGTGTTGGATTTCAATTGAGCGCTCAGGAGTAAAGCGATGGAGTGATCCATCGATATGGGAAGTGAATGAAACTCCCTCTTCATCGACGACGGCTAATTTGCCGTGGCTGGTCGCTAGCTCTTCGTCAAAAACCGCCACGGCTTCTTCGGATGATGCCTGCTCAGGGAGAACTTTGGAAAGTTTCTTCCCGAATCCTTCTCCCAGAGAAAACACTTGGAATCCGCCCGAGTCAGTCATGGTGGGTCCCTCAAATCCCATGAACTTCCCCACTCCGCCTGCTTTATCTATTAGATCCTCACCAGGTGATAGGTAGAGGTGATAGGTATTGGCAATAACCGTCTGAATTCCAACATCTTTAAATTGAAGCGCCGAGATGCCTTTGACATCCGCTTTAGTTGCGACGGCTACGAACGCAGGCGTCTCAATATCGCCATGCGGCGTTTTGATGATACCCGCACGAGCGAGGCCCAGACCTTCTACATCTATAGAAAACGAAATCGGACGCATGAAAGTAAACTATATAAAAAATAAGCCTCTCCCGCATCCCGCGGAAGCGGTACTCTAGACACAAAGCGAGTGGCAGTTCAGCCGACGAAGCTGACACGTTCTTGTTCGCGCGCCTCTTCCTTAATTTTACTTTTATTGCCCGCTTGTGCCCGAAGCCGGCGCAGTGGTCGGCGTCGTTACGCTTAAGAGATTTATTTCAAAGGTGAGCGTTGCGTTTGGGGGTATGGGTCCCTCCCCTTGCGCGCCGTAGGCCAAATTGGGCGGAATAATGAGGATGCGTTGGCCACCCACTTGCATCCCTACAAGCCCTTCGTCCCAACCGGGTATAACTTCACCGGCGCCGAGAGTAAATTGGAAGGGAGTTTTGCCCACTGAGGTATCAAAAACAGTGCCATCTTGGAGCGTTCCGGTGTAATTGACCGTCAAGACATCCCCGGGCTCTGCGACCGCACCGGTACCGATGGTCTCATCCTGTACAACGAGACCCGAAGAAGACGTACTTTGTGGTGAGGCTGCTGAAGTGGCTGCTGGATTCAAAGATGAACTGCCCATAGTAAATGGATTAAAAATAAAGAAAAGGACGACGACTGCGAGCGCCGCCGTGACCGCAATACCGAGCGTGAGTTGTCTCTTTGACATATCTGAAGAGTACCGCTGCCGAAAGGTGTGGGCAAGTCCTTTATCCCCGCGCAGATTATTCGTATACTGAGCTCGTGAATATCCCTCATGCCCGCCAGACAACCGATTACTATTGTGGCCCAGCCGTCATACAAATGTTATTGAGTTCGCAAGGCATACGAAAAACGCAAAAAGAAATCGCAGCCTATACCAAGACCACGACCAAAGCAGGCACTAGCACAAAAGGATTACTACGTGCTCTTGTCCATTATGGATTTACCGCTCGCAGCGCTGAGCGCCAAACTATCTCACACATTACAAAAGCGCTTACCAAGGATCTTGTCGTTATCGTTTGTTACACCGAGCGCCATTGGGACTGGGATCACTATGCAATAGTGCTCGCCGTTTCGAAACATTCTATTACTCTTCTTGACCCCGCAGAATCGAAAAAACGAATTACGCTGCCCTTGAAAGAATTTAGAGAGCGTTGGAAGGGGCTTCTTTTTACACACACTAATCGTTGGGCCGCGTTTGTGGACCCCCCAAAAAAGAAATCCTCTTAAGGAAACAGGGCGTATCCGATACTTGCGGCTTGATTTATTTGGGGCGTAGAACCATCGGCAAGGAATATATTGAGTGCAAGGAACGAAAGTGCGAAAAACGCTACTACTGCGCCCCCAATAAGCATAGTTGCGGGTTGCACTTGTAAATGCACAAAGAAGGTTAGACACAAGACAACTATAAGAATGACGCCAAGCGTCAAGAGTATCCAATTGCTGACGAGCTGGGGATCAGCGAGGGCTCGGATAAGTTGGCGCGCCAACGACTGAGTGAATGAACTTCCCTGGCTCAGCGCCGAGAAAATGGGTGGGGCCGTAATTGCCGCCGCTCCGGAGGATGATGAGACTGGGGTCCCGAAATATTGGACAACATACGTGGCAGGCTGCCCCTCATAGTTCCCTTCTGCGGCGCCGACCCCGATGTCGGTATAGACGGGTTTTACGATATTGGCACGGTGAGTCGGCGACGCCATCCATGCGTTCACCACGTCGGAGGAGTTGATAAAACGCACAGCTAAATTCTCGCCTGCGTATTGGTATTGATAGCCAGCATTCGTAATCCACTGCCACGGCGTTTCGCCATCCGGACTAATATGTGAGAAATAACCCTTTGAAGCCATGTCTTCGGCCTTGGCCTGCGCGGCGGCATCGAGTTCAGCGTTATTCGTCAATTGACCGACACCATTTTGCGCGCGTGCCTGGTTGGTGAGCGCAATAATTTCCGCGGGTACCACCGCCGCCAAAAAAGTCTGGTTGGATTCCCGCGCTATCAAGTTGGCTACCAAAAATCCTTCAGTCGCAAGGGTAACAGCGAGAAAGAAAAGGAGCCACGGTCGGCGCAGGAGATGCGGGCGATAGCCATTATCAGGAGAGGGCACGAAATGCCGGTGAACAGAATTACCGATGCGCTCAAAAAGCGACATATAAAAAGTCTAGCATGGGAAACGTGTCCCCTAGGCACAAACTATCCATACGTGAACGATCGAGTACTAAAAGATTTTTCCACTCCCCTTGCCAACGATCTTAGAACTATGGGATATACTGGGCAGTGTGAAAAAGGTATTTATTCTCGCCACGCTTGTATGCTTGCCGTCGCTTGCATATGCAGCAGCGTTTGCACCATCAACCTTATTTCTCTCAGAAAACTCCGTGACCCAGGGAGATACAGTGCATATATATTCGACCGTATCAAACGAAGAAACCAGCCAATTTGTCGGTCGTGTGCTGTTTGAAGACGGCATCACACAGCTGGGCAGCGTCGCGATAACGCTCGCGGCCGGCGATGCACAAACTGTTTCCATATCATGGATACCTCTCGCAGGTGCCCATACCATAACCGCCGAAATTGAAGACAATGCCGACAACGTAGTCGAAAAAGAATCACAAATTTTTACCGTTAACCCTCCGCCGCAACCTGTCGGACAAGGCACTTCCGATTCGAATACAGCGGCCGTCGAATCCTCCCAGCAAATCGATCAGGATATCTCGAATGTTTCACCACAGGCAGCCCAAGCAGCCGAGCCAGCCTTTGCGGTCATCGATGGTTTGCGTTCAGATGCCGCAAACGCGCTTAGTAATCAACTAACGAACGCCGAGCAAAAGCTTTCAAGTACCGCCCAACCGGGCATCGTCGAAGGTGCTGAGACGCAAAACCCGACTGTCACTAATCCGTGGGGCGAGTTTTGGTTCGTGCTGTGGACCGTGTACGTGTATGCGCTGACGATCCTGCTCTACATCATCAACAACGCTGCCGTTTTTTACCCAGTGCTAGTCATTGTGGTCTTGTACCTACTCTATAAAACCTATCGCTGGACTCGTCGGCCCTCCTACTATTAACGAGAGCGAGTGGCTCGCCAATGCCACAGCGCGAGAATGAAAAGTAGCAGCGTGGTGAGTGCTGAGATGGCGCAGTACATGCACAGCGCCCCAATGACGAAATATTGAAAGATCTCAAAGCCTATTGAGCATAGCAGTCCTATCGTGGTATACGCGAGCGCGCCGAAGCGAAGACCATACGAGCGAGGATCCATCACAAGCAGTATGCCAATCGCGAGCATATATAGGTAATAGACCAGTCCGATGTAGGCGAACGGTACCCCAAAAGGCGTAGCATAGGGGCTTGAAAGCACCGTCTCGCAACCCCCTATCGCACACGTCGGGATGATGCCGAGCAGGTGATAGTACGCTAGATAGAGCGTATCCCCGAGACCAATAAAAGTAGCCGCAATAAGATAAAAGGGGGGCAAATAGACTTTGTTTTCCATAGATAAACTATATATTATTTCGCGTTTCTGCGCTGCACCTCTTTTTGGCGTACTTGCTTCTCATCGAAGCCGAAATGATGCGCGACTTCGTGCCACATGGTGTCGCGAATCACGCGGCGAACACTCTCTTCCCATGGAGCACCGCTCCGGCGCATGAGGAAATGGGCTTCCTCCTCAATGGGCAATTGAAATAACGTGATAGTGTCTGGCAGGGTGGCGCCGAGCCCGTAGCTGTCGCCGCGCGCGGTCGCGGGCACCCCATGGTAAAAACCGAGAAGCGTCTCATGGAGACTCAGACGCTCCTGCCTCCTCAACTGAGGGGAAGGTTGCTCTTCAATCAAAAACGCGACGTTTTTTATCTTTTTGCGGAACTGTTCCGGTATCGCGTTCGGAAACTCTTCTTCAACCAGCCGCTCGAATTCCTCACGAGTCATTTGAGCAACTTCGAAAACTTCTCCCGCACTTTCTCGACCTTCGGATCAATAACGACCTGACAGTAGCCTGCGCCGCGATGATTTTCGTAATATTTTTGATGATAATCCTCGGCCTTGTAAAACACATCAAGCGGCGCCACCGTTGTGATAATGGTCCTATGGGGAATAGTTTTTTGGAGCATCATGATGTAGTGTTCGGCTTTTTTCTTTTGACTCTCAGTAGTATAGAAGATTGCCGAATGGTACTGTGGTCCCACGTCATTGCCCTGCCGGTTCGGCGTGGTTGGATCATGCGTGGCAAAAAATACTTGGAATAGCTCCTCAGGCGCAATTTGGTCAGGATAAAATTCTATTTTAATAACTTCGATGTGACCGGTGTCTCCCGCGGAAACCTCTTCATACGTTGGATTCTTTGTATGGCCTCCGGCATAGCCGGGTTCAACACTTTTGACACCCTTGAGTATGGTAAATACCGCCTCGGTGCACCAAAAACACCCACCACCAAATACTATGGTTTCCAGCTCATCCATTGTGCTAGTATACTCCTCAGAACCTTTCTGTAGTACAGGAGTACTCGATGAGCGCGAAAAAAATGGTTGCTATAGTGACAGACCCAACCCATGGTCCGCAGCAAGAAAGGGACTTCAGAGAAAAACACGCTACCAGTGAAGTCATAGCGGTGAGGACAAAGGATGAGCTGGACGACGCCGTTAAAAAACACGGGCCCGAGCTGAACAATACAATCCACCTCGTCTCAACGTTAACGACCGTCACTATTGAGCGGGCTTATAGGCTTTTCGACAAATCTGAACCCAAGAAAAAAACGGCATGATGCGTGGGAGGTTTGGTACCCGCGAAAAGCGGCACGCTATGCCGCTTTTTTATTTTAAATATTTTTTATTCTTTAACTTCTCCGGCAAATAGGGTTCCTTATCGTACAACTTATATCCTTTGTGGTAGCCGAGTTCCTTCATCAATGTGGTCGACGCGTTGCGCACCTTCATCGGTATCGGCAAGTTGCCAAATTTTTTGACGTCATCCACCGCTTCAAAATAGGCGTCGTAGGATTTACGTGATTTTTTGCACTCAGAGAGATAGGTGACGCCTTGTGCCAGATTAATTGCACATTCGGGATACCCTATCGTCTCACAGGCTCGAAAAACCGCATTGGCCACCACCAGCGCCGTCGGCACTGCAAGCCCGACATCTTCGCTCGCAAATACCACCATCCGCCGCGCAATAAAAAGCGGATCCTCTCCTGCGTCAACCATGCGGGCCAGGTAATACAGGGCAGCGTCAGGCTGACTGGCGCGCATAGATTTAATGAATGCCGAAATAGTATTGTAGTGCTCCTCGCCCTTTTTGTCGTAACGTAAATGTGTAGATTGTATGGTTTCCTTAAGAGACTCCAGCGCAAGCGTACCGTACAATTTTTGAGCGTTCTCCATCATCGTAATGGCTTGTCGCGCATCGCCCTGCGCCATGCCTATAAGCCAGCTTTTAGCGTCCTTAGAAATTTTTGTCTTTAATTCTTTTGCTGCACGTTCAATGATGTCTCCCATATTCTTCTCACTCAATTCATTGAGCACAAACACACGGCAACGCGACAAAAGGGCACCAATTACCTCAAAGCTTGGGTTTTCGGTCGTGGCACCAATGAGCGTCAAATCGCCGCGCTCCACATACGGCAGGAGAAAATCCTGCTGCGCTTTATTGAAGCGGTGTATCTCGTCTATGAATAACACTTTCGGTTTATCAAATCCCAAGGTCGGTTTGCCGCGTTTGCTACCCAAGATTTTTTTGATGTCCTCTTTGCCAGAGTCGACCGCCGAAAGCTCATAAAAATCGGCATCGAGCGCGTTGGCATATATCCGGGCGAGCGTCGTTTTTCCCGATCCCGGCGGACCCCACAGAATGAAGGAGAACAGATGTTTGTGTTCCACAGCCTCGCGCAAGGGCTTGCCCTTCCCCACCAAGTGTTCTTGTCCGACGAAGTCGTCGAGACGTTGAGGTCTAATTTTTGACGCCAGCGGTTCCATGCCGCCAGTATACGCTTTTATCTACTGACAGTTGAGCGCGACCAGACATTCAGCTTTTTGGACGCCCTGATACTCGTCGCATTTTGCACATTCCGCCGGAGTGCCTGGGGGCGCGTTCGGGTTGGAGATTTCGGTTGCGCCCACGTTAGGAGGAATGGCTGTTGAAGTAGAAGCGGGAGATTGCGCGTGCGACGAGGTGCTTTGAGTGGGCGCTTGTACCACGGGTTGGTTTAAATAAAAATACGCGCCGAGGGCAATGATGACAATAACGATAATAAAAAGAAGTGTTTTCATATTTCCTCAATAAAAGTATACAATAGCCCTCTGTATGGACAAGAGTGATGAAGAACTCATCGCGGAGTACCTCGCGGGAGAGAGAGGTGCATTCGACGAACTCACCGCACGACACCTAAAAGGCGTCTATTCTTTCGCGCTTCGATTTCTCGGGAGCAAAGAGGAGGCGGAGGATATCGCGCAGGAAACGTTCGTCAAGGCGTGGAGCAATCTTTCCCATTACGCCCCTCAAAAAAGTTCTTTCAAGACGTGGATTTTGCGTATCGCCCGCAATGCCTCAATCGATTTTTTGCGCAAAAAAAAGCATGTGCCTCTCTCGCAGTTCGAGCATGAAGGAGAGAACGTGCTCGCCGAAACCGTGCCGGACACCGGGGCGCTCCCCGAGGAGCTTTTCGCAAAAGAAGAGAGCAGCGCGGCGCTTGCACGGGCGCTGGAGATGCTCCCGCCGCGGCACCGCGACCTCTTTATTCTCTACTACACCAACGAGCTCACTTTCGAGGAAATAGGCCAGCTGCTGGGGGAGCCCGCCAACACCGTCAAGAGCCGCCACCGCCGCGCCCTCCTGGTCTTACGGAAGCACCTAAATAAGGATAGAGGGCGTATACTATAGTGTATGAAAAGGCTGTATTCATTGGCTGCCTTGCTTAAAGAAGTAGACCCGCCGGCGCGGCTCTATGGTGCTATTCACGCCCGCATACAGGAGCTTGAGCGCCGCAGCGCTGCCTTTCGCCTGGGGCTCTTTGGGGTTGTGGCGCTTCTCTCGGGCGTGGCACTGGTCCCGGCGACTCAATACGCGCTCGGGCAGTTTTATGCCTCGGGTTTTTATGATTACTTCTCGCTTCTTTTCTCGGACGGCTCCTACGTCATGGCATACCCACGGGAGTTCGCGTTGTCGCTCGCCGAGTCACTCCCTGCCATTGCGACGCTGCTTCTCATAGCGATAGTGTTTGCGCTTGTGTGGTCACTTCGCCGGGCGGTGCAAACGTACAAATTTAATTATGTCTGAAGATCACTGGTTCACTAAAAACCTCAAGTTGATTTTATGGGGGCTGTTCGCAGTAATCTTAGCACTCCTTATCTTCCGAGCCGGAACGATCGTAGGCTACCATGATGCCCTCCGCTTCCATGGACTCGAAAGCAGAGGTTCCCCTGAAGGTCCTTTTGGACTTCCCTTCTCTCCCGAGGGAGGCATGCCAGGACATGGCGCGGTGGGAACCATAGAAAGTATTGCCCTTCCAGAGCTGGTGCTTCAAACGCGCGATGGTACACAGGTATCAGTCTATGTCGGAACCACTACCCCTGTGCGGGAAGGCACCAGTACCGTTAATGTATCGAGCCTCAAGGTTGGAGAAACGATCATTGTAATCGGAGATCCCAATGATACCGACAATGACGGGGATATGGATGCGGGCTTCATTCACGTAGTTCAGTAAAAAATTATTTTTATTAACCTCTACCTATGAGCACCATTTACAATTGGTACCAATGGCTTGAAAAATATGTCATTGCACACAAGATTATCAGTGCGATTGTCCTGGTCGTTATCTTGGGAGTAGCCTGGTGGGCCTATGGCACAGTGACTAACACCAGCGGCGAGACGAGCTACGTGCTCGGCACCGTAACTCAGGGGACGATAGTCGCTTCGGTCGGCGAGAGCGGACAAGTGGCGGCTAACGACACCCTCTCTATCACCCCTCAGGTCTCCGGGGAGATACTTTCTGTTAACGTGACACCAGGCGAGCAGGTGCAGGCTGGTCAACTTATCGCCGAAATAGATCCAACGACCCAGCAGGAGGCGGTTGAGAGTGCGAAGGAGGATTTGGAGAGCGCACAGCTCTCGCTTGCGGAACTTCAGGAGCCGCCAACCACCCTCACGCTGACGCAGCAGCAGGACAATATCACGCAATCGGAGCAGTCACTCACCACGCTCTATCAAACCTCCTTCAACGACGTCACCACTACTTTCGTCGATTTGCCGAGTATTATGTCGGGCTTGCAAACTATCGACCTAGGGAGTGCTGCCGGAGGATCTTCACAATGGAATATGGATTACTACGAAGCACAAGCTGCACAATACAGCACGGCGGCAGAATCCTACCGTGACGATGCGTACAATAGTTACGAAACCGCGCTCGAGTCCTACAATCAAACGTTCTCTGATTTCGAAGCCGCAACCTCGAGCCCCGATCGGGCAACCATAACGCAGCTCCTCAGCGAGACGTACCAGACGACTGGCGCCATTGCGACCGCAGTAAAAAGCGCCAATGACCTGATACAGTTTTACACCAACGAACTTACTCAAAACGGAGCGACACCAAAGGCGGTTGCTGCAACGCAGCTCGCGAGCCTCGATACCTATTTGAGCGAGACGCAAACGCACCTCACTGCACTGCTGAATGACACCAACAGTTTGCAGAGCGATCAGCAGAATATAACGACGGCCGAGCAAACGCTTGCGCAGACGCAGGCAGGCGCCGACCCTCTCCAGATACAAGGCGACCAACTCAGCGTCACCAAGGCGCAGGAGGCGCTTTCGGAGGCTCAGACCACGCTCGCCGAATACTGGGTCTATGCGCCGTTCGCCGGCACCATAGCGTCGGTCCCGGTTGCTGCATATGACCAGGCCGGAAGCGGCACTACGCTCGCCACGCTGCAGACTAATACTCAGTACGCCAATCTTTCGGTCAACGAAGTCGATGCGGCAAAACTCCAATTGGGACAGAAAGCAACCCTTACCTTCGACGCTCTCCCCAACCTCACGATGACCGGAACGGTGGCTCAAATAAGTCCGGCGGGAACCGTCACCTCAGGGGTCGTTACGTATAACGTGGAAGTCTCCTTCGACACCCAGAATCCGCAGGTTAAGGCCGGCATGTCGGTGAATGCCACCATAGAGACGGCGGTGGATCAAAATATCCTTGAAGTCCCTGCGGGAGCTATAAAGACACAAGGCACTACAAACTACGTGCAGGCATTCATCCCTCCTATAGCGAGCTCAACCATAGCAGCGGCGGGTGCGACAGGAGTAGTATCAAAGACGGCGCCTCAGGATATCCCGGTTACCGTGGGTATTACTGACGACACGAATACCCAAATACTTTCGGGTCTCACGCTCGGAGAACAAATCGTTACGCGCACTGAGAGTGGTTCTACTCCAGTTGCGGCCGCAACCACCGGAGTAGGAGCTGCTGGAGCGCGCACCACGGGCGGAGCGGGAGGGTTCGGCGGAGGGGCCGCTATACGGATATAAAAGGGCGGCCACACTTTCGCATGGACATAACTGGAAGCCGAGGGCTTTTATCAGAGAAGTTTTCACGAAACCTGCATGATCGAAGTAAAAAACATTACTAAAACATACGGCGTCGGAGACACGGCGTTTCAAGCGCTCAGAGGGGTCTCATTCAGCATAAACGATGGAGAGTTCGTAGCCATCATGGGGCCGTCCGGTTCCGGCAAATCAACGATGATGCATATTCTTGGCTGTCTCGATACTCCCACCTCCGGCTCCTATCATCTTGACGGAAAAGATGTGTCTAAACTCTCCGACGAAGAACTGGCCGAGATCCGCAAGGACAAGATAGGGTTCGTTTTCCAGTCGTTCAACCTGCTGCCACGCACCACGGTGTTGCGCAACGTCATGCTCCCCCTCATATATGCAGGGGTCGGCGAGGAGGAGCGCGAGAAGCGCGCAAAAGAAGCTCTCTACGCCTCGGGACTGACCGAGACACATTTTATGCACAAAAGCAACGAGCTCTCCGGCGGACAAATTCAGCGCGTCGCCATTGCCCGCGCACTCGTCAATGATCCGTCACTTATTTTGGCCGATGAACCCACCGGCAATCTTGACACCAAAACCGGCGAGATAGTGTTGGAAACCTTTCAGAAGTTAAACAAAGAGCACGGCCGCACGATAGTGCTCATCACCCACGAGCCGGACATCGCCGAGCATGCCGAGCGCATTATCACGCTACGCGACGGTCTCATTACGTCGGATAAAAAACACCACCAGCGAGCGGCCCGAGTAATCCATGAGCCGCAAACATCATGACTATTAAAGATACTCTTGAGGAAACATACGCGGCGCTCTCGGCGAACAAGACACGCTCCGGACTTACCATATTGGGTATCGTCATCGGCATTGCATCCGTCATAGCGCTGGTGTCCGTCGGACAGGGCGCCTCGGCATCCATATCAGCGAGCGTGGAGTCGCTCGGCTCCAACTTGCTTGAGGTGTTGCCGGGTGCCACGCGCACCTTCGGCGCGGGAGTATCCGCCGGCCGCGGCACGGCACAGTCCCTCACCCAAGACGATTCGGACGCCATAGCCTCGCAAGTAAGCAATGTGGTGGCGGTCGCCGATGAAGCCACTGGGAGCTACCAGGTGACGGCCGGTGGCAACAATACGCGCGTCACGGTGGATGGCACGACGGAGGACTACCCGCAAATACGAGACGTGCAAATAGACCAGGGGCAATTCGTTACCGACGAGATGGGAACGTCGCTGCAAAAAGTCGCGGTCTTGGGACCCACCGTCGTTGAGGATCTCTTCGGCACCGACCCCACACAGCCCGATGGCTTGCCTGCGGGTGTTATCGGGCAGACCATACGCATCAATAACATCGATTTCACGGTCATAGGCATCACGGTAGCCAAAGGAGGCACCAGCTTCGGCAGTCAGGATAACGAGATATTCATTCCGCTCCAAACGGCCCAGCAATTCCTCATCGGTAACAGTTATATGTCGACCATCGACGTTCAGGCCGCCGATCCAAACTCCATGACGCAAGTACAGAATGACATTACGACGTTGCTTCTGTCCCGCCACAACATCACCAATCCCGCGAACGCCGACTTCAATGTTATCAACCAAGCCGATATTTTGGCGAGCGCGTCGAGCATCACGACCACGCTCACGCTGCTGTTGGGTGCTATCGCCGGCATTTCACTTTTGGTCGGCGGCATAGGCATCATGAATATGATGCTCACAACCGTGACCGAGCGCACCCGAGAAATCGGCCTGCGCAAAGCCATCGGCGCCAAAAAAAGCGACATCAGCATCCAGTTTTTGTCTGAGGCGGTGGCACTCACGGTCATCGGCGGTATCACGGGCATTGTCTTGGGCGCAGGCATATCTTTTGGCGTGGATATTTCAGGAGTAACGCAAACCACCGTCTCATGGGAGGCAATAGTGCTCGCCTTCGGCGTTTCGGCTGCGATAGGCATCGCCTTTGGCTACTACCCGGCCCGGCGCGCCGCGTCGCTTAACCCCATAGAGGCGCTCAGATACGAGTAAAAATGCCTTGTGGTATAATCGATCTAAATGGCAGACAACATTATTGAAGTTGAACATCTGACTAAAAAGTTTGGTGATTTTATCGCTGTGGACGATATCTCCTTTGACGTTAAACAGGGTGAGCTGTTCGCCTTCCTCGGGCCCAACGGAGCAGGCAAATCAACGACTATAAAGATGCTCACTACCCTACTCACCCCCACGAGCGGCTCTTTGATGCTCAACGGGCACAACCCCACGAAGGAGGCCGATGCCGCACGTAAAAGTTTCGGCATCGTGTTTCAAGATCCTTCGCTTGATGAGGATTTGACCGCGTGGGAGAACATGGAATTCCACGGCGTGCTCTATAGCGTTCCGAAAACTATTCGTCGCGCGCGTATTGATGAACTTCTTCACTTCGTGGAACTCTATGATCGTAAAGACAATTACGTGCGCGAATTTTCCGGCGGCATGAAGCGCCGGCTCGAAATAGCGCGCGGACTTTTGCATCACCCCAAGATTATTTTCCTCGACGAGCCAACCCTGGGACTTGATCCGCAAACGCGCAATCACATGTGGCAGTACTTGCAGAAGTTGAACGCCGAAGAAGACATTACCGTGTTTTTTACCACCCACTATATGGATGAGGCCGACCGGATGGCCCAGCGCATCGCGGTCATCGACCGCGGTAAAATAGTTGCCACGGGAAGCGGCGAGGAACTCAAGAAGCAGACAGGTACAGAGACCCTTGAAGAAGCGTTTTTGAAGCTCACCGGCAGCGAAATCCGGGAGGAAGGAGCTGATTCCCTCTCGCACATGCGGATGATACGTGGTGCAGGTGGTCGCCGATAATTATATGAACGCTGCTTATATCATGTGGCTGAGAGAGTTGAAGCGCTTTTCGCGCTCCAAGTCTCGCATCGCAGGCTCGCTCATGCAACCGCTACTCTTTCTCGTGTCATTTGATTTTGGGCTGAGCTCCATTTTCGCGAAAGCCGGCCAGGGAAACTACATCGATATTCTAGGACCCGGCATCATCGGCATGAGCATCATCTTCACTTCCATTTTCAACGGGATGCAGGTCATTTGGGATAGGCAATTCGGTTTTCTTAAAGAAACCCTTGCGGCCCCTGTACCTCGCCTCGCCATTATGTTCGGTCGCACCTTTGGCGGCGCCACGGTCGCCTCTGTGCAGGGATGCTTCGTCCTTATCTTGACGCTGTTTGTCGGCTTCCATCCGGTTTCCTGGATTTTGGTGTTGCCGACCATATTGATAATGCTCTTTATCGGCACGCTCTTCTCGGGACTCGGCATGATGGTCGCCTCGCTCATGCGCGATATGCAGGGTTTTCAGCTGGTCATGAACTTCCTCGTGATGCCTCTGTTCTTTCTTTCGGGTGCCCTCTTTCCTCTTACCGATGTTCCTGAAGCGCTGAGGATAGTCGCCGCCATTGACCCGCTCTCCTACGGCATAGACGCTATGCGCATTTTGCTTACCAACAGCCCTTCTATTTACGGGATGCCGCTTGACTTGGCGGTATTGACCGGCTTCACCGTTCTGTTTTTAGGTTTGGGAAGCTATTTCTTCTCAAAAATACAGGTATAATAGGGCCACATAAACTGTGCACCATTAAGAGCATACAAAACGTATTAAGTACATATGAATAAAAAGGCTGTTTGGGCTGTGGTTATTTTGGTTATTGTAGCGGGCGTGGCATTTTGGGGCGGCATGGCGTACGCGAACTCGCAGACACCGGAACGCAGCACAACTGCAGCGTTTGCCGGACGCACAGGATTTACGAGGGGAAGTGCCGCAGGCGGTGGCGCTACAATAGGACAGATAGTTTCAACTGGCAGCGGCAACATTAGTATCCAGATGACGAACAGCTCCAGCAGCGAGATAGTACTCCTGAGTCCGACCACACAAATACTCAAAACGGTAAGCGGCAGCGCAAGTGATCTCACCGTTGGCACCAACGTTACGGTAATAGGAACTACCAATAGCGATGGTTCAGTGAGTGCAACGTCGATTCAAATTCGCCCCGCGGGCATACCCTACCCCGGTTCTAGTGGAGGATTCACCGGCGGTGCTGCGGGCGCAGGAAGCTATACTGGTTCTACCCAGTAATACATGAAGACTAAAATTGTCTTAAGCACCTTGGGTGCGGTCCTTATCATCGTGCTCGCCATCGCGTATTTCACGCTGCCTGCACCCGCTCCGCAGAGCATCACTCAGACTACTTCTTCTACCGCATCTTCAACGACTGCAAGTTCCACCGTGCAAAGCTATACGATGGTGCAGGTGGCACAGCACAACAGTGCCCAGAGCTGCTGGACGGCTATTAACGGCAATGTCTATGACGTGACCAATTGGATTGGCCAACATCCGGGGGGTCCCGAGCATATCTTACCCTTGTGCGGCACAGACGGCTCCGCGGCATTTAACGCCCAACATGGCGGGCAGAACCAGCCCGCGCAGGAGCTCGCCACCTTCTACATCGGCGCACTTGCTCAATGACTACTAATATATTTGTTTTAATTCATTTAGGGTTCCTTGCGCTGGCCGGTATTGGAATCTTGCTTGCCGACCATTCGGCACTGCAGTGGATGCAAGGCGGGATAGATGCCACGCACCGGAAAAAGGTATTTAGACTGCATTGGATAGTTACGGTGGGTCTCTCAGGTCTTATTCTAAGTGGCCTATATTTGTTTTGGCCCCTGCGCGACTACTTACTTTTCCAGCCGCTCTTTTGGCTGAAAATGTTCTCTGTCGCGACTCTGCTTATTAACTCATTCTTTGTCGAGTGGTTAATGCACGTTGCGGTTGAACGCTCGTACAGCTCGCTTACCTTCCGCGAGCGCCTCCCTCTTTTTATTAGTGGGGGAATTTCAACCTTCTGCTGGTTCGGTACCGTCGCCGTTGCCATTCTGCTTTTCCGCTGGCCATTTCTCTAAAATTCTCTCGATTCTCCATCGGCAAGCGCTACATACTCTGTCCCAGGAATGAAGTTTTTCAACATCATACCGACAAACCCGCGAAAGCTCGGTACTATCATTCCATCGTGCACCCCAAAGGCTACACGAGCCCTAATTTCTTTTGCAAAGTCGATGCACTCCGAGATCTTCATCCACGGGCCCGCTACGGGAAGCGCCAGCACGTCGACATCTCTGCCAGGCACATGGAAGTTATCACCGGGAAAATAGAACTTGCCCGCGACAAGATATCCGGTGTTCTCAACCAAACCCATAGTGCCGTAAATAGGGGCGTGGTCTTTGCCAAAGCCTTCGATGGTGACACCGTTTGCCGTGACGGATTCCCCGTCACCCACGATCTCGACCGTTACGCGCATATCTTCTTTGCCTATAAGGGCGGCAACTGCTTTGTTGGTTACTACAATCGCCTGCGGATTGTTGGTGATAATAACCTTGAGCGAGTCTATATGAAAGTGGTCTTGATGCTCATGTGTAATCAAGACTACGTCAACACCCGTAACCGTATTCTGGGCTTCAGTGGTAAAACTCCCCGGGTCGGTGAGTACTTTCACTCCTCCCACTTCTAGTACCAATGCGCAATGACCAAGCTTTGTGATTTTCATGGGAGTATTATAGCAAACTATCTATTTTTTTACTGAGAGAACCGACGTATGGTAAAGTGGCGATATGCAATTTCTTATCATAAATGCTTCCCCACATAAAAACGGTAATACTGCCAGGTTTGTAGACGCCTTCAAAAAGGCGGCTGAATCTGTTGGGGAAGTGGCGGAATTACAACTTCATGATACTCCTCCGCCCTTTTCAAGAGGCGTATATCCTTCTCTTAGACCTGATATTTTAAGTGAGTACCAAAAAGAAATTCTTGCGTGTGATGCCCTTTTCATTGCCACACCAACATATTGGTTCAATGTGCCCTCCATACTTAAAGCCTTGCTTGAAAGTCTTGATGAAATAGAAACCGAACTATTCCAACGTACCCGCGTGTTCGGCGTAGCGATCTATGCCCCTGAAGGCGGTGAATTTGGAGTGGCTAGCATGCTTATTTTACCTCTGAATCATCTTAATTTTGCACTTGTTGAGAATGGCTATGTCTATCACCGTGGCATCCCAAAAGATGATTGGGCATGGGGGGATATAAGCGCCATGCCCTCCGCCATGAAGCGTGTGCTAGGAAAGTGAATTATTTTTGGGCAGATCAAGTTTCTCGAGTGCATCAGAAAACGTGCCGCCAACTTTTTTACCCGGATTGAAGATATTGAGCGGATCAAAAATCATCTTAACCTCGTGGAAGAGCGCATACATCTCGGAACCGAACATCTTCTCCACGTAAGGCGTGCGAATAAGGCCATCGTTGTGCTCCCCCGTTATAGACCCCTGATACGATACCACCAGGTCATATACCTTGTGGGAGAGCTCATCAATGGTCTTCCCTAGTGTCGGATCGTTGGGGTCAACCAGCGGAATAATGTGAAAATTGCCATCACCGACGTGTCCCGCCACCGTATAGGTGAGCTTATACTGCGCGAGAATAGCATTTAATTTGGGCAGAAATTCCGGTAGCTTCAGCGGGGGTACCACAAAATCGTCTATGAAAGGAGCGGTGCGTTTGCCGCGGATCTTTTTGCGCAGCAGATTAAAACTCTCCCGTCGCACGGCCCAGTATTTCATCCCGGCGGCTTCATTTTTAGCGACACGTACACCTATATGCTGGCGGTTGTGCTTGGCTTCCTCCGCGAGGGTCTCGGCTTTCGCGAGCGCTTCCTCCTGCGTATCCGCGCGAAACTCCACGATAAGGACGAGTTTTGGCACGCCACCTGTAATCACCATCCACAGCTCAGGCAAAAAGGATATGCCGAGGGAGATCAATCCAGATTTCATTTGGGTGGCGAGTTCGGGCAGATACTTCATCGCTATGGAAAACGTGTGGTCGTCGTAGGATTCAAAGGAGTCGGGTCTGTGTGCCAATACCTCCGGCACTATTACCCCGAGCTCATCGAGCGAATCGAGAAAAAGAATAGTCATAGCCGAATAGGGCTTAGGGTGCACGAGCTTATACTTTATTTTTGTGATGATGCCGAGTGTCCCCTGCGCCCCCACCATGAGCCGTGCGAGATTGAGCGACTCTTTCCCGTCGCCAATGTCCCATAGCGCGTAGCCAGAGGAATTTTTCTCCACTTTCGGCTTGTGCTCTTCTATGACCTTGACGTGCTCTGGTGCGCTCACCAGTGCCGATACGCGGCGGTATAAGGAGCCTTCGAAGGAGTCGTCGGAGAGCTTGTGGCGTAGATCAACGCCCCCAAGGTTCTTAAACGTGTACTTCCCTCCGTCGGAGAGCACCATGTCAAGCTCCTCCACATAGCGGGCAGTCTTGCCGTATTTGAGGTTCTTCTCTCCCCCAGAGTTGTTAGCTACCATACCGCCCACCGTATTAATCTCGCGACTTGCGGTATAGCTCGGCAATTCCAGATTTTTCTTTTTCGTTTCCTTGTCAAAATCGCGGAAATACATACCCGGTTCAACCACCGCAAAGTCACTCCCCAATTCAATAAGACGGTTGAGATGTTTCGTCATGTCCAAAATAATCGAATTATTCAGCGGACCTCCCGACATGTCAGTACCCGCCGAGCGGGCGGTGAGTGATATAGTCGAGTCGGGTGTTTTCTTTTTTTCGTTCACCAACTTCACCGCCGCACATACATCGTCCGCATCCATAGGACGCGCCACGACTTGAGGCTTTACATAAAAAAGGCTGGCGTCGCGAGCATTAGCCTCAAGCACTTCGGGGAAATCCTCGACTTCTCCCCGCATCACTTTTTTTAACTCCTCTGCAAGCGACATTTTTTCAATTTTACCATAAGAAAAAGCCCGAAGTAATCCGGGCTTGCCTTCAAACTTCGAGGGATGTGGGGGCTTTGGCGGCAACTTCATCGAGCTTTGCTTTGAACCAATGTGGGAAGTCCTCGGCACTTATACCCCCGCGCACAATGGCTTTCGCACAATCGATAAAGGATGCTGGGAGTGGTTCACCCTGACCAACCAAGGCTCCGAGACCGCCAAGCAGTACCTTGGATGGACCTCGAGAACTCCAACAAAATAGAGCCTCTTCAGCCATCTTGCCCTTCCCCTTCCCGAAGGAGATAACACCGCCGGCTAGTTCCAGCAACAACATCGCGTCGAGTGCCTCGATGCTCCTGTGAAAACGCATGAGTTCTCGTGCAACCGCAATGATGGCGGGAATTTTATCCTCAGTAATATCAACGTCCTTTCTTAGTCTTGCATAGCGACGCGCAGCTTCCATCCATGTATTGCCCATAAGAGCCTCCCTATAGGTTCCGCTTCCATACATACCAAAAAGAAAGAGTAGAAACAAGCCGGAAACGGCGTGCTAAACTTTTCTTATGATCTCAAAGCACATCGGAACGCATCATCGGCACATGGTGAGCTATCCGAAGTCGCTCCATCAAAGTCTCTATACGCTCATCCTGGCACCGCTTCTCGTCTTGGTTGTCGCCATTGTCTTGGTGCGTTTTTTTACGAATACAGCCATCACCCCTGAGCATATCACCATCACCTATCTACTTCTGGCGCTCGGGGCTACGTTCCTGCGTCTTCTCATAGCCTATGCCTTTGCTTTGGTCTTCTCTATTCCCCTGGCACTTTTGGTGACGTGGAGTACCGCAGCCGAGCGGATTTTCCTGCCTATCTTTGACATCATGCAGTCGGTGCCGGTTCTGGCATTCTTTCCCCTTGTCATCGTCTTCTTCATTCACTACGGACTGTGGAGCGGAGCGGCGATATTCATTCTGTTCGTCTCCATGCTTTGGAATATCGTCTTCTCCCTCGTCGGGGGCCTACGGGTCATACCACAGGACATTAAATCTGCCGGCACCATATTCGGGGTAAGAGGTTTTTCCTATTTGCGGAAAATCCTTCTGCCCGCAGTAGTGCCTTATTTAGTGACCGGCTCACTTCTTGCGTGGGCCCAAGGGTGGAACATCATCATTGTCGCGGAGGTACTTCATACGTATCTGCCGGGCGCTACCGGGAACTCCGACCTCTTCGGCATCGGGAGCGTCCTGGTACACGCTTCGGCAGCCGGACAGGAACAGACTTTCCTCGCAGCTATTATCGTTTTGGTGCTCGCGATTGCCTTTATAAACTTCTTTGTGTGGCAGAAATTGCTCACCTATGCAGAACGATTCAAATTCGAATAACGCGGGCGCCATAGCGCTCATAAGTGTTAGCAAAACTTATCCGGGGACCGAAAAACCCGCGCTTCATGACGTATCTCTCAATGTCGCCGGCAGCGAGTTTCTGTGCATCGTGGGACCCTCCGGTTGCGGCAAATCGACGCTGCTGAAGATAATTGCGGGACTTGAAAAAGCCGACAAGGGAGAGGTTCACGTGCCGCAAAAGCTCAGCATGGTCTTTCAAAGCGGCGCGCTGCTGCCGTGGTTGACGGTGGAGGAAAATGTCGAGTTCGGTCTGCGAGCACAACAAAGGCTGGAGAAGGATATTGAGAACGCCGTACAGAAGTACCTGGAGATGGTTGGGCTTTCTAACTTTGCCTCGAAATATCCCCGGGAGTTATCCGGAGGCCAGCATCAGCGCGTGGGACTTGCCAGAGCGTTGGCCGTTGAGCCAGAGGTATTGTTGCTCGATGAGCCGTTCTCAGCGCTGGACCCGAAGACAACCGACGGATTGCATAAGGATCTCTTGAAAATATGGCGGGAGACTAAGATAACCGTGGTCATGGTTTCACACCTCATCGAAGAAGCGGTCTCTCTCGCCGACCGCGTGATACTCATGAAAGACGGCCATATTGAAGAAACATTCCTCGTTGCACTCCCCTACCCGCGACGCGAAGAGGGTCTGCGTTTTCACGATTTGGTTCAAAAAATACGCGCGAAGTTTTTCGTATAGTTTCAGAACACAAACGGTATAAGCATCTTCGTTCTTGCTTTATACGACGGGTAGTCGTTGGGAAATTCCTTTGTCATTATTTTTTCTTCCTCCGTAGCACTGTAGACAAAATAAATACCGGAGACAACCAGTATCACGACCCACCAGGTCTCGTTGGCAAACGTCGAGCCGAGCATGGCAAGAAGAACTCCAGTGTAAATAGGATGACGGATATAGGAATAGGGACCGGTGGTTACCAGTTCCGGATGCTCTTTAAGTGACATCGGCATTCCCCAGTTTCTCCCCAAATACACTCGAGCCCAGACAGCCAATATGACGCCCAGGCCGCACAACACCACGCCTACAGGCCCCGCCCACGGATACACGGAGGCAAGACTCTGGTATGCTCCTAAGCCTCGAAAAAACTCCAAATTAAAAAGTACCAGTAGGACCACAATAAGCACAATCCTAAAACCCATAAAACGCCAAGTGCGCCCCACGGTCCTTTTAGCACTGAATGCTGATATGATCCAGACCGCTATAAAGACGAGCCAGCAAATACTGATAAGAGAATTGTAGAGTGGCATATTATTTTATTGGCTTCATTGGATTCTCTTTAAGAAGTAGGGAGAAATACGTTAGACCTCTGGCGGTTTCTTTTGCCATGGCGAGAACCGCCGTATTTTTAAGTCGTCTCTCTCTGTCGGTTGCGGAATCCATGCCGACTTCCCCGACCCAATAGGTGCAGCACTGCGGCGGTAGCGTAAAGTTAAGAAATGAGAGGGTCGACATGAGCCGCGACATGACTGCCTGCGCGCCGTCCTCGCTTCCGGTGATGACAATACCAGCAACCTTATTAAGGAGAACTGAAGAGCCTCCGTGAATAAATTCCTCATAAAATGCGTCCATACGCTCGATAACCCGTTGGGTCAAACTGCTTTGCGCCCCCCACCAGATCGGCGTTGCAAAAATAACGATGTCGGAAGCGATGATTTTTTGCACAATAGCGGGCCAATCGTCATCGTCGCTCTCTTTGAGACCGAGGCCGACTGGTATGTGCTTGTCGGAGAGTCGGATAATTTCTGTCGAGATAGGTGTAAGCACTTTCATCTCATTGAGCACCAACGTGGCCACCTCTTCGGTATTCGAAATATCAGGCGCATGCTTGAGCGATCCATTGAGTACCAACACTTTTAATTCTTCCATAACTTGTAGTATATCAAACGTAGAAAAGTCTACGTGGACGGATGATGTTTGGTAATCAGAAGTGCCCTCCATGCGCGGATGAGCGATAGCCCGAACAGTATGACGATCAATCCGCAGAACACATCTAGTGAGTAGGGTGTTGCATCGGTTAGTAATATCCAAATACTCGTACCAGCGAGCAGCACATAGACGGTAACAGTCAAAAAGATATACCAATAATCACTCGGCTGATGCACATGAGAAGGATAGCGATGGTCATGATTTAACAGAGCCCAGCTGCCGACAATAGAAAAAAGAATGCTTACGCAAGCCACCGGCAGTACACCCGATGGGAATAACGCCAAAAGTGAAATAAGGAAGATTCCCCCTAGCGGCACAATAGCCGAGAAATACTTGCCGGGTAGAGAAATGTCTATGTCGTTGATCGGCCGATTTGATCCGTAGATGTGCGCAGCAAATCCACCACCAATTCTGTAAGGAACCTGGTGTTTGTTAAGGATTCCTACAATCCAGCGAAGTGCGTTTAATGTCTTTTCTTCCATGTGTATATTGTATCGCTTTGACCTGTATCTGCTAAGCATCCCTCTCGAGCGCTCAAGACCCATAAGCGTCTCGTGCTAGCTCAAACTGGCTGCCCGACAGGGATTCGAACCCCAATTAACGGCTCCAAAGGCCGCTGTCCTACCGTTAGACGATCGGGCAATACACGCTACAGAGTAGCGTATTTTATTCAAAAACTCTATACAGGGCGAGCTCAAACGGAATCTGTGGAATAGGTGCACGGTTCATTTCCAATAGCGCGGTAATAAGTTCGGCAAGTAACTGAGAGTTTATCGCCATGCCTTCTTTTCCCGCTAGCGTTTTAAGAATTTTGAGATCATCTTCGCCGAATTGGTTCGCAAGCTCCGATTCTATTTTTGGGGCAAAACGCAAAAGCAAAATCGCGCGGATTTTCGCGATAACGAGGAGCGTGAACATACTTGGTTCTGCTCCGCTCCCCACACCTGCGTGAAAAGACGCTATGGCCTTCCCCACATCCCGCTTAGCAAGGGCTTGCAGCAATTCATTGACTGTTTTTGACGAGGGCGCGCCGACAACCTTTGCCACCTCCTCTTCGGTAAGCTTAGTATCAGCCGACAGTGTAAGGACTTTTTGAAGAATGCCGAGCGTGTCCCGAAAGGAACCCTCTCCTGCGGTGGCGATGAGTTCGGCACCGGCGGTCGTCAAAGACGCACCTTCTTTTTTTGTGACACTCAGTACCAGAGATTTGAGAGTCTCATGGGTTGGCTTTTTGAATTGAAAGACTTGACAGCGCGATTGAATGGTCTCGGGCACCCGCTCAAGCTCAGTCGTTGCAAGCACAAACACAACATGCTCGGGAGGTTCCTCTAGGGTTTTGAGTAACGCACCCCATGCGTCTTTCGTAAGAGCGTGCGCTTCATCGATAATATAAAACTTGTAGGTTGATTCGAACGGGAATGTCGCTACTCCCTCGCGCAGCTCGCGCACTTCGTCGATGCCGCGGTTGCTCGCGGCGTCCATTTCATAAATATCGTTATCACTAGTGCCCAATGTGTGCGCGAGAATGCGCGCTATCGACGTCTTGCCGGTGCCGCGACCGCCAGCAAAGAGATAGGCATGGGCTATTTTATCTTGTTTAATGGCTGCTTTGAGAACATGGACGATTTGCTGATCGCCCTCTATGTCATCAAAGCTCTGGGGTCGGTATTTGCGGTACAAGGACCAGCTTTCCGACTTTTCTTTGCCTTTCATGGGTGTAAGTATACCTAAAAGAAAGCCCGCCGCGTATTCATGCGGCGGACGAAGCACAGATACATCTACGGTGTCATCCATGAGGTCCCCCGAAGGGTTGAGCAAACCTATGAACGCTCCGATAACACCGTAAAACTTTTTATGATTCTCTCAACCTCGATACCATGGTTCGCTTCCATAAGTTTCATACGCAACTCTTTGGCTCCAGGGAAACCTTCAGCATACGCCTTGAGGTGTTTTTTCATGATGGCGAAACTCTTGATGTCACCTAGCAAATTCTCAAACAGTTTAGTGTGCTCAACTGCAATGTCTAATGTTTTCTGAACGTTGTCGTCATATGCATGCGAATCGGAAAACAACCAGGGATGGCCGAAAATCGCTCGGCCGAGCATAGCGCCATCGGCCCCTGTTTTCTTTATTTTCTCTCGTGCATCATCCATATCCTTCAGATCCCCGTTGCCGATGATGAGCGTGCTACTTTTCATCTCGTCCCGTATTTCAACGGCTCGCTTGATCCTATCCCAATGCGCGGGCACTTTTGACATCTCCTTGCGCGTGCGGGCATGCAACGCAACGGCCGCAAGTTCTGCTTCAAGCAACATCGGCAACCACTCTTCCAACCTATCCTTGTTATACCCCAGCCTTGTCTTAACCGAGACGGGCAGATGAGGCGCCCCCCGTTTGGCTGCAGCAATAAGTTCCTGTGCGCACTTGGGATTGAGTATTAATTTTGCTCCTGCACCTTGTTTCTCGATGCTGCGGTCGGGACAACCCATATTGATATCAACACCATCAAAGCCCAGCTTCTGAGCCAAGGCTGCGGCTTTCTCCATAATCTCCGGATGAGAGGTAAAAAACTGGGCCACTATTGGGCGCTCAGCCTCGCTGAACATCAGATCCCGCATGAGTTTCTCCCTTCCCTCTTTGTCAGCAAGGAAGAGTCCGTCCGCAGAAACGAATTCGGTATACATGACCTGCGGACCTGTAGGCTTGGAATAGGTCGCTACCACACGTCGAAACGCCGCGTCGGTGACATTCGCAAGCGGAGCTAAACAGAAGAAAGGCTTCGGTAGTGTGCCCCAAAATCCCCGCATCGCTCTACCTTACGGCGATTTGAGCATGTAGTACAGCTTGTCGCCGAAGCGCAGGTCGAGATACCCAAAGTCCGACAACGGATGCGACTTGAACAGGTTGGACTGGAGCGCCAATTCAAAACGCTGATAGACATCGCCGCCGGCGTCGCTGAGGGCGAAAATAAGCTGAAAGCCGCTGAGAAACTGCACGTAGACGTCGTCACTGTTGTCGACAAACACGCTTTGGATAGTGTCAGTGGCAGTTTGCGTGGCCAGAGCGTTGATAAGTGTTGAGAGCGACTGGAACTGTGGAGGGCTGAGATACTGCGGCGGGGAGGTGTTGCTGAGAGTGCCATAATAGGATTCATATCCGGGCAGCGGCTCTGAGGTGCCGCCACTTGAGAGCGTAGGGGCCGGCGCATAAACAACGCCATGTTGATCCATATACGAGCACGATGCGGCTTCTCCCGGAGTAGAAGAAGCCGAGCCGCACCACAGCGCCTCCGGTGTGCGCTCGACGATTACCACTGCAATAGTATGGAGGCCCTGAGTGCCGACGCTCACGCTCTGAAGCGTCGGCATGAAAGTGAGGAGGCCCTCAGAGATTGCCGATTTCGGATAGAGAAAGAAATTGTTCTTCGGAAATAGGTGATAGTAATAGCCTGAGATTTGTTGCTCCACATAGGCGGTAATGGTTGAGGTCGAGAGCGTCTGTGCTCCAGAGACCTCCACCCCTGTGAGGCGCAAAAACGGATCGCGAGAAAGCCACACCACTCCGCCGAATATAAGCGCCAGGAGGAAAAAAATGAATAATGTGGCAAATATCCGGCGACGCCGACGCCGTGCGCGCACTCTGGACTCCCCGAGTATCGCCCGATCCATAATCTATATCTTTACCTTTTCGATGCGATCCTTCCCCATATGGGGGCGCAGGACTTCGGGAACCATAACTGAGCCGTCTTCATTTTGATAATTTTCAAGAATGGCGATGAGCGGGCGCTGGGATAGCGCGGTGGCGTCGTTCATATGCACCGGTTCCTTTTCACCGTTTGTGCGCTTTAACCGAGTGTTGAGACGCCGAGCCTGGAATCCGCCGATATAGTCGGAGGTGTGTGTTTCGCGGAATGTGTTTTGCCCTGCCATCCAGGCTTCAACGTCTATTTGGCGCTGGTCGGGGAAACCCATATCACCCGTGCACACAGCCACGACCTGGTAAGGCAACTTAAGCTGCTGCATAAGGTGCTCCTGTATCGCAACCATAAGATCCTGTTCCGTAAGGCCGTCTTCCGGTTTGGTAAAGGATTCCATTTCCATTTTGTCGAATTGATGCAAACGCAAAATTCCGCGCGTATCCTTCCCCGCCGCGCCTGCCTCGCGGCGAAATGCCGGCGTCACGGCCACATAGCGTAGAGGCAGTCGTACTTCCTCAAGCACCTCGTCCATATGAAGGGGTCCTAGAGTATGTTCGGCACTGCCTATTAAGACCAGATTGTCCTTCTCAAGATAAAAACGGTCTTCAATGGGATCCAGGCGCGCCATGCGGTTCATAACCTGCGCATGCATCATAAGGGGCGGTATGACCGGCACAAACGGCTTGCTTGAAACAGAGAGTCCCGCCACGCGAATGATTTTCTGCAACGCGTCTTCGGACGTAAGCACCCGGATCGCAAAGTCCATAAGCGCTGACTGCATCAGCACCAAATCGCCTTTGAGATATGTGAAGCGCGTGCCACTTATCTCCGCCGCTTTTTCGCTGTCGATAATGCCGAGTTCCCTGCCAATGTCCCAGTGCGCTTTAGGGGTGAATGAAAATTTTGGTTTATTTCCCCAGGTGCGGATGACTTTGTTGCCGGACTCATCCTTCCCCACCGGTGTATCGGCCGAAGGAACGTTAGGTATTTTAATGAGAAGGGACACTAATTCCTTCTCTATGGCTTGGTACTTCTCTTCCGCCGTTTTGAGCTCATCCTTGAGCTTCTTGCCGGCTTCGGCATCGCGCAACTCCTGCGTCTCTCCGCGCTTGCGGTTGACCTCGGAGATTATTCCGGAAGCCTTTTTGCGCTCGTCGGCAAGCATCAAGATACGATCAAGATCTATGCCTTCGCGGTTTTTGTTCTTTATCGCTGCGCGAACCAGATCAGGATTTTCGCGGATAAATTGTATATCGAGCATAGAATATAAGTATAGCCTACAATGCAATACCCATTGCGACAACCGCCGAAGATACTCTTCTCGTATATTTCTCCCCTCGTCTATAGGTTCATCTCAGAACCTATAGGCAAGACTAGGGGGATATAGTACAGTGCCAGGAGTTGCGTTCGTTACACACAACAGGCAAGGAGACGTTCATGTCACCACCCAGTGAGGCAAAGAAAGCTGAGGTACTAAGACTCGGAAGACAAGGGCTCAGTAATTCAAAGATCGAAGAAATGACCGGGGTCGGGCAGAGCCAAATAGCTGGCCTTCTCTTTCGGGCGAAAATCGTGCGCAAAAAGAAAAACGAGGGAGCGTGGAACCAACCTGTAAACCATCCGACTACCATGGCCTTGCGCGGCTCGAAAGGAAAAAGGGCGGTTCCGATACCCACTGTAGCAATACCTGGGGTGGGTTCACAGACAAACGTCGTTTCTCTCAATACGCTGCAAGCACAAGGGCGGACTGTAAAAAAAGCCTCGGCAAAAGAAAGTTTCACTTTACCACTGCCAGCTCGTGCAGGTATTGCGCCGGGAACTTCTTCCGTCGTAGAGCGTCTCGTGAACGATCACGACTTCGGCGGAAGACGCTCACCTTTTCCGACTCCGAGCGAAGTATCCGGAAATCCCAACGATCTCACTCGCCGCGAGATCGCAGCGATCGCCTTCAAGTGGTATCGATGAGTCAGCTGCTCCCGCATTGCGCGGGAGCAATTTTTTAATCAACCCTTTGCATTATTTTCGTATCTGGTATATCAATGTAAGCACTGAATGAAACTGGTTATCGTCGAGTCGCCCGCCAAAGCGAAGACTATTGAGAAATATTTGGACTCTATTGATTCCAAAGGCGACTTTCTCGTGCGTGCCTCGGTTGGCCACGTGCGCGACCTGCCGAAATCAAATAAAAAAGCGATAGACATTCCCGGAGGCTTTATTCCCCACTATGAGGTGGTCCCCGGCAAGGCGCATATCATCCACGACCTCAAAGCCCTGGCTAAGAAGGCCGACGAGGTCATACTTGCCACCGACCCCGACCGTGAGGGGGAGGCTATTGCGTGGCATATAAAGGAAGAATTGGGGCTCAAGAAGCCTGAGCGTATTGTTTTTCACGAGATAACCAAAGAGGCTATTGAGGAAGCCCTGGCTCATCCACGCACGATAGATGAGCATCTGCGCCTGGCACAGGAGGCTCGGAGGGTACTCGATAGGCTCGTGGGATACGACCTCTCTGGGCTTATATGGAAGAAAGTCCGTTACGGGCTCTCGGCGGGCCGCGTGCAGTCGCCAGCGTTGCGCATCATTATGGAGCGCGAACGTGAAATTCGCGCCTTTAAGCCCGAAACCTTTTATGTGATAACAGCCCAGACCGAGACTCCCCGCCATGACTCGCTTCTACTCACGTGCGCTGAAGAACCCAAGAAAAGGGATGAGGTTGATACCATCATAGCCGCAGTTAAAAAAGATGGACTCGCGGTCTTTGAGGTGAACGAAGCGGAAGCCAAGCGCACTCCAAGGGCGCCCTTCACTACCTCAACACTCCAGCAAACCGCAAGCTCAAGGCTCGGGTTCTCTCCTTCCCGCACCATGCAGGTGGCCCAGCGGCTCTATGAAGCGGGCCATATTACCTACATGCGCACCGACTCGACAAATCTCGGAGCTCCGGCGCGTGCCGCGATTCTTGCTCAGGTTGAAAAAAAGTTCGGTAAAGAGTATGCCGAGTCGCACGTATATACCGCCAAATCAAAAAATGCGCAGGAAGCGCACGAGGCTATTCGCCCGACGCACATAGAAAAAGAGAACTCCGGTACGACCCCGGAGCAAAAGAGGCTCTATAAGCTTATCTGGTCGCGTGCCATGGCTTCACAAATGGCGGACGCGAAAGTCTTGCGCACTAAGATTGAGGCGAAAACTAAAGACAACCACATACCTTCCTTCGTGGCCAACGGTTCGCGTGTAGTGTTCGATGGATGGCTCAAAGCCGACCCGGAGGCCCGCGGCGAAGATGTCGAGCTGCCGAAAGTATCTACTGGGGAGTCGTTGGAGGTCAGAGATATTTCAGCTGAAGAAAAACAAACCACGCCCCCGCCGCGCTACACCGAAGCCGGCCTTATCAGGGAACTTGAAAAGCGCGGCATCGGCCGCCCCTCAACCTATGCATCAATCATGCGCACCCTTGATGCGCGCGGGTATGTAGAAAAAGAGGGCCGGACGCTGAAACCTACCGACACCGGCGACGTCGTCTCGACTTTCCTTGAAGACAACTTCCCTACCTATATCAGCGACACCTTCACTGCGGAAATGGAGGACGAGCTCGACGAGATAGCCGAAGGTAAACGGGAATATAAAAAAACACTCAGTGATTTTTACACGCCGTTTCATAAGGAAGTAAGAATAAAAGACAAGGAAGCGGGTAAATTGACTGACCTGGGGCCCGTGCCTGCAGAGTTTACCTGTCCCCTATGCGGCGCTCCCATGGTGTATAAACTCTCCCGCCAAGGCAAATTCATGTCGTGTTCGCGCTTTCCTGAGTGCCATGGAGCACGCACCGAGCAAGGCGAGGCCATATCCAATGAACCGGCAAAACCCTTGGGCACGGATCCAAAGACCGGCGAGTTCGTGTATGTGCTCAGCGGTCGTTTCGGTCCCTTTGTGCAATTGGGCGAAAGCAAGAAAAAAGGAGTCAGGGGCAAAGCAGCGAGAGTGAAGCCCAAGCGCGCGTCGCTCCCCAAAGACAAGGATCCTGAAAGCGTCAGTTTGCAGGAAGCGCTCAAGTACCTGGCGCTCCCCCGCGTCCTGGGTAACCACCCCGAGACGCATGAGCCTATTACCGCATCCATAGGCCGTTTCGGACCCTTCATCGTGCATGAGAAAGATTTCCGATCGTTGAAAACTGATGACGTGTATACCATTGAGCTCCCGCGGGCTCTGGAGATTTTGAAAGAAGAAAAAAAGAAAAGAGGATTCGTGAGGAAAAAAAAGTAACAATTATTGCGAGATTTGTTCCTCTCCTCAAGAAAGAGTAGACTTCTGATATGGGGGCAGAGGACATACTCCAGAAAATGAGCGCGCCGAGCCCGGAGGACAAAGCGCTGGTCGAGAAAGCCTACGCCTTTGCTGCCGAGGCCCATAAGGACCACACGAGATTCAGCGGCGAGCCCTATCTTACCCACTTGGTCGAGACGGCCAAGGGCATAGCGGAATTGGGGCTTGGCGCCAGCACGGTCGCCGCGGCGCTTTTGCACGATAGCATCGAGGACGTGGGTGTCTCGCCGGAAACACTGGAAAAGGAGTTTGGTAAAGAGGTGCGATTTTTGGTGGAGGGGGTTACGAAGCTCGGACGGCTTAAATACCGTGGGGCCGAACGCCACCGTGAAAGTCTGCGCAAATTGCTGGTGGCAACTGGCAAGGACGCGCGCGTCCTTATCATCAAGCTCATGGATCGCCTCCACAACATGCGCACCCTTGCGCACGTGCCCGCTCAAAAGCGGGAGCGTATCGCGCTTGAGACGATGGAGATATATGCGGCCATAGCCCACCGGCTCGGCATGGGAGTCGTGCGCCGGGAGCTTGAGGATCTGGCCTTTGAGTATGCGCTGCCGGATGAATACAAGAAAACGAAAAAATTGCTGGCTGAGCGTTCGAAAGAGACTATCCGACAGCTTGAGAAAATGCAAAAAACGCTCCGCAAGGAGCTCGCAAAAAATGACATCACCGAGTTTCGAACTGATTACCGCATCAAAGGGATCTACAGTCTCTGGCGCAAGCTCCAGCGCAAGGAAGGCGACATCGAAAAAATCTACGACATCGCGGCGCTGCGCATCATCGTCAAAGACGTTTCCGACTGCTATCGCGTGCTGGGGCTCGTGAACAATCTCTGGCAGCCGCTCCCGAACAAAATAAAGGACTACATCGCCTTCCCGAAGCCCAACGGCTATCAAAGCGTCCACACCACTGTCTTCTCCGGCGACGGCGGCATTGTCGAGATACAAATCCGCACTGAGGAGATGCATTTGGAAGCGGAGTACGGCATTGCGGCGCACGTCGGATATAAGGACGGGGGTTCGCACAATATTTCCTCCTCACACAGCAGTAGTGCACGCGGGTCAAGTTTTGATTGGATAAAAAGTCTTATACCCAGATTTACCCAGCGCAGCACGGCAGCACCAAACAAGAAAGGAGTTTCGCAAACCGAGATTGGCAAACGCGCGCGCTACGGAGCAAAAGGCGGCCCGGAGTGGCTCTCTGATATCACCGACGGTGTTCAGGATCCCGATTTTGAAACCACACTCAAAACCGACATATTCAACTGGCGGGTGTTCGTATTCACCCCAACCGGCGACGTGGTCGATTTGCCAACTAATTCGAGTCCCATAGATTTTGCATACGCCATACATTCCGATATCGGCGACCATGTGTTCGGCGTCAAAGTCAACAATAAATTAGTCCAGCTCGACACTGTGCTCCACAACGGCGACATTGTCGAAATTCAGACCAAAAAAACTGCTCACCCGAAGGTCAAGTGGCTTGATTTTGCCAAGACTACCCTTGCGCGCCGGCACATTCGCAGTGCACTCGACAAAGAGAAGAAAGCTTAGATGGAAAAACTGCTTGGATCGAAGGTGTTCTCATCCTCCGCTCTTTCGTCTTTGGAACGGTCGTCGAGTTCCTGCACGGGAATATCGGGAGTAGATTCAGACGCAATAGGTTTTGGAGAGGCCGCGACACGGGCCGCCAAGGTTGCAAAGAGCGTGCGCAGATCATCCTCGCTCATGAAATCAATGGAGAGTTTACCCCCATTCTCTTTGGTCTCAATGGCTACCCGAGTACCTAAGGATTCAGTCAGTTCTTTCTCCATCGCCAATACCTCGGGCGAATACAGATACTCTTTCTTACGCACGCGGTCGGTGGCAATGCGACGCGCGATGCTTTCGGTGTCGCGGACCGTGAGGCGCTTAAGCATTATTTCGCGAAACAACGTTTCCTGCTCTTTGGGACGATCCGTGAGCATGAGAAGCGGCCTCGTATGTCCTTCCGAGATTTTGCCTTCCGAAAGTGCATCCTGCATTTCCTGGGGCATTGCGAGCAAACGAATGCTGTTGCTTACGTACTCTCGGCTTTTGCCTATCTTCTCGGCTATCTGGTTGTGTTTAAAACCAAAATCATCGACAAGTTGAGCGAACGCTTTGGCGCGGTCTATCGGATTGAGGTCCTCCCGCTGGAGATTCTCGATGATGGCCAATTCCAGTTTTGTCTTATCATCATCCATGCCCTCGCGGATAAGGACGGGTACTTCGCGAACACCGGCTATTTTGGCAGCACGCAGACGACGCTCCCCCGAAATAAGCTCATATTCGGCAACAAGACCGCCATCCCCCTTCGTCACTTCTTTGCGGGTGACGGTGAGCGGCTGAATGACGCCGTACTGGCGTATGGAGCGGGCGAGGTCGGCGAGTTTCGCCTCGTCGAACTCCTTGCGAGGCTGAAAAGGATTTGGCTTTATCTTCTCGACTTCGACCCAGAAAATAGCGTTATTGTAAAACTGCGACATAAAAGATATTCTAGCACGAGGCCGGAGTGGCGGAATGGTATACGCGCACGACTCAAAATCGTGTCTCGCAAGGGATGTGGGTTCAAGTCCCACCTCCGGCACAGAGAGTGCAAGGTACCCTTTTCTTTGCGCACCTAGTGAACGATTGCTTGTAGTGTAGCAGTTCTGTGAGCGGCGGCAAACACTGCGGGCGGCATCCGGAGTCTGGAATGGATGCGCCTCGTGTTGTAGTGGCATATCGCCTGATGGATTTCATACACCAGCTCACCAAGCGTTTCAAAGCGCTCCGGATCTCCCAAGTCCACCTTGAACTGAGAGTAGAAACTTTCTTGATACCCGTTCTCCCATGGACAACTTTTCTTTGAGCGGGATACCGCAACACCCAAGAGGGTGAGCGCTTCGATGAAGCCCTTGGACCCATACTCTCTACCGTTGTCGCTGTGGAAGACCGCTGGAGGCGGTCGCTGCTGCAGGGCCGAAAACAGCGCTCCGAGTACTAACTGCGTTGAGTGCGTCGTGAGCACGCTCCAGCCGACAATCTCCCTGCCAAAAACATCCATGACCGTGGCGAGGTACACGAACCGTCCATGGAATGGCAGGTAGGTGAAGTCGGCGACCCAAATGTGGTGTGGACGGACCGGCGGCATGACCATGAGCAGGTTCGGGTATGCACGAGTCGAGAGCGTCTTGTCCCGCTTGGGTTTTCTACCGCGCCTGCGGTAGGGCTTGATGCCAAAAAGCCGCATGACTCTGCGCACCCGCTTCTTGTTGAGTTTGAGATGGAGTGCCAGTCGCTTGTGCCCGTAGCTGGGAAACTCCCGCAGTACTTCCTCGATGCGGCACTTGAGCGTCCAGTCCTTGGCTGGTTTCGTTGCATAGTAGTAGAGGCTCCGGCGCGAGACGCCAAGCTCTTTGGCGAGCAGGGTCTTGTTGACTGTACTGTTGTCTCTCACTTCTTTTTTTGGGCCTCAGAGAGCTTGAGAGTGATCTCTCCCACCAGCTGTTTGAGTTCGGCGTTCTCCTTGCGGAGTTTGGAGACCTCCCCGTAGGTGGGCGCTCCCTGCGCCCCCATGCCGAGCCATTTGTAAATGATCCGGCTGGTGATGCCGTGCTCCTTGGCTGCCTCTGCAATGGAGACCCCTTCGTTTTTAATGCGACCTAAAATCTGCTCCTTTACCTCAGGAGCGACACGATGTCCTTTCTTCATATGAACCTAGAACCAATCTCAAAAATACCGTTGTAGACTAAAGGCACAGGGCGTTACCCGTAATTTGCCTGCCCATGCCTCTCACCAACGAGCAGTGGAGCGTCATCGCTCCGTTTGTCACACCCCTCAAGCGTTTGGAAACCCGCGGCCGTCCCCGGCAGGACGACCGCAAGATACTGGAAGGTATCCTCTGGGCACTGAAGACCGGCGCCCAGTGGAAGCACCTGCCGAAAGACTACCCGCCCTACCAGACCTGCCATCGCAGGTTCCAGCAGTGGGTGGAGAGCGGCGCCTTTGACCGCATCGTCGAAGCCCTGGCCATGGACATGGAATACCGGGGGCGCATCAAGCTCAGGAGCTGCTTTCTCGATGCCACCTTCGCGGGGGCAAAAAAGGGGGTCTTGGCGTGGGACCCACGAAGCGTGGGAAAGGCACCAAGATCATGGCGATTGCGGACGAAGGCTCTCTTCCAGTCGCCGTCTATGTGGCCTCTGCTTCTCCGAGCGAAGTCCGGTTGGTTGAAGACACGCTTGCCCGGCGATTTACCCGACAGAATCCGCTTCGCCTCACGGCTGACCGAGCATATGATTCCGATCCGCTGGATGGAACGCTCCTGAACAAATACCGCATCAAACTCATTTCACCGCATCGCAGAGGCCGGGTGCGCAGAGCAACACAGGACGGCAGGGCGCTGCGCTCCTACAAGCGCCGGTGGAAGATTGAGCGGCTGTTCGCGTGGATGCACAACTGGAGAAAGCTCGTGACTCGCTACGAATACAAACTGCAGAACTTTGCCGCCTTCGTGAAGCTCGCGTGCATCATGCTATTACTCAAACATTATTTTTGAGACTGGTTCTAGTGTATTACGAGCTTAGTAATGCCCGTTCACTTGGTGAGAAAATTTTGGGGGACCTGCCAGCACCCAGTACGGTCAAAAACTAACAGGCCGTCGAGAGCATTGTAAAGACAAACAGGAAAATCTTTTTTGTAACAACCTCTGTCGGGACAACTACCATGTAAAACGTGTCTAACTTCTGTTGGGCGCTTTCTTTTTTATAACAATTTGTTAGAGTGTCTCGCGGAGTAGAACCATCCGCAACACAGGGGTCTGCTATGAAAGAATCCGTTGGCAAGTCATTTCGCGGACCGTCAGGAAGAATGTTGAGTCGCGCCGACATGTCGCTGCTTAACGATCTGGAACTGAACGGTACTATCGCATGGAGCAATGAGGAAATAACCTTCAACTCCGGATTCAAATCCCATGTATATGTGCGAATGCGCAACGATCTCGCGCTGAATCCGCTGCTATTGCTTCGAGTGTGCACAGCCATTAAGGATAAGGTGGACACGCTTCCACTTACGCACGGAAAGCAACGGTGTCTCATAGGCATCCCAACGGCAGGCTATCAACTCGCCCAAGGCGTGTCTCAGCTGTCGGTAAATGAGTACATTGTTCGCGGCTTGGATCTCGTAAATAGAGAGACGTGCTTCAGCTTCATGCAAACGGCGCCCAAGAACCATGGCAGGGATCAAACGCTCATTGATCGACCCGACCTGCTCCGACATAGCTATATGACGGTCGAGAATATCATCTCAACCGCCAAAGCGATGCTGGAAGCGTTCGGCAATCTGGAGAGCGCGGGCTATCCCACGCGCGAGATGCATCACGTTGTCTTTGCCGATTGGGAGCTCGGCGGTACTGAGGCTCTCCAGCGAGCCGGTTACGATAACGTGCACACTAGATTCATTATGCGTGACGTGATGGCGGCATATGTACACTGCGGCCTCTGGCCTCGAGAGCGTTACGACGAGATGGACTGGCGCATCATCACATGGCGCAAAGAGCACGGCTGACTGCCGTGCTTTCTTTTTCACATAAAAGTTTGTACATTCATTTTGTGGGTAGAACCAAAATACTCTGTATCGTGGGACCGACCAGCTCGGGCAAAAGCGCCTTGGGCATTTGGCTTGCCAAAAAATTGCATGGGGAGATTATTTCGGCCGATTCAAGACAAGTATACACAGGGCTTAATATTGGTACCGGTAAGGTGACGAAAAAAGAAATGCAGGGCGTTCCTCACCACTTGCTTGATGTCGTTTCCCCTAAGAAACAATTCAGTGCAGATGACTTTTTAAAGCTGGGAGAAAAAGCAATTATGCTCATACAGCAAAATGGCCACCTTCCTATTCTCGTCGGCGGCACGGGTCTGTATGTAGACGTCTTGCTAGGACGACTTATGCTCCCGAACGCGCCGCCGAATATGCCCTTGCGCAAGCGGCTAGAGCGTTATTCTGCAAAACAATTGTTCACACAACTCAAAAAACTAGATCCTCGGCGAGCAAAGACTATCGAGCCAGAGCACAAGCGCCGACTTATCCGAGCTATTGAAATAGCAAAAGCGATTGGCAAAAATCCCCTTCCAAAAACCAAGGAGAAATATGAAATCCTCTGGCTCGGACTCTCTCCCTCCTCTGAGAAACTCCGCAGAAATATTCATAGGCGGCTACGCGTACGTATAAAGGCAGGCATGATAAGTGAAGCTAAGGAGCTGCACCGCGAGAGTCTCTCCTACAAACGTATGCGCGAGCTTGGACTTGAATACCGTTTTCTTTCTTTTTTATTGCAACATAAACTGACTCAAGCACAGTTTGAGATAGAGCTTGAGCGGGAGATAAACCGCTATGCCAAGCGGCAATATCGATGGTTTAAACACAATAAAAATATATATTGGATTAAAGACAAAAAAGAGGCGCTCTCGCTCGCAAAAAAGTTTATTTCGGGCTAAGATAGCGCATATTGGGCGCTTAGTTAAATGGTATAACTGCGGTCTCCAAAACCGCCGTCGGGGGTTCGATTCCCTCAGCGCCCGCCGACTTATTTCTTCGCTTCCTTGAAAATAACGTGCTTGCGCAGCTTTTTGCTGTATTTCTTGAGCTCTATCTTGCGCTCCACTTTTTTCTTATTTTTGCTTGTCCAATACACCTCGCCCGTGGCAGCGTGTTTAAGGATAATGAGTCGATCCTGTGACATACCAAAGACTCTACTCTATATAGATTTTTTGCGCAAACTCTTATCAATTACTGGAGCCGTATGTGCTTACACATGCTTGAGCATTCGAATTACAACCGGGGCAAGTCCAGGAGCTATAACCAGACTGCTGGACAAGAGCATTCGCCGATTGTGCATTGCATTGAGGGTTAAGCGCAGCTTTTTGTTCACTCGCTAGGCAAGTCTGACACGCGGCCGAGTTTAGATTTTGTGCTGTGCTACCAACTGCATTACACTGTGAGGGACCAGTACAATTAGTCACTGGATATGGTGAACATGCCGACCCACTAAGTGGATTGAGTGACAACATTATCTGGAATGTCCCGCATGCGTTGCCATTACACAAGCTTCCGCTAGGATTTTCGGTCTGGGCAATGCAAGACATGACGCTCGCTACATTCGAACTCATTCCATTTGATTGCAAGCTTGATACACTGCAATTTGAATTTGTGCATTGGGTAACAGGCCCTCCACTCCCACTTGTTATTGGCGTTGCGTTTATTATGTCTCCATTAGTATTATCTATACATGTGTTCCCAGCTCCAAGAAGCGTATAGTTGCTTGGACAGGTATAGGAAGTGCCCACAGGTTGAGTCGTGCTCACAATCGGCAATGAATTTAAGAGAGTTTGTATAGTGCCGCTGACCGCGCGTCCACTCCTATTACACTGTATCGTGAACCAGCTGCCCTGCGGAATGGTGGGACTGCCAGCAAGGAGCGTCTGCAGAAGTGTGTTGATGACCAACCACGCAGTAATCGCGATAAGGAAACCGACCAATGCATTTCTAAATATGCTTTTTGCTTTTTCGATATTTCCCGGATTTGCGCCTGAGGTGAAATACAGTACACCGGCCCAAGCGAAGAGGCCGGCGGCAATGGGTATGGAGAGTCCGATGAGAAGAGTAATAATATTTTCGACAAGATACCCCAAGTCGCAAGCCGAGCATCCGGTCGAGTTGGTTTGATTTATTCCTATGACATCACCGCTCCCGGGCGTACCGTTGCCGGCCCCACAAGGCACCAAGGAACCACTAGACGATGGCGTGGAGGCGGCTGGTGTTGCAGGTGCGGGCGTTGAGGCCGGTGTGGTACCTGTGATAATGCCGCTCGAGCTGTTAACTTGGACTGTAGCCTGACAAGACACTGTAACTCCGGATGGCCCAGTGAACGTGCCGACAAAGGTCGTGTAAGACGCTGAAGATGGTAGTAGATTTATAGATCCCGAAGGACCGACTGATCCTACACTTGTAATAGTGCCCCCAGTTGCGTTAGCACTCTGCCAGCTTAAGGTTATTGCCCCACCGACGGAAATGATCCCCGGATTGACATTCATGATGCAGGTGGGCGGTGGCGTGCCGCTCGTTATGACGTACTGGCCGCCACTCACAGGCAGAGCTCCGGCGACTGTTGCTGAAGAGTTGACCGCGACCACCGAAAACGTAAAACTGCTTCCAAGTGCGGGAGAAACATTATTCGCGATTGAAGCATACGCGACAAATATTTCCTGCGAGCCTGCTACAATGGTCGAAGACACAGGAACCATCACCGTGCTATCAGTACCAAGACCACCTGAAGAGGAACCGAGAAGAGTTCCCGAGGCAGTTTCGATTGAAAATCCGGTAAAAATGGTCTTGGGTGCCGAGCCCTGTTCTCCAAGGACAATTGAATTAATCAGAGCGTTGTTTAAGCCAGTATTGGAAAGTCCAATCGCCACGACTGGTGCATTGGTTCCGCTATAGGCATTACCGCCCTGTGGCTCAACGACTGGGACGATAGAGACAGCGCCTTGAGTAGTTTGTGCCAACGCCAATAGTGGTGTAAACAAATAAAAAACCACAAGAGGCAACGCAGCGAAGCGCCAAAGTCTCTTCATATGCATGATAATAACACCCAATTTTTGGGTTGTTCCTTAAATAACAAGATTGGTGCGCCGGGTAGGATTCGAACCTACGTAGCCGCAAGGGCGATTGGTTTACAGCCAATTGCAATTGACCACTCTGCCACCGACGCATAGAGGAGAACCTCTACAAAATACCTTATTTAAAGAGATATTTCTAGGCCCCGACTTTTTCTTCGGCCGCAACGCTCGGCGTGACTTTCATCCCTTTCCTTCCTTTTTTAACATCAAACGAGAACTCGCCTTTGTGCATATCGACGATAACGCTGCCCCCCTGAAGTATGCCGCGCGAAACCATAAGGCTGGCTATTTTGGTGAGAATTTTATCCTGTATCAGTCGGCGCAAGGGACGAGCTCCATAGCGTGGATTGTAACCTTCCTTGGAAAGATACTCATAGACTGCCGGCATGATAGTAAGTGTGATATCTTTTGCCGTGAGGCGTGCCGTCACTTCTTTGATCTGAATGCCGACGATTTCTTTGACGGCCTCGGGCGAGAGAATATTGAAGATGATTATTTCATCGATACGGTTGAGGAATTCTGGCCTGAAGTAGTCCTTGAGAGATTGTTCCACACGCTCTTTAGCCATAATATAGTTGCTCGCATCAGTGCCACCGTGCGCGGAGAATCCTATTTGCTCCATTTTATCGATATATTGCGCGCCGATATTGCTCGTCATGATGATAACCGTGTTGCGGAAATTTACCTTGCGCCCCTTGGCGTCGGTTAGATATCCATTGTCGAGAACTTGGAGGAGAATGTTGAATACTTCTGGATGTGCTTTCTCAATCTCATCGAAGAGAAGCACCGCGTACGGGCGGTGGCGAACTAGCTCAGTCAATGCCCCGCCCTCTTCGTGTCCCACATAGCCAGGTGGCGCTCCTATTATTTTGCTGACGGAGTGCTTCTCCATATATTCCGACATGTCAACGCGTATGAGCGCCTTTTCATCGTCAAACATAAATTCCGCCAGCGCACGCGTGAGTTCGGTCTTCCCCACTCCGGTTGGCCCGAGAAACATAAAGGAGGCAATGGGTCGATTGGGATCGGCTATGCCTGCGCGACTGCGCTTCACCGCGTCGGATACTTTTTGTACCGCCTCGCGCTGGCCAACCACCCGCTTTTCAAGTTCTCCTTCAATGCGGGACAATTTCTCTGCTTCCTCCTCAAGCATTCGGGAAACAGGGATACTCGTCCATTTTGAAACGACTGAAGCGATGTCACTCTCGTTTATTTCTTCTTTGAGAATGCGGCGGGTGCTTTGGAGTTTTTTGAGTCGCTTGGTCTTTTGTTCCAACTCGCGTTCAAGCGAGGGAATTTCTCCGTAGCGTATTTCAGCCGCGCGGGACAGATCGACGGCTGATTCGGCCGAATCGGCCTCGAGCCGTAGACTCTCAAGTTCTTTCTTTATCGACTTAATATCACCCAACACCTGCTTCTCATTCTTCCAGCGCATCTCAATCTCGGATGTTTTTTCCTTAAGCTCTGCTATATCGCGCTCTATCTCCTTAGTGCGCGCCTTAGCGGTACGGTCTTCTCCCTGTGCCTCTTTGCGGAGAGCTTCCTTCTCGACTTCAAGACGCATGATTCTGCGATGTGCATCCTCAAGCACCGGCGGCTTATTCTCCAGCGAAATGCGCAAAGAAGAAGAGGCTTCGTCAATGAGGTCTATCGCCTTGTCCGGCAAAAATCGGTCGGGGATGTAACGGGCACTCAACTGCACCGCCGACACGATAGCGTCGTCGGTGATATGGACTCCATGGAACAGTTCGTATTTCTCTTTGAGACCGCGCAGAATTGATACTGCGTCCTCAACTGACGGCTCAAGCACGTAGACTGGCTGGAAGCGCCGTTGGAACGCCGGGTCGCGCTCAATGTGCCTTTGATATTCCTTGAGAGTCGTGGCGCCTATGACGTGAAGATCGCCGCGCGCCAGAGCCGGTTTGAGCATATTGCTTGCGTCCATGGCGCCCTCCGCAGCGCCGGCGCCTATCATGGTATGAATCTCGTCGATAAAAAGAAGGATCTTGCCGTCGGATCGTTCTATCTCCTTCATGATGGCCTTGAGGCGTTCCTCGAATTCGCCGCGGTACTTGGTACCGGCTATCAAGGCGCCGAGATCAAGCGATACGAGATCTTTATCTTTAAGCGATTCCGGCACATCGCCCATGGCGATGCGGGAGGCGAGTCCCTCTGCTATGGCGGTCTTCCCCACGCCGGCTTCGCCAATGAGAATAGGATTATTTTTGGTGCGGCGGCTGAGTATCTGGATGACGCGTTGAATTTCCTCGTCGCGGCCAATGACCGGATCGAGCTTATTCTCAAGCGCTGCTTTGGTGAGAGAGCGGGTGTATTTCGGCAGAGCGCGGAACTTTTTTGACTCGGTAGCTGCGGCTGTTTTGGTTGAGCGCAGTTCTCCGAGTGCTCGCAATATCGCCTCGCGCGTGATGCGGAAACGACTCAAAAGATCGCGCGCGGCGCCCTGCACGTCGAGGATGGCAATAAAGAGATGTTCGGTTGAGACGAATTCGTCGTGAAGTTCGGTCGCCACTTTGGCGCTGCGCTCAAGCGCCTGTACCAGCTCGGGAGTCAAATACAGCTGGTAGGATGGAGAAAGAACCGATCCTCCTGGGGTGCCTTCGAGCGCTTCGAGCACGGTATCGGTAAGCAAAATGACATCAACCTCAAGCTTCTCCAGCACCGAGGTGACCAGCGATTCCTCTTGCAGCAAAAGTGCCCCGAGAAGGTGTGTCGGGCTTACCTGGTTTTGGCCGCGCTCAACTGCGAGTTCATGCGCACGCCTCACGGCTTCTTTTGCTTTAGTGGTGAAATGATTGAATGGGGGCATAGATAGTTATATTACGAACCGGATGACGAATTTGTTTCAGGCGTCGTTGTTGTGGATGTCTGAGGGAGCAGCGTATAGTACTCATCACCACTTAGCAAAGAGTCGCTGGTCGTGATGCCAATGGCCTCGCCGAAGAGCGTCATAACGATCGAGCCTGGTGTCTCGGAAGAAACAGTAGTCTGTATGACGCCGCTTTTAGGATTTGGGAGCGAGGCGATAACCCCTTCTCCCACCACATCGTTTCCGACGCCCCCTATGCGAACAACGCTTTGTCCGAGACCCAGCTGGCTCTGGTCGGCGAGCGCCGCCGGAATAAAGCCGGTCGAAGTACCCACTGCAACATCAATGGTGAGAATAGGTGTCGTGGTCGATTGTCCTGAAGGAATAGTGACCGCCAGGCGCTCGCCGTCTTCAAGCAATGCCTCGAAGCTGGTCGCTGGCGAATCGATGACGGCCGCGCTGTCAGTAAGCGCGGTACCTTTGTTGTCGATAATAATGCCGCGCGCAATCAAGTCCGTGCCTCCTTTTGCGACGATATAAATGATGCTTTTTTGCATAGTTGCAATGGATTGCGCGACTAGATCGTCATTTTGGACGACGACCGTCTTCACTGTAGTGACGGGTGTGGCGCCCTGGGTTGGCGGCGTTACTTCCTGTACGGTACGCTCTACTATTTGATTTATGGTACGGGTAACACCCGGGGGTGCTTGGCTCAGGAGCGAGACGGTCACGATGCCAGTCGCTATGGAGGTGACAAAGCTCACCAAGAGCGTCAGGAGGACTATTTGATGCTTGGTCAGCTGCTCCAGATCCATAGGTGCCTTTATTATGCCATATTTCTATACCGGTGCGCAACTTTTTCGAGTGTCTCCGCAACGCGTCTCGCATCACCCCTTGATACATCGGGCAGGAAGGTAAGACGTATAGCCGTGCCGGCTAATTCGCGCGGCACGCCAAGCGCCTCAATGACATGGGAAGGTTCTTCTTCCCCGATGTTGCAGGCACTTCTGGTCGAGGCGGCGATGCCTTCGGCGTCAAGGGCAATAACCGCCATCTGCGCTTCAAGCCCGGGTATGGATACATTTACGTTGTTAGGAGCTCGGTGTGCGGTCGAGGGACCGTTGAGTATTGCATCAGGTATGCGTTCCATTACCCCTTTAATACACATATCCCGAATCTCAGAAACTTTCTGTGCTCTCTTCTGTACGGTCGCTTGAGCATCGGCAAGCGCCAGTGCAAAACTACCAATCAGCGGCACATTGGGCGTTCCGCCGCGCAGTCCCCGCTCTTGCGCTCCGCCCCACAACACCGGCTCTATGTCACTACCCCGCCGCACATAGAGACACCCTACTCCTTTGGGACCAAGTACTTTTTGCGCGTCAAGCGTCATGAGGTCAATGCCGAGAGTATCTACCTTTGTATCAACCCAGAGCAGTGCCTGTGACGCATCAGTATGGAAATAAATCGGTAATGATCGCCCAATTCTTTTCTTTCGTATTCCCCTGGCGATATCATGCAGTGGCTCTATCGTCCCCACTTCGCTATTCATCAGTTGAATAGAAACGAAAACGGTTTTGTCGGTTATCGCTTCAGCAAGCGCCTTCGGGGAGACGAGGCCTTCGGTGTCGACTTCCATCTCGGTCAGCGTGAGACCTTCGCGCTGCAATGCGCGCAGAGGCTCCAGCACGGATTGATGCTCAATCGCGCACGTTATCGCGTGCAAGCCGCCGTATGTGTGGAGCAGTGGCCGTAGCACCCCTTGGATGGCGAGGTTATTGCCTTCGGTACCGCTTGAGGTGAATACTATTTCATCCGCATGAGCACCGATGCTTCTCGCTACAGAAGCGCGCGCAGTCTCAAGTTCCTTTTTTGCCTCGACTCCCTCGTAGTGCAGCGCCCCGGCGTTGCCGTAGAGGTCAAGCAGCCGCAGCAATTCTTGCCGCGCGCGCCTCGAAAGCGGCGTGGCGGCCGCTGCGTCGGCATACAATCTCCTCATGTGGTATATAATAGTACATTCCTATGCAGCTCTCATCTTCCATAGTAGATATCTTTTCCCATATGAGCGTGTACCTTACGCGTGCCGTACCCTATCTAGTCGTTGGAGCGTTGATTTTCTCCCTTCTGGCTCTTCTCTTACTATTCGTCCTTGAGCGCCGACTCAATCGCCTGCTTATGGGAAGAAGTGGCTCGCTTGAGGAGACGCTCAACGTCCTTTCGCGCGAGATGAAGGAGATGCGGGAGTTTCGCGGCGAAATTGAAAAATATCTTAAGCTCTCGGAGATGCGACTGCGCGGAAGCGTGCAGGGTGTGGGGATAGTGCGCTTCAATCCGTTCTCGGGAGAAGGACAGGGCGGCAACCAGAGCTTCTCCGCAGCGTTTCTTGATGAATACGGGAGCGGCGTGGTACTCTCCACCCTCTACGCGCGCGACCGGGTCGGCGTCTATGGGAAGCCCCTTGAAGGGGGGCGCTCGACGTTCGAGCTTTCAAACGAGGAGCGACAAGTCATACAAAAAGCGAAAGAATCCATTGCATCCCACAAAAAGAAATAAGGCTTATGAACAAAGAGGAATCCATAGGGGCCGGGAGGCCGCCCATCGTTGCCGTCGTGGGACATATCGACCACGGCAAATCGACCCTGCTCGACTATATCCGCAAAACGCACGTGGCCGAGGGCGAGGCCGGCGGCATCACTCAACACCTTTCGGCGTATGAAGCGACACACACGAATGCGGGCGGAACGCATGCGATAACGTTCCTCGATACGCCGGGGCATGAGGCATTCAAAGCAATGCGAATGCGGGGCCTTGAAGTCGCTGACGTCGCCGTATTGGTCGTCTCCGCCGAAGACGGGGTCAAGCCACAAACTCTGGAAGCCTTGAAGTTGCTTGGCGAGAGAGACATTCCCTATATCGTCGCACTCACGAAAATAGACAAGCCCTCGGCAAACGTCGAACGCACAAAGCTCTCGCTCCTTGAGCACAATGTGTACTTAGAGGGTATGGGTGGCGAGGTACCCTACGTCGCGGTATCGAGTAAAACGGGCGAAGGCATTGCAGAGCTTCTTGATTTGATATTACTTGCCGGTGAGCTTGAAGGATTATCTTCAAACCCCGATGCGCCCGGAGAGGGCGTTGTCATAGAAGCTCATGTGGATCAAAAGCGCGGCAATACGGCAACGCTCATCGTGCAAGACGGCAGCATCGGAAGCGGCGAATATGTGGTCTCCGGAGAAAGCTTCGCCCCTGTGCGTATCATGGAAAATTTCTTGGGGCACGCAATTAAAAAAGCCTTACCGGGCAGTCCAATCACGATAGTCGGTTTTTCAAGCCTCCCCAGAGTAGGAGAGCAGTGGCATGCCACTGAGAGCAAGCGAGAGGCAGAGGAGGATGCGCGCGAGAACGCACTCAAAGCACTAGCAAAAAACGTATCAAAAAATATTCCCCAAAAGACGGATGAGGAAGAGGAGCTGCCGGCGATATTGCCCCTCCTTGTTAAGACAGATGTTGCCGGCACCGGAGAGGCAGTCATGCACGAGATTGAGAAGCTTCCCACCTATGAAAAACTCCAGACCAAAGTAGTAGGCCAGGGTGTGGGTTCCATAAGCGAGGGAGACGTGCGTCTCGTGGGCGGAGGCGCTATACCCGGCATCATTATAGGCTTTAACGTGAGGGTTGAGCCTGAAGCACGAAGTCTTGCGGAGCGTTTGGGAGTCGCAGTGATGGTTTTTGACATCATCTACAAACTGACTGAATGGTTGGGCGCGGAGCTTGAGAAACGGCGCCCGCGCGAGAAACAAGAGGTAAAAACGGGCGTTGCGAAAATCGCCAAAGTATTCAGCGCCGCCAAAGGTCGTGTGGTGGTGGGTGGCAAGGTTGAGGAAGGCTCACTCCTTGAAGGTGAAGACGTGAAGATACTGCGTCGCGATGTGGAGATAGGACGCGGCGAGATCGTTTCGCTTCAAACGCATAAAACGGACACAAAAAAAGTGGGGGAGGGGCAGGAATTCGGTGCGATGGTCAAAACTAGTATCGAGCCGGCTGTAGGAGACAGGCTAGAAGCGTTCGAGGTAGTGGTGAAATAACGCTATGCAAAACAGAAATGAACGTTTGGCGGAGGCGCTGCGCGCGGCGTCGGCAGAATTTTTGGTGCGCGAAGCCCTTCCCCCGCCCCACGGCGCCCTTATCACCGTAACACGCGCCGAAGTCGCCGAAAGCGGCACTCGCGCGACAATTTTCATGACGGTATTTCCCGATACGCTTGAGGAAGCAGCACTTAAATTCGCCAACCGAAGCCGGCACGATTTTGCAGAATTTTTTAGCACGCGGGTGAAGGGCGTCGTACTCCCTAGAATCGAGTTCCTGATAGATCGCGGCGAGAAAAATCGCCAACGCTTAGACGAGCTTTCAAACTAGAGGCCATGACGGGAATCGCACCCGTGTATAAGAGTTTTGCAGACTCTTGCCTTACTACTTGGCTACATGGCCGTATCCGACAATGTAGCATTTATGGTAGAAATATAAAGCGCCGGGGTGATGTAATGGTAGCCATAGGAGACTTAAAATTTCCGGATCGAAAGATCGTGTGGGTTCGAGTCCCACCCCCGGCACATTCGAAAAAATAAGTTTTCATGATACGTTAAATGAATCCGCCCATAGCTCAGTTGGTAGAGCGGCTCCCTCTTAAGGAGATGGTCCCAGGTTCGAGCCCTGGTGGGCGGACTAGGGCGCGATGCTGGGGTGGCGGAATTGGTATACGCGCATGGCTTAGGATCATGTGAGGAAACTCATGGAGGTTCAAGTCCTCTCCCCAGCACATTCGAAATAGCCTTGTTTGTAAGGCTTTTTTATCTTGACATTCGGTTATTCAATATGGTACAATCTAAGACGGAACAATGGCTTTGACGCCATATAAGTTTGGTCTTCAATAACTGAAAACGGAAGGAAAACACATGTGGGAAATTCTCCTACAAATCGGTGCAGCCGTTGTAATGGCTGTCATCATCTTCGTTCTGGTCTGGAAGTGGCAGCGAGGAGAGCCGGCGATGAACTTGCCAGCGCTTACGTTGCAACCACAGACGGCTCCGTCAAACGAACCAGTGCCAAGCCCCTCCGCCTCTATTCGGGCACGAAGCTGGAAAAGTTTTTTCTGGCTGTGTGTGGGGATTGGACTAAGCATTCTAGTGGGTCTTGTCGTCTGGTGGGCTGTATTCCAGGTTTCTGGGTACGTGCTCAAAAAACCGACACTAACGACATACTACAGTCGTCATGTGATCGGAATCTTCGTTGGATGCCTGGTCGGATGCTACTATGTTTTTCTGAACGGGGAACAATTCACCATCAATCCCGGACAGAGGGCATATCTGACACTGCTGGGCATACCGTTTGACAATCTTGGACCTGGTCGAGCGTGGATACCGCGCAGGCTCATGAGTTATAAGATTGTCGACTCGCGGGCCCATCAAAACACCAGCGAGAACCCGGAAGTATATCTTACTTCCAACGGCATGGAGATCCACATTACTTCTGGTGCGACGGTGATGATACATGATCCTCTCATGGCGCAGGGCATTGCACCAGGCGGCGACGTAGAGGACTACATAGACGCACGGCGGAAAGCTGCCGTACGTCGATTTGTGGGTCAAAAGAAACTCGAAATTGACCTCGCCTTCAAAGAGAATCCGACCGCCGATGAACAGCTCCAGCTCTTCAAACAGATGGTGCAGATCAAAGGTGATGTGACCTACAACGGCCCATCAGAGGTTCGCAACTTTATGAACGCCGAAATCGGAGCCTACGGCATGCAGGTGACGCAGGTCCAATTCGACGAAGTGCTTTTCAGCGATACACTCGAAGAAAAGATCGAGCTTACCTTCGACCAAATCGCCGCGGGCCCGGGTTTGCATAAAGACATGCTTAACAAGGCATCGCAGATCCAGACCTTTCTCACTCAGTCACTAGCTCATATTGGTATCACCGACATCAAAACTCTCACGAAAGAGGAGAAATTTGACCTCCTGAGACGAACTCAAGCGTACGTCCTTGCGTCTCAGGGTGAAGGTGGATACCAGTATTACGACTTTGGACAGGCTCCTCCGCGAGGAGTCCTGGTTGATGCAAAATCAAACCAACCACAACCGAAAGGGTGACGGGTCATGAGAAATGGGCTTACAGTGCTACTTGGAATCATTCTAGTAGCATTGACTTACGAAGTGCTGCCGGAGTGGGTGACCGAGACTCAGCAAAAGCTGCTGTTGATGGGATTTATCTGCGTATCCCTTTTCTTCGTCGGCAGAAATTCGATCGCTACACCAGCCTTCTCTACCGGTGGTTTCTGGCTGCAGGTGCTAAGTGGTGTCTTAGTGTTAGGTGCTCTGGACATTGCGCTGTACGAAATCTTTCCTACCGCGCCGTTGTTCCATACTCCGGAGGGGTACGGGCATCTCGCTGCATACTTCGTCCTTGCCTTTATTTGGGCGGTGGTCGCAGCAAACAACACGGGCTTCAACCGGTTCATGCTGTTTGTGACACTTGGCGTCGTCTTCGCACTCATTGGGCCGCGAACCGATATGCTTCTCGATCCAGATGGTCGTCTCTTGGCGAAACTTAATCTGAATCGGGGCCCCAGCCCAACGGTAAACGCGACCATCTCTAACGCCTGCCCAGGACTCAAGAAGACGGTGCCACTGGGGAATACCCCGGTCGACATCAATCCAGACGCAAGATGTGCCCCTGACATCTGGCATGATGGAAAGTGCATATTCCTCCGGCGAGCCGCCTGGACCGGTGATAACCGAACCTATGGCCCGCATTGCGGTGGGAGTTTGCCCAAGGATACCGAGTGGGCATGGAGCGCGGATCAGCCTTTTGAGGCTGCTGTCGCACTTTCTCCTCCTCGATACAACTAAGACAATAACAAACGGCGTCGAGCACCAGCTCGACGCTCTTTCTTTTACAAACTGACCGAGGCGCAATTGGCGGGTGCGGTACCACAAATATTATTTGCCAACAGCGTCAAAATAGAAAATGCAGCAACCATCACAAACATGCCGAGAATACCCCAGAGCATATGCATCTTGCCTTCCTCCTTTTTTGTCGAATCGCCAATACCATTAAGACCCCAAAGAAATTCTATAAGTCCCCATACAAATACCAAAAGACCCGCCGCAAAAATAAGGGCAATAAGCGGATTAATGATGGCGTTCGTCAATGAAGAAGCAATCTGGCTTGTGGACATGCACTAGGGCTGTACTTGCGGAACCTGTGGGACCTGTACTGGCGCGTTGCCCTGTATTCCGAGGGCATTCTGAGCCAAATTAACAATACCCCACACCGACACCATTACAAAAAGTGAGACAAGACCAGCTATCATTATCGAGCGTCCGCTCCATCCCTTTCCCTCGCCGGCGTCTGGATGGAGAATATATTGCACCAAACCCCAAAAGAACACCACTAATGCAAGAGCTAAAAGAACTGGGATTAGCGTATTAAGAATCGTCCCGACCGCAGCTACAAGTACCTGTAGCGGCTGAAGCGTCTGGGCAAAAGCCAGAAACGGAACCATAAAAAGAGCGAGGGTTAAGAGAGCTGTTTTTTTCATAGTAAAAATTAGGTGGTTACCCTTCAACTGTAGCAAGTGGAAGACTTTGTACAAGACGGCACTGTGGATAGACTAATCGTTAGTAAAGACTTTCTGGAATGGTGGGTTTGAAGAAGCCGGACTAGATTGTACCACCACCGAAAAACGCTATATTGAGAAGCGCTAATATCCCCCAGACTGAAAAGAGTATAAAAATTGCCACAAGGCTCCAGAGGATGGTCTCTCTGCCGCGAGCGCGCTCGCCTTCGTCGTCCGATTTATAGATATAGCGCACCAGACCCCAAAAAAATATAACGAGTGCAAGCGGGGCCAATACGCCTATGATCAAATCAATGAAGGACACCAGGCTCTGCGATACAGAGAGAAAGGTCGATGAGGAGGTGAAAAGACCCATAGGATTTCAACAGATAGTTAGTAAAGGCCGCCAATACTATTTGGATTATAAGTTGAAGAGGAAGTATAAGAAGAAGTAGATACCGTATTACCGCAGGAGATTATCGACGAGCCGCCACCTATGCTGTTGACTGTATTGGCAATGAGTTGTGCCAAAAGCCACGCACCAAGAAAAATACCAATGCCGATGATAGTCCAGAGGAAATTTTGTCGCGCCTTTGCCAGTTCTTCAGGTTTGCCGCGCGCAAGGATAAATTTAAAACCCGCATAGACAATAAAAAGTACTGCGATAGGTATACCTATTTGGATTGCCCCAGTGAGAAGGGCTTGAATAAGAGCACAAAAACTACTCACCCCCAAAGGATTCCTCACAGTGACCGAACCGCCTGAAGAAACAGGGAGCGAATTTCCCCCCGAAGAAGTTGGAGGGGAATTGGACCCCGAAGAAGTTTGGGCAAACGTTATGAGTGGCATTGCGACAAGAGCCACAGTGATGAGACCAAAAATAAAAATCCGTTTCATACCATCAGTATATATCCTAAATCCCTATTAAACTGCCGAGCCATTGCAATATTGCGTATACACACATTAGTAAAAAAAGTGCCGTCATACTGCCAATGAGTATGCCTTTATATTCCTTCTTCCCCTCTTCACTTCCCATCTCGGCAAAATACATGATGAGACTCCAGAACCCGGCCACAAGCACCACTGCGAAAAGGAGGGCGAATAAGGTATTTAAAATGTCGCCTGACATACTAGATGTTATTGCGGTTGAGAAAACAGCCGAGAAAGAGATTGGGCCCCTATAGCCACGGCTCCAGAGGGATCCTCCGCCCCGCTTAGGACTGAGTTTATCATGGTCTGAAATATCGTATCGGTTCCTTGTGGATCAGGATCAAGCCATGCGGTCGCTATAAGGCTCGATTCCACGAAGACACTCGCCGCCGCGTTATTTGCAGTATCAAGTACCACATCGCGGCGCACCGGAGGCAAGCCCGTTGCTTGCGTTAAGAGCGATATTGCTTGCTGGCTGGTAAGCTTTTCAGCGATAACGAGGGCGCCAGTTGGATTCCTCGAACCGCGAGAGATTGCTACGCCGTCCATATTCCCAAAGGTCAAGTGCGTCGTATTACCCTGGAGTTGCGGCAAAACCGCCACGGCAAAGTGAAGATCGGGATTCTGTGCCGCTATGGCAGAGTACTCGCTTGCGAACCCGAAGTAGACACCCAGGTCGCCAGCGGCAAACACATTGTTGGAGTCGGGCAGTGCCGAATTCCACGAATATGTCGTCTTTGAGGGGTCGGCAAATTCCGTATAGAAAAGCAACGCGGAGGAAGCTGGATTTGAGGGTGCAGTGGACGGAGTCTGGCCGAAGACCGGCTCTAAGGCACCTGAAGAATTTCGCACCACTATCGAGTCCCCCGCCTGCATAAAAAGAGCTGAGAGTACCGCCTTAGCATTGTTCACGTTGTTCCACTCGCCGAGCGCCACCGCACTTTGTGTGACATTGGAGCTAGTATCAAGCGACGTGATTTTAGGCGAGATATTGAGAAAGTCATTCCAGTATTGTGGTGGCTGGGCTAGTCCTGCTGCGGCAAAAATGTCGCTGTTCCAATACATGACTAGAGGGTCAATGCTGAACGGCAGTGCTAGAGAACCTTGTGGCGTTAAAAACAGCTGACCTTCGTCTATGTAGGAGCCAGTAAACTGTCCTTCCGAGACTGCAGAGTATGGAATGGGTATAATTTTGTCGGTGAAAGAAGCTAGTTCGTCTTGAGAGACCAAAAAGAGATCGGGGCCCGTACCGCTCGCCATCGCGTTAACGAGGTCTAAATAGTAGGTGCCCGGATCCTTTTGCACATAAGAGACATCTTCAAATGATTTGTCTGACTGGTGCAACGTGGTTATAAGGTTGTTCATGGTTGATCCGTCTTCAGTACCCCAGATAGTGACGGAACCAATACTTGAGCCACCGAGGAGACCGCCGAAGGCAGCAAAAACGCCGACACCCGCGATAATAAAGAAAATACAGAGTCCAATGACGATAAGTTGAAAGTTTGATATTTTCATATATTTTTTTTGCGCATCAACAATCCCCAGTGGTACGTGCCGGTAGGAATACCGCCCGGCATCTCAACCGGAACAAAACCGTCCCCTTCAAAGAGGGTGCGTGCCGTTTTTTCGCTTACAACATGATCGGGATGAGGGCCTAAGCCTTCGTGCGAACCATTCCAGTCTATAACGAGAACGCGACCGTGACGCTTGAGCACCCGTCGGATCTCGTGCACAAGAGCTTCCTTGTGCTCAACGCCAAACAGCAAATTGGCACAAATGACAAGATCAAAGCGCTCCGGCGGCAGACTTATGTGCTGCGGCCGCTCCACGTCGGCATGTAACACTTCTATATTATGCAACCCTTCGGCAGCTCCCAGATTTTTTACCCGTGAGAGAAGCTCTTGCTGAGCGTCTACGGCCCATACGATTCCTTGTTGCCCCACTGCGCGTGCGGCCGCGCGCGTAAAGAATCCTGAGCCTGCGCCAAAGTCCGCCACGCTCGATCCCTCGCGCAGTTGTGCTGCCCGTAAAGCCTGCGCGGGATTGAGGAAAGTGCTCTGCTCCATTTACAATGCTATTATAGCCCAAAAGAAATCCCGCTCATCTTCAGGTGAAGTGAGCGGGGCAATGGGTATCAAAGATAGATGTGGCCGTTCTTGCTCAGCCATTGGAGAATATGTTTCCCGGCATCGGACGTTATCTGCGGATTACCCACCTCATCAACAGCAATACTACCGGTAAACCATGCGATTCGCTCGATATGAGGTGCGGGCGTTAACGTTCCCTTATAATCCGCCAAAAAGCAACGCATCTCTACCATCACGTCATCGGGCTTGCCGTAGGCTGGCGCACAGAAGGAAGCCAGGAGTTCGAAAGGTGCTACTAACTCGACATTGAGGTCTTCTTTTATTTTCTTAGCCAAGGTGACTTTATCGTCTTGGCCTGACACTCTGCGACAGCCGGGGTCAAAAAATACGTCGCCTCCCTGTTTGCGCACGAAGAACACCTTGTTATTTCGTATGCATATCCACGAGAGCCGGGCGAAGTCTTCATCCTGTTCTTGTGGTATTTCTGTTTCTGGACGACCCTTAAACTCTGTTTCGAGCATGACATCTCCCCTGTTTTCGGTACATCTCCCAAAACGCTACCATAACTAAAGACAAACGAAACTTGCGATAGCATCCCCCTCGCGCAGACGCATTATTCTCACTCCCTGAGTAGAACGGGAGAGGCTCGGAATCTCTTTGAGTTCCGTTCGTATCACCTGACCTTTTTGTGAGACAACTACCACTTCGTTTTCGCCCACCCCCTCTTCTTTAGAGACGATTTTCGCTGCAATAAGAGGACCAGTCTTGGGAGTTACTTTGACCGTTTTGATGCCACTGCCGCCGCGCTTTTGGACTTTATATTCCTTTATCTCAGTCGTTTTCCCGTAGCCGTTGCGAGAAACAACCAATACCTCCACATCTTTAGCGCCCTTTTTGACCACGTCGGCGCCGACGATAACGTCGCCACCCTTGAGCTTCATGCCGCGCACGCCTCCGGCGCTACGGCCCATCGCGCGAATGTCGCTTTCTTTAAATCGAATAGCCTGCCCTTTTTGTGACGCGAGGACAATCTCGTCCCCTCTCTCCACCAAGAGCGCAGCGATAAGTTCATCACCCTTTTGGAGTTTTTGCGCAATAAGGCCGCTGCGACGAACGTCATGAAATGCGGTCGCGTCCACTTTTTTGGCGACACCCTGTTTGGTTATCATATAGAGAAACCGCTCCCCTTCTTTTTGGTTCTTGCGCATCGGGAGTACCGAGGAAATTTTTTCGCCGTCGGAGATGGAGAGATAATTCACGATTGCCTTGCCCTTGGTCGATCGCTTGCCTTCAGGCAACTCGTAAAATTTAATTTGATACGCCTTGCCGAGGTCGGTAAAGAACAGCAAATCACTGTGGGTTGAAGTCCTGAGGAAGGTGGTGACAAAATCCTCCTCCTTGGTATCCAAATCAACGACGCCCACGCCGCCGCGCTTCTGCCGGCGGAACTCCTCGGGGTTGGTGCGCTTGACGTAGCCGCCTGCGGTTAAGACAAGCACCTGTTCCTCATCGGCGACTAGATCCTCGATATTGATGATGCCCGCCGCGCCTTTGACTATTTTGGTCTCGCGCTCATCGCCGTGCTTTTTGGCGATATCCTCTATCTCGGTCTTAATGACGCCGAGCATTTTTTTGTCGGATTTAAGAAGTGCTGTGAGCTCCTCGATAAGTGCTTGAACTTCTTTGAGTTCATCCTCTATTTTCTTGCGCTCCAGATTGGCGAGGCGCGAGAGTCGCATTTCCAGTATGGCGGTCGCCTGAAGCTCGGAGAACTTGAATTTCTTTATTAAATTGACGTGCGCCTCCGCGACATCCTTAGACGCCTTGATGGTCTTAATAACCTCATCGATGTGGTCGAGTGCGAGGGTTAAGCCGAGCAAAATATGCTCGCGTGCCTGTGCCTCTCGCAAATCAAATTCCGAGCGGCGCTTCACCACCTCGCGGCGATGCTTGATGAATTCCTGCAAGATCCCTTTAAGCGAGAGCGTCTGCGGCACGCCGTCGACCAGTACCACCATATTGAAGTGGAAAGTGTCTTCCAGCGCCGTGTGCTTGTAGAGGTAGTTGAGGACCTTCTGTGGGTGCGCCCCTTGTTTGAGGTCGATAGCGATGCGGATGTCTTTCGTTGATTCATCCCGAAGGCCGCGAACTCCTTCAAGTTTTTTGTCCCGCACCAAATCGGCAATGCGCACTATTAAATCGGATTTATTGACCCGGTACGGTATGGAGCTCACTAGTATCTGAAAATCGCCTTTTTTGCCCTCGACGATTTCGGCGACGCCGCGCACCACTACCCCCCCTTTGCCGGTCGAATACGCATGGAGTAGGTCCTTTTTGTTAAAGGCGACCGCGCCCGTCGGGAAGTCAGGCCCCGAGACGAACTGCATCAAGTCCTCCACCGAAGCTTGCGAATTCTCTATCAAATGCGTCAATGCCGCAGATACTTCCTGTAAATTGTGGGGGGGTATGGAGGTCGCCATGCCGACCGCGATACCGAGCGTTCCGTTGAGCAAAATGTTGGGTACCGCCGCGGGTAGCACTTCGGGCTCTTTTTGCGTGCCGTCGTAATTGGGGCGCCACTCAACCGTTTCTTTTTCAAGATCACGCAACAACTCCATGGACATCTGCGACATTTTCGCCTCCGTGTAGCGCATCGCTGCCGCGGAATCGCCGTCGATTGAGCCGAAGTTGCCCTGGCCGATGATAAGCGGATAGCGCATGGAGAAATCCTGCGCCATTTTAACCATTGCATCATAGACGCTCGCATCGCCGTGCGGGTGGTACTTCCCCAGTACATCGCCCACGACCGCTGCGCTTTTACGGAAACGCGCCTGGGGAGAAAGTCCCATGCGGTGCATGGCATACAAAATGCGGCGGTGGACCGGTTTGAGCCCATCGCGCACATCGGGAAGCGCGCGGGAGGTTATCACCGACATGGCGTAATCAAGGTACGCCTCGCGCATCTCGGTTGAGATGTTGCGGCCGACTACGCCGGAACCTGCCAGCCGGATGTCATCCTCACCTTTTTTGTCCTTTTCGGCCATGCGTTATTGTCCGTACAAATCAGTGCTGCTGGCTACGATAAGAGTCGCGTTCGCTGCGTCCGCGCCGCTCGCGACATTAGCGAGCTGCGAGGAATCATCGCCGCTTTGCGCGGTCGCGGGGTTTTCGGTTGCGAGCCTGATGCCTATAGTTGCCACCCACACGATGAATATCGCCACAATAATGGCGCCTGCCATTTGCATGGCATGGGTGCGCCGCTCATGGGTCGGTCTGCTTTTTATTTGATCAATATAACTCATACACTTAAGCAGCCAGCACAATTATCTCGCCCTCCTTGCCCTCAAGATCTTTCTTTTTAACCGTCAATTTCTCGACGGGCACCACTTCTTCGCCCGCTTCTTTGAGAAAAGACTTCAGATCCTGCGGGCTATAGTGCATGGGTATCACTGCTTTGGGTTCCAGCTGCACCGCCAAGGCGTAGGCTTTATCGTAGTCGAGGACTCCTTTGTCGCCAATGGGAAGAAAGAGAATGTCGATGTCATCCAATTCCTGTGCGGCGGCCTGCGGGAGGGTCGCATTGCTGAGCGCTCCGAGAAAACAGAGGTTGAGCCCGTCAAGCGAGACGCTGTATATGGTATTGATACTTTTGCCACCTCCGTAGCGACTGTCGGAGCCAAACCCGCGCACGGCGACGCCTTTTACCTCGTATTCGCCAGGGCCCGAGATGACGAAGGGTTCGCGCTCGCCGAAAGCCGCGTTCTCAACGCCGTTGAAGTCTTCATGATCGAGTGAAACAAGGGCTATATCTGCGCCAAATTTAGACGCCTTAAGCTCGGAATCCTTAGAAGGAGGGTTGAACGCAAGGGTCAAATCCCCCTGCGAAATCTTGAAGCATTCGCCCCCGAGATAGCTTATAACCATGGCTTAATTTTATCATATTTAGGTAAAATTTGGAAGCTAAACGTGACGGAAAAAAAGTCCTGGTGGAGGGACCTTTTTATCCACAGCACCAAAAACGAAACTAGTGTATAAAAGATATAGAGTGCGAGTTCCACCCAGAATCGAAACGAGAGAGGTCTCTAGATGCTAAAACATAAACGTCGTGGCGACCCATCTGGCAGTCACTGGGAGACCGGTGATAAAAAATTGCCGGAGAAAAAATCCAGCAATCCAGGGACGTGGCCGAGATTTGGAGCAGGTCCATCGGCAATCAGACGCGGGCAGCCACAACAAACTGCTTCGATACCCAAGTCAGATATGCACCGTCAAACTAACGAGAGCGACTGAACGGTCTGTACCCTCCCCCGCATCAGCGGCTGGAGGGTCATTTTTTTTCTTGCAAAGTTACAAACGCCGGTGTATAGTCTGTGGCAATAAAAGGCTGGTGCTTTTTATTAACCGGCTTGGGAGTAAAACCTATTTTAGGAGCCCCAACCAACAACTGAATACATGGAGAACACTATCGAAAAAATCGAGACCGAAATTTCTGCATCCGTCATGCAGGTTTTTGCCGATCAATCTAAAGAGCCTCCGAAAGAAGGAGATATTGTCGAGGGACCGGTCATAGCGCTTGACCGCGCGCGCCTCTACATAGATCTTCCTCCGTTCGGCACTGGCGTCATTTACGGGCGCGAGTACATGAATGCGCGCGAGGTCATCAAGCGCACCAACGTGGGCGACAACATCGCCGCGAAGGTCATTGCTACAAATACCAAGGACGGCTATATCGAACTCTCGCTTAAAGAAGCCCGGCAGGCAGTGCTGTGGGCCGAGGCCGAAGAGGCGGTCAAAAACAAAACACAGTTCGAGCTCGTCATCAAAGAAGCCAACAAAGGCGGTCTTATGCTGGAATGGCAAGGCATCATGGGCTTCCTCCCCGCCTCACAGCTCAAAGCTGAGCATTATCCGCGCGTCATGGACGGGGACAAGGATAAAATCCTTGATGAACTGCGTAAATTTGTCGGCGAGCGCCTTGTTGTGTCTATTATCTCGGCCGCACCAAAGGAGGGGAAACTGATATTCTCTGAAAAAGGTACCGACGATAAAGAAAAGAAGGAACTCATCGCAAGCTATCAGGTGGGTGATGTGGTTATGGGCGAGGTTACCGGCATGGTGGACTTCGGCGTATTCATCAAGCTTGAGGAGGGTCTTGAGGGACTCGTACATATCTCTGAAATTGACTGGGGTCTGGTGGATGATCCGCGTCACTTCTTCAAAGTGGGCGACAAAGTAAAAGTGAAGATCATCGACATTAAAGACGGAAAAGTGTCGCTCTCGGTAAAAGCGCTTAAAGAAAATCCGTGGCAAACTGCCGCAGACAAATATAAAAAAGGTGACTCAGTAGAAGGCGTGGTTATTAAATTCAATAAACATGGCGCGCTTGCCTCAATTGAGGAAGGCATCGCGGGTCTGGTGCACGTATCAGAATTTGGTTCAGAAGACAAACTGCGCCAAGCGCTTGAACTCGGCAAACGTTATCCCTTTAGCATCTCTCTTTTTGATCCAAAGGAAATGCGCATGGCGCTCTCTTACTCTGGAGAAAAGAAATAGACCCTAGAACCAGTCTCAAAAATAATGTTTGAGTAATAGCATGATGCACGCGAGCTTCACGAAGGCGGCAAAGTTCTGCAGTTTGTATTCGTAGCGAGTCACGAGCTTTCTCCAGTTGTGCATCCACGCGAACAGCCGCTCAATCTTCCACCGGCGCTTGTAGGAGCGCAGCGCCCTGCCGTCCTGTGTTGCTCTGCGCACCCGGCCTCTGCGATGCGGTGAAATGAGTTTGATGCGGTATTTGTTCAGGAGCGTTCCATCCAGCGGATCGGAATCATATGCTCGGTCAGCCGTGAGGCGAAGCGGATTCTGTCGGGTAAATCGCCGGGCAAGCGTGTCTTCAACCAACCGGACTTCGCTCGGAGAAGCAGAGGCCACATAGACGGCGACTGGAAGAGAGCCTTCGTCCGCAATCGCCATGATCTTGGTGCCTTTCCCACGCTTCGTGGGTCCCACGCCAAGACCCCCTTTTTTGCCCCCGCGAAGGTGGCATCGAGAAAGCAGCTCCTGAGCTTGATGCGCCCCCGGTATTCCATGTCCATGGCCAGGGCTTCGACGATGCGGTCAAAGGCGCCGCTCTCCACCCACTGCTGGAACCTGCGATGGCAGGTCTGGTAGGGCGGGTAGTCTTTCGGCAGGTGCTTCCACTGGGCGCCGGTCTTCAGTGCCCAGAGGATACCTTCCAGTATCTTGCGGTCGTCCTGCCGGGGACGGCCGCGGGTTTCCAAACGCTTGAGGGGTGTGACAAACGGAGCGATGACGCTCCACTGCTCGTTGGTGAGAGGCATGGGCAGGCAAATTACGGGTAACGCCCTGTGCCTTTAGTCTACAACGGTATTTTTGAGATTGGTTCTAGGCTTCTCCTAGGGTCTCGCCAGTATTCATGTGGTTTTTGAGGATGTGTCCTCTTCCCCATTTGGTTTCTACATACGCTGCAGCACCGCCTAATTTCTTGCGAAGCTTGGTAAGATGCACATCAACGCCCTTCGGGTCTCGAAGACTGCCAGCGCCATAGACGAACTCAATGAGTTCAGCCTTCGAAACAATCTTTCCTTGTTTGCGAGCGAGACATTCGAGAATTTTGTATTCCCGTTTCTTCAGTATGATGTGCCTTTCCCCAATCGTCACCACCTTCGTATTCAGGTCGATGGTGAGATTCCCGACCCTCACATATACAGGGTCTAGAGTTAGCTTCGCGACTTCTGCAAGACGCTCCTGTGGCACTTCTCCTCCCCATGCCGCAAACTCCTCAACGGTTATCTCGTAGTTTTTTAGAAATTGATCGAGAGTGAGGAGTCCGTGTCTGACCGCTTTGACAAACAGGCGCTGTTTCTTTGTATTCCAGCGAAAAGTCCCGGGCAGCGGAAGATCCCGGGCAAGGAAAACTATTTCATTCTCCCCCTCGCCAAATCTCATGCTCGGAAGCGGAGCCAGTTTAGTCCACGGATGATTCATTGAAGCCTCCTTTATCAGCGAACACATCTGCAAGGAGAGTACTCTACCCCATAAATATTTTCAATAGGATACTATTTCGAATTTATTTCGGTCATCGCGCGTTCTTTGCCTTCGGTTAAAAGGAGCTCCAGTGCTTCGGCGACAATTTTGTGCGATTTTTTTAGTTTTTCCTGCTCAGAGGATTTGAACTTGCTCAATACAAACTCAACTATTTTTTTTGGTTCCGGACGTTTGAGCTTACCTGAGGGGGTTGAAGGCGAGATGCCGACACGCACGCGGACGTAGTCTTTCGTTTTAAGGGCTTTTTCAATTGATTTGACGCCGTTGTGACCTCCCGCGCTTGCACCGAAAGAAACTTTTATCCTGCCGAGCGGCAGATCAAGCTCATCGTGCACTACGATAAGATGCTGAGCGGCCGCTTTAGAAGGTATCGCCTTCTTTATAGGCCCACCGGAGTTGTTCATATAGACGTTTATATCCAAAATCTTTGGTTTCTTGGACAATTTCGGAGCTATACTCTCAACCAACTCACGTCCGACGTTGTGGCGCGTGCCTTCATACTCCTTGCCTGGGTTGCCGAGCCCAACGAGAATCCACTGCATGTGGTGTAGTGTGTCAGAAAACTTGCATAACTGCAAAGGAAGCATACAATGGTGCCATGCCACAGGAGCATCGTGATTCTTTTTTCACTGAACTCCTCAAATTCGTCCTTATCGCGGTCATCATCGTGGTTCCGGTGCGGCTATTTGTCGCACAGCCTTTCATCGTTTCGGGCGCTTCCATGGAGCCGACGTTTGAAACCGGCCAGTATCTCATTGTCGATGAACTTACCTATCACTTTGAAGCGCCGGAGCGCGGCGATATTATCGTTTTTCAAGCGCCCAAGGAACCACCAGGTACGTACTACATCAAGCGCATCATCGGACTTCCCGGCGAAACCGTATCCATTCAAAACGGTCAGCTATATATCACCGAGACCAACGGCCAGACTGAACTTCTCACCGAGCCCTACGTCGTCGACCAGGGTAATGGGTCGGACATGACCGTCACGCTTGGGCCTAATGACTATTGGGTGATGGGAGACAATAGACCCGAGAGTTCCGACAGCCGCTCCTGGGGTGTGTTGCCGCGACAAAATATTATAGGCCGCGTATTTTTGCGTCTTCTGCCTCTGCAAACCATACGCATCCTGCCGGGAGACGCCCACCCACAATAAAAATGACCGCGAGAACTTCGCCTGCATCCTTTCTCAAACACGCGACCGACGTGGCGCTTTTCTACGGATTCCGTCCCTCCCGCGACATTGAGCGCATAGCGAGAAACCGCTTGGAAAAACGGCGTGGGGCGAACTCCTTCGAGACGGTCGCGGCTGTATGCGCGACGTGTGCGATATTGCAACCGACTGAACCGGTTTTAGCATTCTATGCGACCCCTTCCCCCTCGTACCTGCCGAAACAATTTTTGCCCCGCGAGACGGGCGAATTCGGCCTTCAAGTAGTCGGATCAAGCGGAAGCGTGGGTGAAATAATAACACTTAAAACTGTGGCGGCCATTATTACTGAGTGGGGCGGTACGGTGAAGCGCGTGCGGGTCAACGCGCTCGGTGACAAAGACAGCCAGCAGCGCTTTAGCCGGGAATTGTCGCTCTATGCGCGCAAACATCTCAGCGACTTAAGCGATGTCTGCCGCGCAGAAGCGGTACGCAATCCCCTATCTCTGTACGCCTGCACCAATGGAGCGTGCCGCGCAATACTTGAAAACGGACCGCGGCCGATGAACTTCCTTTCGGAAAAAAGCCGCGCGCATTTCCGCTCGGTGCTTGAATACCTCGAGAATTTGGGGCTGCCGTACGAGCTTGACGATCTCTTGGGAGGGGATGAGCGTGATCCGCATATCTCCTTCGCCGTCGATATGGAAGAGGAAGATGGAACCATCATTGGTGCCGTAGGTGGCCGTTACGACGATTTCTTCCGCAAATCCACAGGCCGCAAAGAAGTTGCAGGCGTTGGCGCGAGCATTTACTTCCTGAAAAAAGGGGCCGGGCGCGCGAACTTCTCTTCTTCGCCAAAGAGAAGCCGAAACAACGTGCCGAAAGTATATTTCATTCAATTGGGCACACGCGCCAAGCTCCAAGGGCTCATGGTGGTTGATATGCTTCGGCAAGCGCGCATTCACGTATCGCAGTCCTTCGACGCCTCGCATCTCTCGCCGCAGCTCAACGCTGCTAAAGAACTCGGTGTCTCCCACATGCTCATCATGGGCCAGCGGGAAGCCTTGGACGGCACTATCATCGTGCGCTCCGCAATAAATTCCTCTCAAACAATAGTCTCGGTCTCCGAGCTCCCTCGTTTCCTCAAAACCTTGCAGAAATAACACTTGAATGATACTATTGCCCGCGCAATGGCAGTGCAAGCAGAGGTGCAAAAAAACGACAGCGAAACGGCGGTGAATCTTATCCGCCGCTTCAGCAAACGTGTACAAGGCGCGGGGGTCATTAACCGCATGCGCGCACGCCGCTATTATGCCCGCACCAAATCAAAGAGCGTCTCCCGCAAACAGGCGCTGAAAGTGCTCAAGCGTCGCGAGGAAGTGCAGGAGCTTATTAAGCTCGGCAAAATGCTCGAGCGTGCGCCACGCGGTTCGCGCAGGAAGTAAATGCGAAAGGCCTCCCTGGAGAAAATTAAAAACTCTATGCTCGGCAAGCGCTACGACCTCTCGGTCGCTTTTTTATCTGCAAAAGAGATGCGCACGGTGACGCGCCGCACCAAACGAGTGGACCATGTGAGCAACGTGCTCGCCTTTCCTCTTTCAAAGAATTCGGGAGAAATTTTGCTCTGCAAATCGGCTGCCAAACCCTGGGGTATTCCCTATCTCTTTATCCACGGATTGCTTCATTTAAAAGGCTACACACATAGTGTTACAATGGAACGCGAAGAAGCAAAACTTCTACGGAAGTTCGGTTTTGGCGCACATGAGTAATATCGTCACCGGCATAGATATCGGCACCTACCACGTCAAAGTGGTCATCGCGGAGATGGGGGAGAATTCAAAAACTCTGCCGCGCATTTTAGGCACCGGGTATGCCGAAAGCAGAGGCCTGCGGCACGGCTATATTATCTCCCGTGCGGAGGTCGCTCGATCAGTGGCCGCTGCGGCCACTCAGGCCGCCAAAGCCGCTCGGGTAAAGGTAAAACGTGCCTACTTGGGAATCGGCGGCGTAGGGCTCGAAGAGCACTTCTCGCGGGGAGAGACGGTCGTGGAGCGGGGCGATTCGGAAATTACCGAGCGGGATATTCCGCGCGCTATCGCCGCAAGCGAAGCGACGCTGCCTCCCGCGGCAACGCTCAACCGTAAAGTCATTCACACGATACCACTGCGCTATTTTGTCGACGGCTCCCGAGTATTGGGCAAAAGTCCGGTCGGCATGAAAGGCATGCGCCTCGCGGTTGAAACTCTCTTTATCACCTGCCTCGAGCGGCATATCGACGATTTGGTCGATTCGGTCGAAGCGGCGGGTATCGAAGTTGAAGACGTCGTCGCCTCCCCTATCGCCGCAAGCTTCGTCGCGCTCACCAAGATGCAAAAACGCGTCGGCTGCGTCCTCGCCAACATTGGATCCGAGACCCTTTCGATAATTGTATTTGAAGACGGCACGCCGGTTTCGATAAAAGTGTTTCCCATCGGAGGCGCCGACATTACCAACGATATCGCGCTTGGGCTTAAAATTTCTCCCGAAGAAGCGGAACAACTCAAACAAGGCGCGGTCCTCGGCGCCCCCTTCCCAAAAAAGAAAATCGACGACCTGATTGCCCGGCGGGTTTCTGATATGTTCAAACTCGTCGAAGCGCATCTGAAAAAAATTGGCAAGGACGAACTTCTGCCCGCAGGCATCATTCTGACTGGCGGCGGTTCCTCAATACAGACCGTGTCCGACCTGGCGAAGGCAGTGCTGAGGCTTCCCTCGCGCATAGCATCACTCAGCGACAGCGCGGAGTCGAAACTCCAGATGAAGGACGGTTCCTGGGCGGTCGCGTACGGACTCACTATTTGGGGTCTTACGGCAGGCGGCGAAATTGAAAACAATACCGATAGCGGCGTCGGGGATGCGTTCAGAGGATCCTTTAGCCATGCTTGGCGATGGTTCAAAAAGTTTCTCCCCTAGCTTTAAAACACATAGCGTTTTTTGTCAAAGAAGCCTAATTTGCATAGACAAGGGGGGCGGTGGTAGAGTGATTCGGCACATTAACGGTCCAATCGCTAAATCCTTATTTCTATGGCGCAAGTACAACCTGAAATCGAAGCGTTCGCACGGATTCGTGTCGTCGGCGTTGGAGGTTCGGGTAAGAACGCCGTCAACCACATGGTTGAGAGCCGTGTGCGTGGCGTTGATTTCATCTCTGTCAACACCGATGCACAAGATTTGCATCATTCCCTCGCGAAGAAAAAAATCCATATCGGCAAAAATCTGACGCATGGGCTCGGAGCCGGCATGAATCCCGATCTGGGTAGGCGCGCCGCGGAAGAAACAAAAGAGGAAATACAACAGGCCATCAAAGGCTCGGATATGGTGTTCATCACCTGTGGTATGGGCGGCGGC
>CAVVLG010000001.1:0-10081 GCA_963749085.1 Candidatus Adlerbacteria bacterium | reverse complement strand
GGCTGATTTCGTGATACCATGGCTTTACTGCAAGCTAATTTGCATACAAACTAACTATGCGTACTAAAAAAGAGTTCGAAAGTGCCCCGCGTGCGGTTCGCTGAAGACGAAAAGGAACGGGGCTCCGAGAGGAGTCCAGTGGTTTCGTTGCCGCGCGTGCGGTGCCTCATTTCAATCAGGACGGCGTTCGAAAGCGAAACAGGCTGATCTCTACGAGCAGTACGTCTTCAAACGCCAGACCCTGGCAGAACTCGCCGAGCGCGAGGAGAAGAGCCTGCGCTGGGTGCAGGCACAGCTCGATGCGGCAACGCCAGACTTTCCTCCGCTTCCTCCGCAAGCAACCGTCATCCTCGCCGACACTACGTTCCTTGGCCGCGCCTATGGCGTGTGCGTCTTTCGCTCGCCGTCGCTGAAGAGGAATCTGTGCTGGACCGAAGTCGAGCAGGAGACGACATCGGTGTACGCCCAAAGCCTCGCGGGACTCCTGGAGCGCGGCTGGACCATTACCGCAGCCGTCATCGACGGCAGGCGAGGCGTGGCAAGGGTTTTTGAGCGCCAGGACATCCCGGTGCAGTTCTGCCAGTTCCACCAGATGAAGACGGTTACGAAGTATCTCACCCGCAGGCCGGAGAGCGAGGCGTCTCAGGAGCTGCGCAGGCTTGCCTGCACCCTGCACAAGATGACCGAAAAAGAGTTCACCGCTGCCCTCGCTACCTGGCATGCAACATACGAGTCATTCCTGAGCGAACGTAGCCTTGCACCGCACGCCAAGCGCGGCTGGGAGTACACGCACCGCAGGCTCAAGTCTGCCTACCGCTCGCTCACAACGAATCTGCCGTATCTGTTTACGCATCAAAAGTATCCCGACCTTCATATCCCAAACACCACCAACTCGCTGGATGGCTCGTTCGGCCAGCTGAAAAAGAAAGTGAACATCCACAACGGGCTGCGGCGCGACCGGCGCTTCAAAATGATCTCAACAATTCTCGCCGGAAAAGCCAAAACAGCCTGACAGAAAGACCATTAAACCGGATTTCCTGTCAATTTTGACCGAGAAAAAGAATGGGAGCCTGCCGACGATATAGTACTTACCCGCTGCCTCCTCTATATAGGCATCATGCAAGCCGTCCGGATTTTAAGCGATGGAGAGATGCCCAGCGGGATCTATACCCTCGATCAAATCGCCCAAGAAAAGACACTTTCCCGTTGGATAGAAAGTAAAAGAGCCCAAGGAGCGAAAATTCCTCTCAAATACGAAGATGTACAAAAAATCGTTGGCGCAACTTTTCTGGAAGGCTCTAAGACAATACCTACTATTTGGAACACACAGTAAAATTTGACGCCTTGACAAAATCATTGTTTGGGTATACACTTCATGAGTCACTGATGTGACCCTGACTGATGCCACGCCATAGGCGTCAGAGACATTTTGTCGCCAGGAGCTCCATGACATAGGAGGTAATAATGGCACGCAGACTCCCCAAGATCGTCCACGATGTTCGTTATGTACGGGACCGCGCTCGCGGAATTATGGGTCGGCTGAGGATTCAGTCGGAACCGTATCGCGGAGCATAAGGACACGACCAGCATCGCCCGGGCCATTGCTTCGAATCAGGAGCTTAGCCTTCGGATCCGCCACTATGTCGGCCAGCTTGGCGACGCAGCGTGCGGGAGGATTGCAGGGATGGGAGTGGGGCCGGCGATCGTCAGTGATCCGGCTCTCAAAAACTTCCCGTACCTGAAAGATGCTGCCCCGCGGACTCTGTGCAGTGGCGGGTGGTTGCATGAGAGCTTCGGAGGAGGACTCCTTCTGCTTCAAATCGCAACCGCTTCTATCATTGCCGCGATGTCCGTAAACATCTACGACGACCTTCAGAAAGTAGAATAGAAATAAAGCTCACCCAAATAGCCTCTCAAACGGGAACCCCGCACATACCAGTGCGGGGTTTTGCTATACTTTCCGTATGCGAAACCCCGAGTCTAGACCTACTGCTACCCCCCCCCTCGCGCCATAGTCAAGAACAATTTGAATTCATAACTGATCCGGAAGATGCCCGCGAGCGTATTCACAAAATGTTTGAAAAAGGTGAGCGGCCAGTCGTCTCTGTACCTGAGCAATACGCCGAGGTACTTTCCAAGGGATTGGTAGCTCACTCGTCATGGATCGCCCGGATTCTCAGCGATTGTGGGTACCTCCGGCCGCGATCCTTATATACCACGTGGCGAGAAGCGAGTGCTTGTAAAAATTGAACTTGCGGAAAGTCAAATAGAACCGCGTTTTACCGGGTCCAGGCAAAGCGTACCATGGGATTGTAGTACTTCGTGGCCCTATTGCTCCCGAGCAAATTGCTCGACTGGAATGGGCGTCTGCTTGATAACTTTCACACTTCGGCAGACGAATTTTTGATCGAAGACCTTATTTTGACTACTCCTTGATATACACAAATAGAGTTTCGAAATCTGACGTCTCAGACACCTCCGAATCGGTGAGAATTTTTAGCGTCGGTTTCCATGTTGGAAAATTGGACGTATTGGTAACGACGATTGCGCCCGACCTTAATTCTTTTTGGAGTTTTTGTTCCAGAGGAGACATGAGATCGTACCATAGATAGGTGTACACTATATCGGCGTCACTTACATCCACGTCGAAAATATTTTTCTGCATGAACTGAATATGGCACCAAAAAAACAATGCCATGATTTTTGCAGATAAAATCCTTATGGGACTATTATCTACGGCAATTACTGAAAACTTGGGAATGCTCCGTTTTATACGAATCGACAGTTTCCCATGGCCGCAACCCAAATCGTAAAAATTCCTGGCAGCCGTATGCTCTGAGATAATTCGTATCAGGTTTTTTGTCGTTCTCCTACTGGTCGGTAAATCATGGCCTCGCACAATAGAATCAATCATGAATGCAAGTACCATCAACGGAATACCCAACGCCAAGAAAATAATTGAAAATACGAGCAACGCAATCAAAGAGTTAAATGCTATGCCCATAGATAATACTTGCAAAACATATCAGCCAATGCCTTGGCCGGATAGGTAGGTGCACCGGATGATGGAAAGTGGTGCAGCTCAATACAGGGAACACTATTGAGCTCTAAAATCGCGCAGGATTGATTTTCGACATCACACAGAGAATATCTTGGCCAAAAAATCAATACCGGTTATTCGCACATCAAAGAAACGCGCGATATCGCTGAATAACTTAATATTGTCCTTGTGAATTATCGGTGTCACTTCAACAAGATCACCCCCCAACTTCAAAAACTGGGACCCTTTGTAAATAGACGATTTCTCCCATTTTCGGTATCGTGTTCTGCTCGTACCCTTTTTCCGCGAGCAGTATTTCTGTGATGTCGTTTTCTGCAACCTTATAAAGCACAAATCCTTTTTGGCCTGGTTCTCCTCTTGCGGGATCGGCGTTCTTTGTATCGATAAGCTCGCGTATAGTAGAAATGCCATCACCCACAACGTTTGCTGGTATCTGTCTTACGCACACCACGTATTCAAAATCAATGACGGTCGCCCGGTAACACGGAGAGTATCGGGGATAAATTTTTCAACGATATATGCGGGCGAGTAACTGATCGCGTGGCGGATGGCCTTCTTGAGTCCGCTTACATTCTGTATGTTGGTGGTCACATGTACTGCAAAGGACCCCCCCCCCTGGGCTTCACGACAACTGGAAATCCGATTTGCGTCCCAAATTGAAGCGCTTTCCTATTTTGCCAAAACCAGAATGCTTGCCCGTCGGCGACAGGAAAACCACCTTTCTTGCAATGACGCTTCGCTAATGCCTTATCAGCAACAATCTTGTTGGAATACTTGCTTGCAAACTCTGCTGTGGGCAACATCACAAATCGAAACGTTTTGCCTCCGACCACCATCTTAAAATAATTGGTAAAACCCAGAATCGATTCCAGCGCATAGAATACCGCACCTCGTTGTTTCATTTCCTCGAAAAAAAGGAGGGAACGAAGCTCAATATCAGTGTTTGCAAAATCGGTCCGGAATTTCTGCACCCTATCGCGATGAAAAATTGGTCCAACTACAATATTGAAGGTCGTTTCAATTTTCGGCGATAATTTCCGCGAAGGGTAAAAATGATTATCCAATTCGTCCGTCCATGTAGAGAGACGTAGTTTTGATTGCCTGGAGCGGACCCATTCCTTTGAACACGGATTCTACGTGCCGAGTATAGCAGATTTTTGGTGAAGGGCGAATTGCGCGGGCGGCATCTTGAGCGCTGAATGGATACGGCTTGTGTTGTAGGCATAAATAGCGCGGTGAATCTCGTACACCAGCTCGCCTAGCGTGGCGAACCTGCCGGGGTCTCCCAACTCCAGCTTGAAGTGGCTGTAGAAACTCTCCTGGTAGCCGTTCTCCCACGGGCACCCTTTCTTGGAGCGGGAAGGTTGGATGCCGAGCAAGTGAAGTACCGTCATGAAGTCTTTGGCCACATACTCTCTGCCATTGTCGCTGTGGAAGATGGCGGGATGCGGATGGTGCTGCAAGGCAGCGAAAAGTGCCGACAGCGTCAGCTGCGTGGTATGCGTGGTGAGCAGACTCCAGCGGACCACCTGCTTGGTGCAGAGGTCGAGTACCGTGCACAGGTGCAGCACCTTCTTGTGGTAGCAGAGGTGAGTGAAATCACTTGCCCAGATATGGTTGGGGTATGCCGGATATGTGCCGAGAAGGAGGTTAGGGCAGGAAGTAGTAATTACCTTGGCATGACGCCACCTTTTTGCTCTCCTGCGGTAGGGTCTGATGCCGAAGAACCGCATGACCCGCTGGAGGCGCTTGCGGTTGAGCTTGAAGTGGAGCGCCAGCCTCCGGCTGCCGTAGCTCGGGTGCTCGCGGAGCACCTCCTCGATGCGGCATTTGAGCTGCCAGTCCTGCCCGGGCTTCTTTTTCTTGTAGTACACGCTGCCGCGGGAGATGCCGAGACGCACGGCGGCTTCCTTGGTAGTCATGGTGCGGAGTCCGGCGACTACCTCTTTTTTTGGGTGTCGGAGAGCTTCAGAGTCATCGCTCCCACGAGCTCCAGGAGAGCCTTGTTCTCCTTCTTGAGCTTCACGATCTGCCCCAGTGTCGGGTTGCCTTCCACTCCTTTGGAGAGCCAGTAGTAGATGGTTTTCGGCGAGAGGCCATGCTCCTCTCCCGCCTGGTAGACAGGCACGCCGTCGTTCTTTATGCGATTAATGATCTGCGCCTTGAGCTCCGGCGCTACCCGAGGTTTCTTCATGCCCATATGATATATGCTAGCTGCTAATTGCAGAAAGCGTGTTCAAATTTCGGGGTCCGGGCCATTTCCGAGAGCGTTGGCTCCAAGGAAATTCTTCTCCACCGCAAGCGCGGCCTTGAGAGTCGTCGGCTTCGGTCCTTTGTAATCCTCGTCGTACCAGACCTTGGGAGTGTGATCGAAAACAGTGCTGGACTTGCAACAGTTGCCACCGTGGTCACTCTCATCCTCCTGTGCCTTGACGCTTAAGCTGAGCGCCAAGAACACTGCAGCGGTGAGCGTTCCGAGAAGGATATTGCGCAGCATGGTGCCCTCCTAAGGCAATTTGTGATGAACTTTCCTTTTCATTATATACTATAATAGAACATTTGTCAAGTGTAGAGAGCCTCTAAAAATAAAGGTCTTTTCTGCTAAACTAAGTTTACGGATATGAAGATTTTATTCACCGGTGGTGGCTCAGGAGGGCATTTTTATCCCATCATCGCCGTGGTAGAGGCCGTCAACGACCTCGTACGGGAGCGAAAGCTCTTAGAGCCTCAGCTCTATTATGCGGCTCCCGACCCCTACGACAGGGAGATGCTCATCGCCCAGAACATGCTTTTTGTGCCGACGGCCGCAGGGAAGGTGCGCAACTACTTTTCCATTCTCAATTTCTTTGATTATTTCAGAGACCGGGTGGGGAATATTGCTCGATCTTGCGCACCTTCTTTCTGTATCCGGACGTGGTATTCGGCAAAGGCGGCTATGCAAGCTTCCCGACCTTGCTCGCGGCAAAAATATTCCGCATCCCTGTCGTCATACACGAGTCCGACGCGGAACCCGGCCGGGTCAATCGTTGGGCAGGAAAGTTCGCGCAAAAGATCGCCGTTTCATATCCGGAAGCGGCACAATTTTTTCCTAAAGACAAAGTGGCCGTTACAGGGAACCCTGTGCGCAAGGCGGCACTGTTTCCCGCTCGGGAGGGAGCTTATGAGTTCTTGAAGCTCCGGCACGATATGCCGGTCATTTTCATCACCGGCGGTTCGCAAGGGGCCCAGGCCATCAATGAAGTTGTTCTTGCGGCGCTTCCGCAGCTCATTGAGAAATACCAAATTGTGCATCAAACCGGCCAGGATAATTTTAAGGACCTTGAGGGCAGAGCGAGGGTTGTACTTGCAAACTCGCTCCACGCGGAGCACTACAAGCCCTACGACTATCTCAATGACCTCGCGATGCGCATGACTGCTGGTGTTGCAATCTTAGTTATTTCGCGCGCAGGATCAACTATCTTTGAAATAGCGGGATGGGGCTTGCCGTCAATTATCATTCCTATCCCAGAGCCTATCTCACACGATCAAACCAAAAATGCTTTCTCATACGCGCGCTCAGGAGCCTGCGTCGTCATCGAGCAGAACAATCTCACGCCCGGCCTTCTTATTGCTGAGATTCAGCGTATCTTCGACAAACCGGAGTTGTCGAAGAAAATGGCCGAAGCTGCACGAAACTTTGCTCGACCTGATGCCGCTAAGGCCATAGCCAACGCGCTCATTGATATTGCGCTTTCCCATGAAGCCTGAGGTGGTAACGCGCTTTGCGCCCAGTCCTACAGGACTGCTCCACGGCGGCAATTATCGCACTGCCGTGTTCGCCTATCTATTTGCAAGAAAGATGGGCGGGAAATTCATCGTTCGCATTGAAGACACTGACCAAGAACGCTCAAAAAAAGAATATGAGGAGAATATCCTGGAGACCCTCTCCTGGCTCTCGCTTAAACCCGACACTCTCTTTCGCCAAAGTGAGCACGTCGCACGACATCAAGAGCAGCTCGAGAAGCTTATCGCAAGCGGCCACGCCTACGTATCCAAAGAAACACCGAAGGAAGGCCAGCGGGGCGAGGTTATACGGTTTGTGAACCCCAAGGCTACGATAACCTTCATTGACGCTATTCGAGGTCCTATATCCTTTGACACCACTGAGCTCGGAGATTTCGTCATCGCGCGCAGTCTCAGCGAGCCGGTGTTCCATTTGGCCGTGGTAGTGGACGATGCCGCCGAGGGCGTGACCCATGTTATCCGCGGAGAAGACCATATTTCCAATACGCCGCGGCAAATATTGATTCAAAAGGCACTCGGCATCGCGACGCCGGTTTACGCGCACCTGCCTTTAGTGCTCGGCCCTGACCGCTCAAAACTTTCCAAACGCCAAGGCGCTAAAGCGCTCACCGAGTATCGCGACGAAGGGTTCATTCCGGAAGCGCTGATCAATTACTTGGCGCTTCTGGGGTGGCATCCGGAAGGGGGGCAGGAGATCTTTTCGCTCAACGAGCTTATTGAGGCTTTCAATCTATCTCGAATTCAAAAAGGTGCCGGCATCTTTGATGAGACCAAGCTGCGTTGGTTTAATCACGAGCATCTCAAACGCCTCTCGGATAAGGAATTTGGGGAGCGCCTGCGCCAGTTCACCGGGAAAGAGAGCGACGCGCGCCTGATACCGCTCTTGCGCGAACGCTCCCAGACGCTCAAAGAAGCCGCCGATGCTATGGCGGCGGGCGAGTATGACTTTCTCAGCGCTACCGGCCTACCTGATAAGGAACTGCTACTCAAGGGTGCAAAAACCGACGCTGCATCCGTAAAAATGCATCTAGAAAAAGTGTTGGGCTTTCTGCACTCCCTCAACGAGACCTTCACGCCAGAGGAAATAAAAGAGGCGATCTTCCCCTACGCGGCTGAACAGGGAAGGGCTTCAGTGCTATGGCCTCTCCGAGTAGTTCTCTCAGGGAAAAGAGAAATCACCAGACCCCTTCACGTTGGCGAGCCTCATGGGGAAAAAAATGGCCTCTGAGCGCATACAGCAGGCGATTGCAGTCTTGTAATTATCCCCACCCAGCCCTTTCAATCGGCATGGGAAAGGCCATACTTAAAGGGCGGGGCTGGTCGAGCCGCGGTAATATTTCTCTACAATACATACTATGAAAGCACTCCACATGATCGCGTTTATACTCCTTATAATAGGCGGTCTTAACTGGGGTCTCGTAGGCCTTGGCGGCTTCGCTGGCGCCAACTGGAACGTCGTCGACTTGATCCTCGGTTCCTGGCCGTCGGTAGAGTGGATAGTCTACGTACTGGTCGGCCTCTCAGCAGTCTGGATCGCTATCGGACATCGAAAGGATTGCAAAATGTGCTCGTCAGGCATGTAATTTACGTATCTCCCAAAAAATCCCCTTCGGGGGATTTTTTGTTTATGCTATAATGCTCAATAACACATGGCAGAGGCGGTATCCGTTCGAAAACTTCGTAAAACCTATCAAAAAGGCCCGGAGGCGCTGAAGGGCATTGACCTTACTATCGCAGAAGGGGATTTCTTTGCTCTTCTTCGGTCCTAATGGGGCGGGGAAGACGACCCTCATCGGCATTTTGACTGGTCTGGTGGTCAAAACGAGCGGCGAGGCCAGTATTTTTGACGCATCCATAGACACTAACGCTGAGAAGGCAAAATCATATATCGGACTCGTACCACAGGAATTCAACTTCAACATCTTTGAAAAAGTGATTGATATCGTGGTCAATCAGGCTGGCTACTACGGGATACCACGCCGCGAGGCCCTCGCGCACGTAGAGCCGCTCTTGAAGGATCTAGGCCTTTGGGAGAAGCGCTACGAGATGGCTCAGAAGCTCTCAGGGGGCATGAAACGACGCCTTATGATAGCCAGAGCGCTCATCCACCAACCCCGCCTCCTTATATTGGATGAACCGACTGCAGGGGTCGACGTCGAGCTGCGCCGTACCATGTGGGAGTATCTGCGAAATATCAACGCTCATGGAACGACTATTATTCTCACCACCCACTACCTCGAGGAAGCCGAGCAGCTCTCTCGCAACGTCGCCATCATCAACAAAGGGGAAGTCATAGTCAACGAAAGGACTCAGGATCTCATCAAGGAGCACGGTGACAAACGTCTTGAGGATATCTTTTTGGAGCTGATTGATAAAGCATAATCATATGAATGCACAGAGAATTTGGATAGCGTATTACACTCTGGTCCGTAAGGACGTGGTGCGCATCGTGCGTCTGTGGCAGCAAACTTTTCTGCCTTCGGTTATAACGACAGCGTTATATTTTCTCGTATTCGGCACCTTTATTGGTTCCCAGTTGCCGCCCATTAGCGGATTTTCTTACATCCAATTTATTGTGCCGGGACTGGTGATGATGCAGGTCATCATGAACGCCTACAGCAATACCTCAACGGCGCTCTTCATGGCGAAATTCCAAAACAACCTCCAGGAGATGCTGGTATCGCCGATGCCTGAGTGGGTTATCGTCGCCGGGTATGTGACGGCGGGCATTGTTCGCGGATTTATCATCGGTATTTTGGTTCTTCTTACTTCACTCTTCTTTACCCATCTCGTCGTTTATAACATTGTCATAGTTTTGGCAGCGTTTATTCTCACCTGCGTGCTCTTCTCGCTCGGAGGGTTCCTCAATGCCATGTTTGCCAATACATTTGATTCCATATCAATCGTTCCTACTTTCGTACTAACACCGCTAACTTTCTTGGGAGGAGTATTTTATTCAATCTCGCGATTCCCGCCCTTTTGGCAAAAGATATCCTTGGTGAACCCTATTCTCTATATGGTGAATCTTTTCCGCTACGGATTCCTGGGACTTTCAGATGTGAGCCTGTGGCTTGCTCTCAGTGTGCTTATTGGCCTGACCATTGTCTTTCTCACAGTGATTCTTGTGCTTTTCAAAAGGGGAGTGGGCCTAAAAAATTAAAAAACCACCGGGGATTAGACCCCGGCGGCAATATCTTCGCGATAGTAGAAATTTTCGAGTTAATGGAAAAAATATCA